>JARFQY010000354.1 GCA_029287535.1 Filomicrobium sp.
CTCGCGAGTCTCTCCGGCGGATTCCTAGCTGAAGGTGAAGGCTACCTGGATGCGCTCGAGCGGATCGCCCGGCCAGCCATGCTGCAGGGTGCAATAGTGCACGATGCTCGGGTGGCCGCACTGTGCCTATTTCACGGGGTGCGTGTGCTCTGGTCCGCCGACCGAGATTTCTCCCGCTTCCCGGACTTGACGGTGGTCAACCCGCTCCCAAAAGGATGATGTGATCGCCAGCGCAAACCCTCACCCCCACACTCCCTGATTGCGCCTCAACTTAGCCCGTTGTCGTCCGCAAAAATACAAAATTCATGTCCTCTAACAACCTGGCTGCCATAAAATCGCGGCGGCGAAACTATTCTGGCATGATATTGGTCATCATGGCCGGCGTCAGAACGATAATCAAACTTCTTTTCAGGCTCAGCGCACTTCCCGCAGTCAGGTCCGTGAGCCGGTAGGCCGTATCCAGGCTTTGGTTCAGGCTCAGGCCATTACCGTAGGTGAGGGTACGGACCGGACCGAAGGGCTCGTACTGGATGCCGCTCGCGAGCACCGTGGTGCTGCCGCCGGCGGTCAGATCGACCCGCTCGACCTGCCACGCCGCATCATAGGCGTAGGTGAGGATGGCGCCGGACGGATAGGTGAGACTCTGCACGCGGCCGGCTGCGTCATAGGCGTAGCCCACCCCCTGGTGGGCAGTGATGTCGCCGAAGGCGGTGTAGGCATAAAAGGCGCCACCGTATCGCGGGCTTTTTCTTCATTTATTCCATCATTTTTCAATTAGTTGTCGGAGAGGGAGGGATTCGAACCTTCGATATTTTCATTATTTTCAATAGGTTAAAAGGCAACCGTGTCCAGATCGTGTCTACTATGTTCCACCCGTGCGCAGCAATCTAGCAGTCCCCTAGCCCCAGAAAGATCCGGTATTGCATTGTGCGTACATATGGCGTACACTCTGAGCGTTGATTGGAGATATCCCTATGGCCACCGCAGAAACCGTCAAGCAGGAGCGCATGCACATCCGCGTCGATGCACTGTCCAAGCAGAAGCTGGAGCGGGCCGCCGCCTATGCAAACAAGAGCCTGTCGGAATTCGTACTCGGCAAGGCTCTGCATGCAGCCGACGAGGTAATCCACGAGCACGAGACACTCACACTGATCGAGGCCGATTGGGAAGTATTCCTGGATGCCCTGGAAAATCCTCCCAGCCCCAACGGCAAGCTCAAGCAGGCCTTCGCCGAACACAAGAAACGCGTCCAGCGGTAAGGGACCACCCGGTTGGAACTCATCATCGCTCCGCTCGGCAAACAGCACGACCGGAAATCATTCGACTGCGGTGAACCTTCCCTCACCCAATACCTCCACCAATACGCCAGCCAGGACATCAGGCGAAGGGTCAACCGGGTATTCGCCGCCTCGCCTCCGGACGCACCACGGCAGGTGATCGGCTACTACAGCCTCAGTGCCGGCGGCCTCGACGCCACTGACCTGCCCGAGGAGTTCCGACGCCGGTTGCCCAGGTATCCGGTTCCGGTGGTCCTGCTGGGGCGACTGGCCGTTGCCAAATCCCACCAAGGCAAGGGGCTCGGCTCCATCCTGCTCGCCGACGCCTTACAGCGCATCGCCCAAGCCAGCCAAGTAATGGCAGTCTATGCGGTGATCGTCGACGCCCTGAATGACCGGGCGGCCCAGTTCTATCGGCGATTCGGTTTCATCCCTCTGCCGAGCCAACCGCTCAAGCTCTTTTTGCCTATGGAGTCCGTTGCCACAGTCTTCGATGAATAGTCTCCCTATTTGGGCACATCTTCATAAACAGTTTCTATCCTGTTGGGTTAAATGGACAATTCCCAGATGCACAATTCTAACTCGTTGATAACTCAGCACCGCCGGCTGCGGATCCGCTACGCTGCGCTCGACACCACGATACAGGACTTCGTGGCCAAGCTCCTCGACCGCGAGCTGTCTGGCGACGGTAACGCGAATCGCAACAGCGCCAGACGTGAAGAGCAAGACGGATGACCCGAAAGCGACGCTCCCAGGGCGACCCTATTGAGCAGGAAATCGAGCTGGTACTCAGTCCGGGCACCTTCATTCCGTACGGCGCCTGCTTCTCGTTCGTGAGCGATCTCGACGAGGTCGCCACCAAGATCGCCAAGCTGGTCAGCAGCGACCCGGCGCGAGCCGTCACCTTGTACGAGACTTTCCTCGCCGCTTGCTACGTGAAGATCGAGGAGCTCGACGACTCCAGCGGCAGCTTCGGCCAGTTCTTAGACGATCTTTACTGCGGCTGGATCGAGGCGCGCCAGGCAGGTGGAACCGATCCCGACGAGACCGCCTCGCGCTTGCTGACCTGGATGGATCAGGACGACTACGGCTTCTGCTACCCGCTCGAAATGGACGCGGTGAGAGTCTTCAACAAGGCCAACCTCGCAGCCTTCGTGAAGCTGGTCCGCGCACGGTTCGACGCCGCGGCAGAGAAGTCAGCGATGAAGGATGACAAGCTCCGAGAGCGTCCCGACTATATCCGCCGCCGCTGGGGCGAGGTCCTGCGTACGCTCTATGCGGCCCAAAAGAATGTCGCCGCCTACGTAGCGCTCGCCGAAGAGACCGGCCTCACCGCGAAGGACTGCCATGCCATCGCCAGGTTGCTCGTCTCCAAACGCAAACCCAAGGAGGCCCTCTCCTGGGTGGAACGTGGCTTCGACGTCGACAAGCAGACACCGCACGGCTCGATCGCCAGCCACGATCTCGCCAAGCTCAAACGCGGCCTTTTGACCAAGCTCGGCCGGGGTGACGAGGCACTCGACGCTGCCTGGTCGGACTATCGCAAGCACCCGAGCACCTACACCTACGACGACCTCATGAAGTACGTCCCTAAAGGCCAGCGCAAGGAGTGGCACGAGAAGGCCATTGAGGTGGCGACGGCCGCCGACCTCTGTTCGATCATGGAACTGCTGCTCAAGACCAAGGAGCTGGACCGGCTCGCCGAGCTCGTGCGTCAGATCAAGGACGATGACCTGGAAGATCTGAGCCATTACGCCACCGAGCCAGCGGCCAAGAAGTTCGAGAAGGCTCATCCCGATCTCGCAGCTCGGCTCTGGCGGGCCCAAGGACTGCGCATCGTCAACGCCAAGAAGAGCAAGTATTACGATGCCGCGCTCTCCAACTTCGAACGCGCCAAGCGCTGTTTCGAGCGTGCCGGGCTCGAAGGCGAATGGAGCAAGACCGTGCGCCAGGTTCGCGCTGATCACTGTCGCAAGAGCAGCTTCATGCCGGGGTTCGAACGTCTGGTCGAGGGGATGCCGCCGAACGACGAGCCTTCGTTCATTGATCGCGCCAAGGCGCGCTGGCGCACGAAAGAGCGGAGTGACCGATGAGGAAAAGAAGCGACGGCATGACAACGGAACATCTGGACAGATTGATCGAGGAGATCACCACTGACGCCTATGGAGATGACGAGCAGCTCTGGGCTTTCCATTCCGCGTTCGAGGACAGCATCGAGCTGCCCTGCAACGCATTCGTCATCGGTGAGCCGGTCTCCGTGGTCGAGTTTGACTACGACGGAAACCAGAGGCGCGGGCTCGTGGCCCGATGCAGACGGGAAGACGGCTCGGAGCACAGGGTCTCTGCGTCCGAGGTGGTGCTCGCGGAGCAATCGCGAGGCGACTATCTCGTCGCGGCCTACCGCAAGTGGTCGGGGCTCGATCCCTGGCCGGAGCAAGCCGGCCCTCCCCCTCGCCGCAAGCGCGGGCACAGGGTCGCTGCCACGAACCTCGATTTGAGCGGCCCGATCGAGCTGGTCGTCCTGTCCGTGAAGGAGAAAGCCGCCCGGTGCCGCCTCGTGGGCAGCGATCAGGTCATCACGCTGCGCGCGAGCCGGCTGTCGGACATCGTGCCGGGCGAGATCGCGGTGGTGAAGCCGCGCGAGCAGTGGACCTACGCAGGGTACCCCTATCTCTCCGCCGAGATCGAGTCGTCGCGCCTCGACGTGGACGCCTTGGATCTCGTTCCCTTGAAGCTCGAGGAACAGGGACTCTGGACACCCGAGGAACACTACTGGGGAGAGGACGACGAGCTCATCGAGGCGTGGGTCAAGCCGATCATCGCCCGCGGTCCGAGGCAGTCGTATGAGATGGAGCAGGTCGTACCGGGCCGAGATCCGAACGATTTCGATTCCGATCCGATCTGCGAGTCCAATGAGCTGAACGAAGCGGGCGACCCCGAAGCCGCCGG
>JARFQY010000377.1 GCA_029287535.1 Filomicrobium sp.
CTTTCCGCCGGAACCGGCAAAGGTGAAGTCCAGCATCGTGGTCGTGAGGCGAACGACGCCGTCACCGTCGACCCCGTCGCAACGCCAGCGTCCCAAGCTATCGCCAAAAGTCCGACGATCGAGCGCAGCTTTAGTCTCATCGGAATCGAAGCGGAACGCATGCCCGCCGTTGGTGAAGGCAAGAAGACTGCGACTCTCAGCTTGTTTGTCGCTGCCGAACGTGTTGACCGTGAGGAAGGAGCCGACTGCCGCGGCACACGGTCTGCTAATCTCTTGCGAATGGGCAGGCGCCACGGAAGCGATCGCGAAGGCAACTGTGCATCCCGCCAAAACCATGCATGGCCGCTTTGTCCTTAACCGCGTCATTACAACCTCCGTTCGCCAGTTTCCGAATTTTTGGCTGGTCTATAGGAGGAAGACTCCCCCAATGCACTCCATAGCCCAGACAACGGTATCCCATCGCCTTGACTGCGGCTCCCGGCAGACAATAGCTACAATTACCTCGAAGCCAACAATATCTCCGTCAGTTCTTGGGGCATATCGATCATCACATCATGACCACAAGCCAGAGAGACAGCCTGCCACCCTTGTAAAGCCCCCTAGGTCTGGACCACTTAATTGGTGGTTCTCTGGATGATCTCTGGTACCGGTGCTCGCATTCTGAGAGCCTCATGCGGCCGCACGTGATTGTATTGGCGCAGCCACTGATTGATAACGATCTGTGCCTGCCGGGTCGTTGAGAACCACTCGGCGTTGAGCACCTCGTGACGCAGCGTGCCATTGAAGCGCTCGTTGTATCCGTTCTCCCAGGGCGGTCCTGGATAGATTTGGATGGGCTGGATACCAACGCGTGTGAGCCAGTCTAGGAACTGCGCTGACGTGAACTCCAATCAAAAACGAAGAAAAAACCGACTTTCGTCAAAACTTTAGTATGCGATTGAACTAAGTCGCATTTTAACTTCCTCCGGTCCAAGATGAAGTATTCCGCCTATTCACGATTGATAGTCGACGACTGGAGAAGCCTGATGACCCAGAGGCAAGCAGAAAAGAAATCTCAAGGAAGATCCTCCAAGCACGAATCAGACACCAAGGCATCCCCGGCCGAAGGCTACGGCGCCACGGCTGAGAAGTCCGCCCGGGTCGATGGAGGAGATTCGTCAACGGACGCGAACCCAGCAAACCCTCTCCACCGCCTTGCGGAAGCTCGCCAAGACCCAGAGCAGATTCGCCGGATGTTCGAAACAGGTGAGTATCCCTACAAGCGCAAAATAAGCCGCCGCGCCTATGACGAGCATAAGGCCGAGCTACAGGTCGAACTCCTTAAGGTCCAAGATTGGGTCAAGGCGACGGGGGAGAAGATCGTACTAATTTTCGAAGGTCGCGACGCCGCCGGAAAGGGCGGCACGATCAAACGCTTTACAGAACATCTCAATCCTCGCGGGGCACGCGTCGTTGCCCTCGAAAAACCAACTGACCGCGAAAGGTCGGAATGGTTTTTCCAGCGCTATATCCGACACCTCCCTGCTGGTGGAGAAATCGTTCTATTCGACAGATCCTGGTACAACCGTGCGGGGGTCGAACGCGTAATGGGCTTTTGCAGCCCCCAGGATTATCTCGAGTTCATGCGCCAGACACCCGAAGTCGAGCGCATGATCGTCCGCAGCGGCATAAGGCTCTACAAATATTGGTTCTCAGTGACCCGCGATGAGCAATTGCGGCGCTTCAAATCTCGCGAACACGAACCGCTCAAAAAATGGAAACTCTCTCCGATTGACCGTCAGTCGCTCGACAAATGGGGCGATTACACCGAAGCCAAGGAAGCGATGTTCTTTTATACGGATACCGCGGATGCGCCTTGGACGATTGTTAAATCGAACGACAAGAAACGGGCCCGGCTGAACTGCATTAAGCACTTCTTGAGCACACTGCCATACCCCGGCAAGGATCTGCGCGTCATCGGCCGCTATGACCCGCTCATTGTCGGTGCCAGCGGCTACGTTATTGGCGCCTCCGATCACATACTGGGCAAGAGCCTCCACCCGGATCTGCGGCGTAACGTATAACGGCGGTCGGCTCCACCAACCGTCAACCTGGCAGGCGATGATCTTTGCCACACCGCGGGCCCGCGGCAAGCTCGCGCCAGAGGACCTCGATCCCTCATTATTAATGTGGGACATTCACCGGACAATGAATGCGGCGTATTTCGGTGCGGGACGGACGACCTTGCATATTGAGTTCGCCGATTTCGATGCGAAGTTCCGTCGCTGGTGGCTGGTCATCGAGGATGGCGAGGTCGACGTGTGTATGAAGGACCCAGGTCACGAGGTTGATCTCACGGTCTCTACAGACGTGCGCACGCTAACTGGCGTCTGGATGGGCGACATCGGGCTCGGACAAGCACTGCGCAACAAGCGAATAAGATTGACAGGTCCAACGCGCCTCAAGCGGGACATTGCAACTTGGCTTGGCCGCAATTACTTCGCCGACATTTCTGTCGCAACGTAGCCCAAGAGCGATGTGCGCTTTGATCAACAAGCGGGCTTCATGTCGTCTCTGAGGAGGCCTTGCTTGGTCCAGCTTACGGACTCATCCACTCCAAAGTAACTTGACTAGATCTGACGAAGTTCTCGTGACGTCAAAAGGTCGGTCCAATGACGCTGGTTCATAGGCGATCTTTTGCCTTTTCGACCCGCCGCATGACCAAACCGGCAGTCTCCAATCCGTTTATGAATTTGTCTAGTTCACGCGGGTCCTTGAAAGGAAAGGAGAACTGCAGGTCGTCCAGGTCAAACTCCGGGGATAAGACCATGAGTTCATCCACCTCCCATTGGGCAGCTTCCAGATCGCCCGCAAGAGCACGCGCAGCGACGATCCACATTCTCGCGCGCATATATGATGGGTTGATTGTCAGCACCTGTTGAAAGGTGGCGGCGGAATCAGAGTAGAGGCCCAACACGAACTGGATTTCTCCCAGCACCTCCAGGTACGATGCTGTCGGCCTCGGAGCTCTACGAATTGCTTCTTGGATTGCAGACTGGGCCTGGCTGGAACGACCAGCATAATTCAAGATCCAGGCCTTCAAAGCATAAGCATCCGCAAAGCTAGGATCGATCTCAGTTGCTCGATTTGCAGCCTCGATCGCCTGGAGATGACGACGGCGAAACAGCTCTACCTGTCCCATAACAAAATGAACTTGTGGAATGGACGCGTCGATTTTGGCTGCTTTGGTTGCCAACTGTTTCGCCACTTCAAGCGAATACATCGGATCTTCGACCCAGCCATCTATTGCATCGCGCGAGTGAGCCATCGCCAGGCCAGCATAGGCCCGCGCAAATCGAGGGTCTAACTCGATGGCTTGCTTCAAGTGAACCTTTGCGGCTTTGTTCTCCTCACGGGAACGTCGGCCCTGGCGCTCTATTCCCTGTAGGTACTGATCGTACGCCTCGATACTTCGAGTTGGACGGCGCGCGAGTGATGCTTTTTCACGAGGTGTCAGTCTGACTCTTAGAGTGGTCAGAACCTCATCGACCAATACATCTTGGAGCCCAAAAACGTCATCGACTGTTCCATCGTAGCGATTGCCCCAAAGGATGCGCTCGCTGCGCCCATCTATAATCTGAACGTTGAAGCGTAATTTGCTGCCCTGACGTCGAACGCTTCCGTCGACGATGTAATCGGCCTTAAGCTCGGCAGAGATCCGTCGCGGATTAGTATTGCCGCGCTTGTAGTAATCGATGGAGCGGCTTGAGGTCATTGATAGACTGGAGACCTTTGCAAGATCGCTGATCAGGTCATCTGCAATGCCTCTGGCGAAGTAATCTTCGTTTTCGGAGGGGCCCAAGTTTTCAAAGGTCAGTACCGCAATGCTAGGTTTGTCTGCCGGAACAATCGGTTCCATGGGCAGAAATTTGCGGAGCGGGTAAGCCATCCAAATAACTGCCAGGGACAACACCAGGACTAACGGAACCGCCGCCCATCGTAGGTGTTTGCCGTTGCCCCAGAGCTGGAGCTGACGACTGGGATCAGCCGCCGGAGAAAGGGGGAGCGGCTGTAACAAAAGGCGATAACCAACCTTTGGAACTGTCTCGATGAACCTGGGATGGCGAGCATCATCTCCAAGTGCTCGCCGAAGTTTCGCTATCGCACTGGTCAAAGCATCTTCACTAACGATCCGCCCACCCCATACATCAGCTTCGATTTCGTCCCTACTCACCACGCGCTCAGCGTTTTCAGCGAGATAAACAAGCAGCTGCATTGCCCTTGCTTCGACGCGGATAGTCCTGTCGCCTCGGCTCAAACCTAGGGCTGAAGGATCGATGCGCACATCGCCGAGTTCAAAAGCGGTCTGGGTATTTAGTGACCTGTCCACTGGACACAGGCTTGCCGTGAGAGAAAAAAGTCTCTGTATTTCAGAAAGTTAGATATTCGTCGGAAAAAGGACGGCTATTCATCAGGACTCTCAAGACAGGGTAGCACCAACTTGATTAGTGGCCAAGACAGCTATGTTGCCGCCCGACTGACCAACAAGCCGGGTGGATAGCTAAGGCGTCGGTATCTGACCCTTGACGAAAACTCTATCAGCCGTAGGAGCATTGCATTATGAAGCTCACAAGTACGCTAACAGCAATTGCTGCGTCCGCATTACTGACAGCTGTCGCAGCGGCAGGCGAGCCACCTCGGTTCTATTCGAATACGTATCCGGAGCATGCGCTCAAGGCGATGTTGAAAGCCGACGAGACGCTGATGGGACCCGAAGCAAAGTTAGCTGCGAAAACAAGGGAGCTTATTGCTTTGGGAGTTGCTGCCCAGGTGCCATGCCCTTACTGCGTGTATGTCCATGACAAGAAGGCTCGGGCAAGCGGCGCTAGCGAGGCTGAGATCCGGGAAGCGGTCGCGACGGCAGCACACGTCAGGCATTGGAGTACCGTCCTGAACGGAATGGCTTACGATATCGACGACTTCAAAAAGGAAGTTGACAGCCTGTTACCCTCGAATTGATGCCCCCAACCAAATTTTCTTGATTGCGAAATCTACGTTTGAGGCGTGAGCGATACCATTACTCAACGGTCATGATGATTTTTCATTACTGGAACTCCGGCAACACCAAAAATGTCCGAGAGGAAGACCGCGGCCTCCGTTTCGTTGGGGTGCCCAAGAGCGCTCTAAAAATCAGGATTCTCGCCGTGATGCTAGTCGTAGTCTTGGTGCTTGCGACATATGAGGGCGGACACTTTTATCTGGGCTCATGCCAAGGCTACGGCGGCGCTCAAGCCTTCAACCGGTCCATCGCCGGCCGAGTGCTTGGCTTATGGTCAATAGATCCGATGACATGCCCTTGAACTCTGAACCGGCACGGCTCAACTCTCGCAATGTCCGCAAAGTGGAGAGGCTGTGTGAAAACACAGCGCCTCAAGAAGTAGTGGGGCGCGTTGTGCCCGCAGGTATGAACTGCAGACGATCATGCTAGGCGGCAAGGAGAGACCCGCGCTCAGGCCGTATTGCGGACCGAGCACGGGCGAGGTTGACGGTTGGCGAGGAGGAGGCGCCAGCACCGTCGAGTTGATGTGTTTGGCCGTAGTGGCTTAACGGCACTCTTGGCGTAGCGTCCAACCGCGAACCTTGCAGCGCGAACCCCGGCAAACTCGCTTCGGAATGCGAACGTACGAACAAAAGTACCCACCGTTGGCCTGGCCTTCATAACCGTGCGTCGCCCTCTTGAACTGGTAGTCTTGCACCTCATACTGGCGGCCTTTAGCCGATGCTGGAGCCGATGAGATTGCAATCCCAACGACGACTGTGGCTGCGATGGCGATGGTGGTCTGTGCGAATGTGGTGTTGATGGCCGTGAACATTGTCCCTTTATCCTCCTGCTGAAGCCATTGACGGTCAGTTCGTTGCCGCCGTTGCAACAACCCTAGGCAGGATCCCGCCCCGCTGCTGTTCCCGGAGAAACAAGCCGAAAAAACCTTGAAAAACCAGAGCAGGAGGCGGGCACATTTGCAGGGATCCCGATCACATCCTGTGCAAGTTGGGGCTCGGGATTGGTCTATTCTGCTTCAGCGTCAATGGGAGTTGTCGCCTTCAAAACCTTCTCCTGAAGCTCTCGGATCCTTGCGAAGCGATCAGCTTTAGTGCGGTCCTGGACGGTGACGTCGACTTTTGCGGGCGCGCGGTTGCCTTGATAGCCTAAGGCAAGATGGTTCGTATACATGCTGACAGTAGACCTGAGAGCGAAACAGCCATGTTGCTCACCACATCGGTCTTCTTCGTGTCTCGCCTCTGACTGACCTCGTGGAATGTGATTGGCAATTTCTGAAATATCCGATGTATATTCAATAATCTGGGGGCAATGCCGTTCTTCGGTGCATGCCATGCTAGCTCAACGGCGCCTGTGCGGGGTCAATTTCGTAGCGCTAAAAGGGGCTGCGGACCCTCGCTCTAAACAAATTCTCTCCTCGAAGCACAATACCGAACTGCCCTTGGAACACGAAGGAGCAGTTAATGATTTCGGGCAGATTTGGCCTCTGTTCTTATTCTTGCGCTTGGCTATTGGCCTACTAGCGCTCCTAGCAGCTTACCAGATGGCGCAGTTCATACTCGGAGCGTGCCAGGGTTACAGCGGTGTGGCTGCATACGAGCGGTCAATCATCGGGTACCACTTCGGGGATTGGTCGATCGATCCAATGGCCTGCCTGTAGCCCCCAGAGCCGTATCACGGCTCAAGCGGTCGACCGCCACTGTAACTTCGAGGAGGCAAAACGCAGGCGCCGGTGCCGGGATTGCTCAAGCGTGAAGGCTCATGGTGTGGGCCCTGGTGGCTACTGGAACTGAGTTCAGCAGGAGAAAAGGCGATGTTGCAGTGGGTCTCGGCTATCGGAAGCGTTGGCGCACTAATCGCGTGCAAGGGGCTTCTGGTTTTCTTCAGCGTGATGTCCGCATTTGGTGTTTCCATGACGCTTGATGGCACGATTTGGG
>JARFQY010000032.1 GCA_029287535.1 Filomicrobium sp.
GGAGATGTGTATAAGAGACAGAATCAGAATGGTGTTACCAGCCGAATGTGTAGGTTGCTGCTTTTGTCCGGGAGTATATTCGCGGACAATCGTTCCGTGCAGGTGAAAAAACCCTTGAATTTCGCCTGTATCCTATCGGTATTCGGCATGGTTCCCTAGGAATAAGGCTGGAATCGATCTCAGCGCACAGTCTACAGTCTTCTGACACACTGTGCATCCTCCCGGACATAATACAATGGACATGCCGGCACCGCATATTGCCATTACCTATTGCCGCTTGTGCAATTGGATGCTCAGGGCGGCTTGGATGGGGCAGGAAATTCTCTCAACCTTCGCCGAAGAGGCCGGATCCGTCACCCTGATCCCGGACGACACCGGCGGGGTTTTCGAGATCCGGATCGATGACGATCTTGTGTGGTCGCGGAGCGAGCAGGGGCGATTTCCAGAGATCACGGAACTTAAGCAGATCGTCCGCGACCGTATCGCACCGACCCATGATCTCGGTCATGCGGACCGCAAACCGGCGAAGCCGGGTGAAGTGTAACCAACTGAAATCGCTCCATTCTCACGGCCGCTGGTCTTTCGGGGCTCTAGCCAGGCCTGTCTAGCGCTTCGGGCGCTCGGTAGCGACGGCGTTTGCGACAGCCCGAAGAAGCGGTTGGTCGTTCAGCTCTTCGATCGGTACGGCGATCTTTCGCCGCCAATTGGGGTGCTCATCAACGGTGCCAGGAACGTTGGCCTGTTCGACGGTGCCCAGCGCATCGTCCAGCTGCACAGCGAGCAAGCGGCATGGTGTCGCCGCCAGAAAGCGGTGGACTGCGACAATAACGTCATCGTGCATTTCGCTAGCCACAGCGTAGGACTTGTCGGGCTTTAGCGCTTGAGCGCCCATCAGCGCATCCATCAGGCGTTTTCGGTCTTGCTGCCGGTCCTGCCGCTGAATAACCGCTTCGGCCTCCGTAGTTCGGGCACATTTGACGCGCCAGTTGATGTCATTGCAGGTCCACCAACCGCGAAGGGTCGGAAGGTCATGGGTGGATGCGCAAACCATCGCCTCGCGCCGATACGCATGCGGCGCGCGCCAGACATCGTTCTCGGCGCTGAAGTAAAGGACTTGGTAGCTCAGCAAACCAGCCCGGACCATCGTGTCCGTGAAGCCCGGCGGCACAGTGCCGAGATCCTCTCCGATGACGATCGTCTGGGATATCCATGACTCGGCGGCTACGCCTTCCAAAAGCTCGCGGAAGGGATAGGCAACATACGCTCCGTCGACAGCCGTATTGCCCTCTGGAATCCAATAAAGCCGTTGCATGCCCATAGCATGGTCGATGCGCAACGCCCCGGCGTGGCGCATATTCGCGCGCAGCACGGCTTTGAACGGTTCCAGCCGCTCCGTTGCGAGGCCTACAGGAGAGAAAGGCACCAGCCCCCAGTCCTGGCCTTGGGCGCTAAAAGGATCCGGGGGACAGCCGATGCGGGCGGCGCTGGCAATTGAGGGTCCGTCCTCCCAGCACGAGGAGCCGTCGGGTGAAATGCCGACGGCCAAATCGAGATAGAGGCCAATGCGCATGCCTGCTGTGCTTGCCCGTTGTTGCGCGTTCGCCAGCTGCGTCTCGGCCGTCCATTGCAGCCATGCGTGAAACGCGATGCGTGTCTTGGCGGCACGGGCAAAGTCGCGGACGGCGATATTGGTTGGGTCATGATACGCATGAGGCCAGGTGGTCCAGTCAGCGTTTCGGCCTTGCGCGACCATATGTTCAGACAGCGCCTCGTACAGAGTGTGTATCTCCAGCGCTTTGCCTTGCTCATAGCAGTAGTGCTCGAAAATATCTTTCTCTTCAGCCGAACCGGCCTTCAAGAAAAGTGCGAATAGCTCCTCGAGGATCAGTATCTTGAGCTTGGCGATGCCAAGGTAGTCGATCAGCTCGGTATCACGAAGCGCAGCGCGTCTAGCTTCAAGCTCGGGTGTGTCGAGATCGTGGAAGCCCTTTACTTGGTCGGGTGCGATCAGAAGTGAATTGAGAAAGCTGCGGGACGAGGGGCTATAAGGGCTAATCCGTTCTGGCTCGGCTAAAAACAAAGCATGAAGCGGGCTTACACCGATAAAGTCGGCGCCGAGCGTTGCGGCGTACTCGGCGAGCTGCGCCAGATCTTCGAAGTCCCCGATGCCCCAGTTGCGCCCAGAGCGAAGCGCGTAAGCTTGAACGGCAAAGCCCCAGGAACGGTGGTCGACCAAGAACGGCGGCCAGAACGCGGAATCGGACAGCCCCGCAATGTCTTCCATGCGCGCCGGCTTCGGCACGTCTCCCCGGCCGTCCAGCGGGACGCCCATCGCCGTGAGCACCTTGGCTTTCGTTTCGTCCGGCGTCGTAACCCAGTCGCCACCTTCGCTGATATAGCCTTCGGCGATCCCGAAGCGCCTCGCCAAGTCGTCGATCCGATCCGTCATCGGGGTACCTCGGAGCTCAAGCTGGCGACAACAGACCACGGTGACATCGGGCCAGTGTTGGGACCAATACCAGAAGGGGTCGTGAAAAACGGTGTGCCAGTCGTCTTCGAAGGGATCGTGACAGGCGCATCTGATAGATTCGCAGTAATCGTCAGGGTGGCGGCGTCTTCGGACCGCCAACTCACACTGAAGGCGTCGCCCTCACGCGCGACGACGCTTCCTGCGTGACCCTTAATCGATGGCATGAGCGGAACAACATGTTTCTTGCGCGTTGCAAGTAAGCGCTTGACGAGTGCCAAACGCGCTGTGCTTGCTGGCTCTAAAACGCTGCGCTCAAAGGTTTCTAACGCATTCGGATCTGGAATTTCTTTGCCGGTGGCGGCGTTAGCGTAGGACTCATGGCTGCCGAAATCCTTACGCCGTCCTTTGACGACGGCTTTGGCAAGATCGCCCTGGAAATCTGTGAAGAACAGGAACGGTCTTGTCTCACCATATTCGTCGCCCATGAACAGCATAGGAATGTGAGGTGCCATGAGCAGCAGAGTCAACGCCGCATCGATGGCTTCAGCCGGTGCGAGCGAAACTAAGCGGTCGCCATGGGCTCGATTACCGGTCTGGTCGTGGTTCTGAATGAAATTGATAAAGACCGTTGGCGGCAAGTGCGCCGATGCTTCGCCACGCGTCTTGCCTCGGAATGTTGAGGTTTGACCCTGGTAGTCGTAGCCCTCCGCCATGGTCCGCGCGAGACGACCAACAGGGTCATCGATATGGTCCGCGTAGTAGCCAGTCTCTTCCCCAGTTGAGATCACGTGGACCGCATGGTGCCAGTCGTCGTTCCATTCAGCGTCATAGAGACGCGGCGTGCCATTCTCTTCGAACTGGAAAAGTCGGATCGTGTTTTCGTCATCTTCTATCGTGAGATGGATGTGTCGGTCTGTGATCCGTGCACGGACCTCCCGGGCGATCTCGGCCAGAACCTCTTCCTCACTGGTATCTTTGATATGGTCGACAGCGTCGAAGCGTAGTCCGTCGCAGCGAAACTCCTCCAGCCAGTACAACGCATTGTGGAGAAAGAACTCTCTGACCGGCATGCGGTCAAAGGCGATGGCAGCTCCCCAGGGCGTATTGCGATTGGGATCGAAAAAATCAGGCGCATAGTGATTGAGGTAGTTTCCGTCGGGACCGAAATGGTTGTAGACCACATCCATAAGCACCAT
>JARFQY010000041.1 GCA_029287535.1 Filomicrobium sp.
CGAAGAGATTCCTGAGAGCCCGTTCCGGCAGCGTCGGCATGCTTTTTGGCATCATGATCATGACCATCTTCCTGGCGGCAGCCGGTGCTGTCGACATTTCGCGCTGGCTGCATGCCCGCGGCGCTACTGTAGGCGCAGTTGACGCCGCGGTGCTCGCCGGCGCGCGTTATTTGCAGGTTCATGGTGACTATGATGAGGCTGTAAATCAGGCGCAGAAATACTACGAAGCCAACGTCGTGAACCGGCCGAAGCTGCTTGAAGACACGATCAAGTTCAAGATTGTCGACACGGGTACGTCTCTGACCGCTGAAGGCCAAGCTATCCTGGAAACGACCTTCATGAAGTTGGCCGGCATCAATTCTCTGCCGCTTCTTTCGCTGTCGGGCAGCGAATTCTCGAAAGCGCAGCTGGCGGTGAATGGTAACGCCGAATTCAGCCTCGAGGTCTCTTTGATGCTTGACGTCACGGGGTCGATGTCCGGCGACAAGCTCGATGCCATGAAGGAAGCCGCAAAGGACCTGGTAAATATCGTCGTCTGGGAGGATGACGGGGCCTACACGTCCCGAGTTGCCCTGGTTCCGTTTTCGCGCGCCGTTAACATCGGCACTCTCAGCAGCTCAATTCTCAAAGGTACGAGCACCTACAAGACCAAAAACAACGCCAATGGGGATTCGGTCCAGTGGACGCGCGCACCCACCTGCGCAGCAGAACGCACCGGCTCCAACGCCTTCGTCGACGTCCCACCGACCGGCAGTAACCGCCTGACCACCGTCTATAATACAAATGGGGTTTGCAGCCCGAGCAATCCGGTCGTGCCGTTGACGAACGACAAATCGCTGCTGACGACCACGATCGACAGCTTCCAGGCAACCGGGACCACCGCCGGGCATCTTGGGACCGCGTGGGCTTGGTACACTCTGTCGCCGAATTGGAACAGCGTTTTCCCGGTTGCAAGCCAGCCCAAGCCCTACTCGATGCTGCAGCAGGTCAACAGCAAGGGCAAACCGCTTCTCGAAAAGATCGCCGTTCTGATGACCGATGGTGAATACAACACCCAGTACTGCAACAGCGGGGTCCTCGATAAGAACTCTCTTGGCAGCAACTCCTCCAAGGGCAATTGCAACGCCTCGGGAGGGGACTCTGCAACACAGGCCCGTGCCTTGTGCACCGCCATGAAAGCCCAGGGTATTACCGTGTACTCGGTTGGCTTCCAGCTTGCCAGCGGTGGCACCGCCGAAGAGACACTTGCCCAGTGCGCGTCGACTGACGACCACGTTTACAACGCTCAAAACGCGGAAGAACTGAAACAGTCTTTCCGGAACATCGCCCTAAAGGTCTCGGCGCTCTATCTGTCGAAGTAAAAACAGGGCCCCGCGTCAAATGCGGGGCCTTTCCTCTTATGCCCGGCGGCTAGCCTGATCAGGGTCAGACTTCTTCACAGAAATCCTCTCCAAAGCCGCCTTCGACCAGCTCAACCAGCGCTTCAATGGCTTCCGGCCCTTCCGGCCCTTTCGCCAGGATATGCAGGGTTGCTCCGGGTCCGGCTGCAAGCATCATCAACCCGAGGATCGAGGTTCCCAAGACGGTCTGCCCGTCGCGCGTCACCTGGATGTTGGCCCGAAAAGTCTCGGCGCATTTGACGAACTGCGCCGAAGCCCTCGCATGCAGGCCTTTGCGATTACGAATAGTGACGATGGCTTCGGGATGTTGGCTGTCGAGTTCCGGCATTGTTTTCTTGGGACAGCGAAAAAGATGGGGCGAAGCACCAACTTAGCGCAGATTAGGGTTCGCTGGAAAGCTCTTGACTTGCCACTTTGATGTATTTGCGTCCGGCATCCGAGGCAGCGGCCACGGCCTCTTTCAGCGGCATTTCCATTCGGATGCTGGCGAGTTTAACCAGCACCGGCAGATTGATTCCGGCCAGCACCTCGACATCGGCCTCATCGATCACCGAAATGGCAAGGTTCGACGGGGTTCCGCCGAACATATCCGTCAACAGTATTGTCCCCTTGCCAATATCAGTATCCTGAATGGCCTGAAGGATTTGCTGCCGACGATCGACCATATCGTCATCGGGCGCTATTGAGACGGTCGCCATCTGGCGTTGCGGCCCCACGATCTGCTCGAGGGCCGCGCGGAACTCATCGGCGAGTCCGCCATGGGCGACAATGACAAGTCCGATCATAACCACGCGATCCTGTTCCTGATGCGTGACCCATCGAAGACCTACGTTAGGTGATTTGGCAAGTGTTGGGCTCCGACAGACGTAAAAAGCCGCGGGGAGCGTCACTTGAGTGCCGCTGAATCCCGTGAAGGTGCGACAGCCCGCCCCGCCTACCTCAAAGCAGGCAGCCGTCCATTACGCCGCACATAATCGAGAGCTAGCAGCAATTTCGCCGGGGCTGATGGCTCACTAATGCTCAGGCGTAGTGCCGCGACACTGAAGCCTTCCACCAGCAGGACCTTCGAAGAGGGGTCCGGAAGCCGGCTCAGATCCGCCGCATCCACAAGGTCGACCACCAAGACGACCTCCGCCTCGCACGTCGTCTCCAGGTCCACGATTCCAAGGCCACGGACCTCCAAGAGTCTTGAAATCTGTTCCGGAGCCCGCGCGAACAGTGCTTCATCTTGCAAAAACAGCTCTGTGTAATCGTCAGCGACCAGGTGTGCCGGTTGATCAACGAGGCTATTCGGGGCCAACATCAGGCACCTCAAAGCCAAATCCGATTTCCCGGCGCCCGAAGCGCCTCGAATGATTGCCGCGCAGCCGGCAATGGCAATCGTCGTTGCGTGCACGCGCACTGGCAATTCAATCGGCATGGTAATATTCCGTCGCGAGCGGCAGCAGCGTTGCCCGGCTCAGGCTCCAAGCATAGGGATCGCGGCTGATCCTAGACATTGACCGTCGTCAAACATTCCGGCTTAGAGACCGTGCCACAGCCGGGCTCATAACGGGAAGGCGTACCGCGAAGCGCGATCCTATTGGGTCGCTGCTATCTTCATTGGCTTTCCCGGAATACCGGTTTTCCGCCCAGATACGTCCGCCGTGGGCCTGGATGATCTCCTCTGAGATGCTCAGGCCGAGCCCCGAATTGTTGCCTCGGCTCGAAAACTCGCTGGGCCGGTAAGTATAAAAGCGGCTGAAGATGGTCTCGAGCTTGTCTTCTTGAATGCCTGGACCCTGGTCATCGACAGTGACCACGACGTCGTCTCCATCGATCCTTGCCCAAATGCTGACCTCGCCACCTTTCGGAGAGAACGAGATCGCATTGTCGACGAGATTGGTGAAAACCTGACCAAGCCGCCCGTCTGTTCCCGCGACGACGAATTCCGCTTCTTCCCCGACGGCGTTGAATTCGAGCTTCACTTCGCTGCCTTCGACCTTCTCCTCGAAGATCGACACCACGTCTCGTAAGACGGCCAGCAAATGGACGGGCTCGCGAGTCTCGCGTTGCAGCTGGGCATTCAGCATTGATGCGCGCGACACGTCGCTGATCAGGCGGTTCAGCCGTCTCAGTTCGTGCTGGATCTGCTGCACGACCTGTTCGCGGTCTTCTTGGGTTCGCGCGTACTCCAGTGACTGGGCCATTGAGCTTGCCGCGGTCAACGGGTTCTTCAATTCGTGAGCAACATCGGCGGCGAACTTCTCACTTGCCTCGATCCGCCCGTAAAGTGAGTTCGTCATGGCCGAAAAGGCCTGCGCCATCTGCCCCACCTCATCCTTGCGATCGGCATAATCAGGCAGTGCGGTTCGCGCCGAGATATCCCTGCTCGCGTGCTCGGCTTTGGCGGAAAGCCTTTGCATAGGCCCGGCTACGGTTCTCGTCAGGAACAGGCCCGTCGCGACACTGGCAAGCAGTGCGATCAGGGCGAGCGGCCAAAGATCGCTTCTCGACTTTGCCAGAACGTCGTCGATTTCCCCGGGCGGCGTTGACAGAAGCAACACGCCCATGACCCTTTTGAACCGCGTGATCGGCACGGCGACGGACACAATCTGCTCGCTCTTCTCGTTGAGCAGCAGCATTGCAGCGTCCTCACCCTTGAGGGCCTTGCGAACCTCAGGATAGGATTGGCCGTTGGCGTTCCCGATTTCCTTGTAGACCTGCACTTCTTTGTCGATCAGCCAATGCTGCAGCCGCGTCCAGAAATCCTTCGTCTTGGCGCGCCGTTTCTTCTTCGGTTCGTCGGTAGCATCGGGCAGCTTGCCGATGTCGCCCTTCCTTAAGAGGTGATTGGAATCAACGACCAGATTGCCTCGGCGATCATAAATCCTGGCACGAGTATTCGTCGGCGCGATCAAGCGACGAAAAATGGGCGCAACCTTTTCAGGCCGAATCGAAAGCTGCAATGCCGCGAAACCATCATCACGAAACGGGATAAGAGCATCCTCGGTCGCCGGCAGTCGGTCCGGATCAACCAGGATTTGACCTTTCTTGACCATCGCGCTTCCAGCGATGGCCGCCGCGATAATCTGCCCCTGCGTGCGCAATGAATCGCGCTTCGCGTTGATGATCCAGCTGGAATCCAAGCTCAGATAGAGAATCCCCAAGAATAGGATGAAGAAACCGATGAGGTTGGATGCAAGAATCCGCCGCAGCAGGCTCGCGGAGATAAATCTGACAAGGGGTTGCCGGTTGAACCACGCAATGATCGCTTCGCGCCAAGGACCGCCTTTTCCGAACTTGGAGGCCACCCGCGTCACGGGTTCGGGCGTACTCACGTCATTCAGGCGGAGCCGGCTGCCGACCGCCTGAGCGGATGTCTGACAGCGTTCAGCGGCCTGGGAAAGCAGGCGACCTGCGCCCTCACGAAGCCCGAGGAGTTTCGACCCGGTCGTAGTGAAGCGTTCGCTGTCGAGCGCCATTTACCCTCCGCGTTGGCACGTCAAGCGCCGTCCTGCGAGTGCTCATCAGGACGGTGCGGGACTGTAGCGTCAACTTGCCGCCAGCGCAGCATGTTGCGGCCGGTCATCCACGGCCGTCCTAGGCTTCCTTGAATCGGTAGCCGACGCCATAGAGCGTTTCGATGACGTCAAAATTGTCGTCAACCTGCTTGAACTTCTTACGCAACCTCTTGATATGGCTATCGATCGTTCGGTCATCAACGTACACCTGATCATCGTACGCCGCATCCATGAGCGCATCGCGGGTTTTGACGACACCCGGACGTGCGGCCAAAGCCTGAAGAATCAGGAATTCCGTCACAGTCAAAGTGACCGGTTTGTCATCCCAATGGCAGGTATGGCGTTCTGGATCCAGTTTCAGCATGCCGCGCTCGAGCACCTTCGCGGCCTCGGTTCCGGCGGCACCGGCCTCCCGGGCACCGGCGCGCCGCAGCACGGCCTTGACTCGTTCCACAACGAGGCGCTGCGAGAAGGGCTTCGCGATATAATCGTCCGCCCCCATCTTCAGACCGAAAAGCTCGTCGATCTCCTCGTCCTTCGATGTCAGGAAGATCACCGGCATGTCTGATTGTTGCCGGACCCGCCGCAACAACTCCATGCCGTCCATGCGGGGCATCTTGATATCGAAGATTCCGAGATCGACAGGATCTTCGTTCAGCGCCTCGAGTGCTGCGGCGCCGTCGCTGTAAGTGCGGACTTTGAACCCTTCCGCTTCCAACGCCATTCTTAGTGAATTCAAAATGTTGCGCTCATCATCGACCAGCGCGATGGTGCTTTTTTCTTTCATGACCGTTCGACCCTTGGGTTCCTATTGGCCGCGCTAACGGCGCTCTATGGCGGTTAAATGCATTAATTGTGGCGGAATAGACACTGCGGACCCACTGTTGAACACAAGCTGAATACGGCCTTGGCCGCCGTCGCGCAATACAGTTGCCAAAACCTCGCGGATACCCACAATTTTCTGTTTTCCAGCAGACTCTTAACTTTCCGACCTACGTATACCTTGTAGAGGAGGGTACCCTTATTTATGGGTAGAAGTACCGGCGGCAATTCGCCCGGCAGTGCTGCATCGTTCTGTTTGTGCGCGTCGAGCCGTGGTGTCGCCTGGGGACGTAGGGGGGCGATCCAGCTGGAGCACGTCAGGTATCATCTTGTGTTTTGGCAGCGGGCGCCACTGCTCTTTGGCGCTCTATTCTGCCGTGATGGTTCGCGAGCTGCAATGGGTCTGCAGAAGTCGGCAGTTGAGGCAGCCCTGAGCAAAGCTGTATTCACGAGACACAACTTCGAAAGCCAATCATGACTCTAATGACTTTCCCGCTAACCGCGGCGCGATCAATTCACTCCAACAAGACCGAAGCGGAGCTCGTGGAAATCGCGATCCGTCGCGAAGAAGGTGAATTGAGCAGCAGTGGTGCCTTTGTTGCCAAGACCGGCCAGCACACGGGTCGGTCTCCCAACGACAAATTCATCGTGGTCGATAGCGAGACCGAACGCTCGATTTGGTGGGACAACGCCAAGCGTATGACGCGCGAGCAATTCGATCAGCTCTTTCAGGATTTTTGTGCTTTCGCAGCTGACAAGGACCTATTCGTCCAGGACCTCTTCGCCGGCGCCGACGAGGATTTCCGCCTGCCGACCCGAATCGTCACCGAATACGCTTGGCATTCGCTGTTCATTCGCCATCTGCTGCGCCGTCCGGCTCGCTCCGAGCTAACGGGCTTCAAGCCGCAGTTCACGGTGGTCAATCTTCCAAGTTTCCGCGCTGCCCCGGCCTATCATGGGACACGCAGCGAGACCGTGATTGCCTGCGACTTTTCTCGTCGGATCGTGCTCATTGGCGGCACTTCATATGCGGGCGAGACGAAAAAGAGTGTCTTTTCCTTCCTCAACTATCTCTTGCCCGAGCAAAGCGTCATGCCGATGCACTGCTCCGCCAACGTTGGTGATGCCGACGACAGCGCCGTCTTCTTCGGCCTGTCCGGCACCGGTAAGACGACTCTATCGGCCGACCCAGCCCGCACGCTGTTGGGCGACGACGAGCATGGCTGGTCGCCCAGTGGCATTTTCAATTTCGAGGGCGGCTGCTACGCCAAGACGATTCGTCTTTCCGAGGAGGCCGAGCCTGAGATCTACGCGGCTTCGAATCGCTTCGCGACGGTGCTTGAGAATGTCGTTTTGCGCGACGACCGTACACCTGACTTTGATGACGGTTCGCTGACCGAGAACGCGCGTTCGGCCTACCCACTTGAAGCGATCGCCAACGCCAGTGCGACTGGAACCGCAGGCCATCCAAAAAACATCGTGATGTTGACCGCCGATGCGTTCGGCGTCATGCCGCCAATCGCCAAACTGACTCCGGCCCAGGCGATGTATCACTTCCTGTCCGGTTATACCGCGAAGGTCGCAGGCACAGAGAAGGGCATGGGCAACGAGCCTCAGGCAACCTTCTCGACGTGTTTTGGCGCCCCGTTCATGCCGCGTCACCCGAGCGTCTATGGCAACTTGCTGCGCGACCTCATCGCAAAGCACGGTGTCGACTGCTGGCTGGTCAATACGGGTTGGACCGGCGGCAAGTATGGTGTCGGGTCTCGCATGCCGATCAAGGCCACCCGTGCCCTGCTGAATGCCGCGCTCTCGGGCGCCCTTGCAGGTGCCGATATGCGCGTCGACGAGCTGTTTGGTTTCCAGGTGCCCAAGGCACTCGACGGTATTGACGCGAAGATCCTCACGCCTCGGCAAACCTGGGATGATCCGGCGGACTATGACCGCACGGCCCAGAAGCTGGCGCAGATGTTCGTTGCCAACTTCGAGAAGTTCGCCCAACACGTCGACAACGAGGTCCAATCCGCAGGCCCTTTAGCCGGATCGCGGGCTGCGGCTGAGTAATCTCAGCCAGCCGCCACAGCACAAGAACCGGCAAAGTATCGTCGATACGCGCGGCGAAACTCACCAGTCCACGCCAAGGCACGCGTTCGGGCAATTGGCCTTGGCGAGGACGGTGCGTCTCGGCTCCTCTCAACCCGACGGCAGACCGCATTTGCAGCATTGACTAGAGCGGGACAAAGGACTCCCCTTCTCGCCCGCTGCCATCTTGGCGACGGCTCAATCCGACAAAATGAAAGATGAAACGCGGCTGCCTGACGGCGGTCCTTGCGGTTCCATACCGTGGGAACCCCGGCGACGTTGATTCATCCGGCCGCGCCAAAATGAAAAAACCAGCGCCGGCAGCGGCGCTGGTTTCATCTTTGCTCAACTGATAAATGCCGATCGAGAAGGGTGGCTGGACTCAACGCCTATGCGCGGTTGCGCGTGCGCAGCACTCTAGGGAAGTCGTCAGAGGTTTCAGAGTAGCGGCCAAAGTCAGTTTGTTCGGTTCCCGCGTGAGCCGGCTGGCGTTGTTGCTCGTTTGTAAACCAGTCCTGCTGGGCCTGGCCGGACGATGCAGCTTGGCCTTGTTGCGGCGCAGGCTGCGGTGCGGCCTGTGAAGCCTGTGCGGGCGCTGGGGCTTGAGCGGGCGTAGGAGCTTGTCCTTGTCCAATCTGCCGCTGCTCCGACGCCGGAGCTGGCTCCTTGAGAGCGGCCACGCGTGGCGCGGCACCGGTAAACCAGGCTTCGATGAGATCCAGTTCCGTTGCCGACAGCTGCAGTCCTTGTCCCTTACAACGCGCCACGACGAAGTTGCGGAAGCGGCTGGCAAACAGGTTCGATGAAGCGCCTTGTTCGAACCATGGGTCGGCCTCGCTTACGACTTCGAGAATGAAGCGCGCGTCATCCTTGCGGACCTCGACACCGAGCGCCTTGGCACGCTCGACGATGTTGAGGAGGGTCTGTGTGCCCGTAAGCCCGTTCGTATTGATCTCTTCCGCCATCACGTCAAACAGGACGCGGTACTCGGGCGGTGAGATTGGCGGCGCCTGACAGGCCTCGTGTATGCGGGCGATTGATTTCTGGATTGCACTCGCATGATCGGATGGTTGTGACGCGCGCTGTTGCGGTGCTGCGGCCTGAGGTGCCGGCTGGGCGGTCTGTGGCGCGGCTGCGGCAGGCGCAGTGGCCTGCGGCCGCCTGACATCGCCGTTCGCCGCGGGCTGTGACGCGGGCGCCGGTGTGTCGGGAGCGGCGACTACGGGAGCCGGCGCCGGCTGAGACAGACGTGCCTCGGGCTGCGGTGCGGCTTCGGCGGGGCGTTGCGCCGGCTGAGGTGGCGCGCTGGTCGCGGCGGCAGGTACGTTGGCTGCTGGGGTGGGCTCTCGGGTCGCGGCCGGAGGAGCTTCCAGTTGAGCCGGCTGCATTTGGCGAGGCACCGACGGCGCGGCCGCGGCGGCCTCCACCGGGGCGGAAGGGCCCGTTTCCGAGCGTAGCGCGGGTGCGGCCGGCTTGGCCTCATATGTTGGCTCTGCGGGAAGTTGGCGCTGTGCAGGCGCTGCTGGCCCGTTTTCGCCCGTCGGAGCTTGCTGAGAAGACGTTAGCGGCTCAGGCCTCACTTCGCCGAAGTTCGTGGCCAGCCGTTCAACCTGAGCACGCGACGGCGGCGCCTCGCGTTTGTCAGGTGTGAGCTGTACGGGCGCTGCCGGTCCGGTGGTGTCGAGCACGTAGTGCGGTGCATGTTCGGTTACGTCGACACCTTCTGGCAGGTCGCGGACCAGGAGGTCGCGGAAGCTGCCGGCGCCACCCCAGGCTGTGCCAACCGTGCGCTCGTGTCCAAGTGCGCGAACCGCGCGGTCAGCAAGGACCTCAAGCAAGAGGGGCTGGTTCTCGCCGCGAACATGGCTCACGACATCAGCAATGATCGCTTTGCGCGCCTCGGCCAATGCAGCCGGGTTGGGCAGGCCCTTGCGGGCGTGCTGCTCATCGGTCACGGAGCCTGGAACACGACCCTCGGTAAGGGCTGCGATCAAGTCGTCCTCGCGCACCTCCCCGTCGCTGATCGCCGTATAGGGCGCTGCCGTGTAGTCGTTGGAGTAAATCACCGTCCGGCGAGCGTGCTGGCGCAGGCGGTGCAGAACCGGCGTGAAGTCGGCGTCACCGGAAAGGATAATGAATTCATCGAAGTAGGTGTCGTGCAGCAGGTAGTCGCGGACGTCCATCACCATGCGGATGTCAGCGGAGTTTTTGAGCTGTGCGGTCAGTGGCGGGCAGTCAATGACTTCAAATCCGGCGCGCAGGTAGTGGTGACGCACGAACGGGAATGAATTCATGTCAGTGGAGTTATCGTGTGAATTGCGCCGCGGCACCGGGTTGCCATAGCAGCGGTTCATGACAATGCGGCGGGGCATTGTAAGGGCGGGACCGTTGGTGGGGGTAATCAACCGGCCCGATGCGATCTCGGTGAGCCACAACCCCGCATCCTTTGCGAACCGCTTTGCCGCCTCCTCACTCTTGCGTTTAAGAGACAAGTAGATGTTGTCGTAATCGACAAACACCGTACTTAGCAAAGCTCCGTCAGAAACCCGGTCCATAGTATGCCCCCGCTCGCGCTGCACGTCTTGGAATTAGCCCCACCCACTCTCGAAGCAAACGGACACGTCGCCCGCGCAAAATGCCGACACAGAATCGCGCCCGAGAGCCTAGATCTTGACGAGAGAGTGTTGATCGAGTCGGCGAGCAGCCACAAGAAACAGTGTGCAACGCATCAGGCATGAATGAGCGTGCTAGGGAATGCTTAGTTAAATCATGGGGTTGGATGTGCTCGCCGGAGTGAGAAAGCGGTGGAAAAGTCGCCGCTTCCGTTTCACATGCTCATGCTTTGCCCGGCTCGAAGCCCGGCGCGGCCATTTCAAAGGCCTCAAACAGAAAACCCGGCGCGACCGTGCAACCAACCAGCGTGTATTCCCCCAGGCTTCGGGCTTGCTGCCAGTGGCCGGCTGGCACGACTGCTTGCGGACGGTGGCCGGCCCCAAGATCGTCGCCGAGCTTGATGATTTGGGCCCCGCCCGTTTCAGCGGCTATTCCCAGCTCCAGCGGTGCCCCGGCATACCAGTGCCAGATCTCGGCCGCATCAACCCGGTGCCAGCGGGAGACCTGGCCGCCCTTGAGCAGGTAGTAGATAGCGGTCGATGCGGCACGCCCCGCTTCGTCCCGCGTTTGGGAATCGCGAAAGGTCTCACGAAAGAACCCGCCCTCCGGGTGCGGGGCGAGCTCCAGCAGCGCGATGATCTGGTCAGCCGTGAGGTTTCTTTTCGTCATCGAATCAGCCCTTCGGAAGCGTGCGCTAGGCGTTGTCCTTGCGCTTCCGTATTTCTCCAAAGACCTGCCAGTCCGCGGCAT
The DNA here is from genome assembly GCA_029287535.1 of Filomicrobium sp. Lineage (GTDB taxonomy): Bacteria > Pseudomonadota > Alphaproteobacteria > Rhizobiales > Hyphomicrobiaceae > Filomicrobium. Next base: position 11,171 of record JARFQY010000041.1, read on the forward strand.
CCGCCATGCCGATCGCCGCTTTGACTTCGGGTTCACACGCTCGCAGGAAGGGGTTCGTCGCGAGTTCTCTTGCGATTGTTGTTGGCAGTGTCGGCTTGCCCTCCTCCCGCAACGCATCGACTTCCTTCGCGCGCGCCTTCAGCGCCGCGTTATCGGGTTCGATCGTCAGCGCGAACTGGGCGTTCGACTGTGTATACTCGTGTCCTGCGAAGACCGTCGTATCCTCAGGTAGCGCCCGCAGCTTGGAAAGCGAATTCCACATCATCTCGTGACTGCCTTCGAAAACACGCCCGCAGCCCATGGCAAACATTGTGTCGCCAACGAAGGCCACTTTCGCCTCCGGAATGAAATACGAGATGTGCCCGAGCGTATGCCCAGGCGTGTCGAGAACCTGGACGTCGTAATTGCCGAAGCGGAACGAATCGCCCCCTCCGACCTGCTTGTCGAGGGAATGGATCTTTTCGGCCTCACCTCGCGGACCAATGATTTCGCAGCCGGTCTCGGCCTTTAAGGCGGCGTTGCCCTCGGTATGGTCGTTGTGATGGTGTGTGGTGAAGATGTGCGTCAGTCGCCAGCCGTTGGCGTCGAGCGCCTTCTTGACCGCCGACTCCTCGGGAGCGTCGATCGAGGCCGTCATCCCGGTCTCCGGATCGTGGACAAGGACGCCGTAATTATCGCTGCGAGCGGGGAATTGATAGATTTCAAGCGTCATGGCGTCCTCCGGGGTTCATGCAACTCTGACTGATGATCGCTAGCCGGGGCGGCGGGGCACCGTCAAGCGAAGCCCGCAGCCGAGAACCAAGCTACCGCTTGCACATAGTGGCGCGCGCCGCGAAGATCACCCCTAGATCGATACCGGGCCGCGGCCTGAACCGACTCCGTTGAAGCCTAAACCATGCATATTGACGTCGCAGACCTTCGAGATTTCTACGCAAGCCCGCTTGGTGTGGTCGTGCGCCGGTTGGTAATGGGGCGCCTGCAAACTCGCTGGCGCAAGCCTACCGGCGGGGTCATGATTGGTCTCGGCTACGCCATACCCTATTTGGGGGCCTTTCGAAACGGATCGGTGCGCTGCGGCGCCTTCATGCCATCTGGCCAGGGGGCCCTGGTTTGGCCGGTTGAGGGTTTGAAGCAGTCAGTTCTGGTCGATGAGGAACAACTGCCGCTTCCAGACAATTCGGTCGACCGCATGCTGGTTGTTCATGGGCTTGAGACGGCCGAGCGGGTACAGCCCGTCCTCCGCGAAATGTGGCGCACGCTTTCGCCTGAAGGCCGGCTACTCATGGTCGTACCGAACCGTCGCGGCATATGGGCACGGACGGACCGCACACCGTTCGGCCAAGGCCGTCCCTACAGCCGCGTGCAGCTTGAGGGCATGCTCAAGGACGCGATGTTCGCTCCCATCGAATGGGCCGAGGCACTGTACGTCCCTCCTTTCAGTCGCGACATGCTGTTACGCTCCGCCATCGCCTGGGAACGTATCGGCGCCCGACTCATGCCGGGCTTCGCCGGCGTCATTATCGTGGAAGCGGCGAAGGAACTGATCGCACCGATTGCCAAACCGAAAAAGGCTCTCGTCCTGCCGGAGATCATCACCGCTCCTGGCCATGCAGTACGTCCGGCCTCGCGTCAGAACCTTGAACGCGCAGAAGGCAGTGGTCCCTCGCCTAAGAGCCGTTTGCCGGCGTGCGGTGACGGAGCTTGAAGACCGCCTTTTCACCGAGCAGGTTTTGCAGACTCAATGACCGTTTGATCGGTAGCCGCCGGCCAGCGCTGTTGAAAGCGACTGCTTCTTCCACAGCGGCATCCAGGAGTTCGCACAGCTCCACGAAGTCGCGGATCGTGCAAAGATGCGAGTCCGGGCTCGCGTACCACGGTTCAGGCAGATTGGTTGTGCGCGGCATGCGGCCCCACAGCAGAAGGTCGGTCCGAATCCGCCAGTGCCCGAAGTTGGGGAATGAGATGATGGCGCGCCGCCCGATCCGAAGCAGGTGCTGCAAAACTTCGCGGGGGCGCAATGTCGCCTGTATGGTCAGCGACAAAATCGCGTAGTCGAAGGCTTGGTCGGGGTAATCGGCAAGGTCCTTGTCTGCGTCGCCTTGGATCACCGAAAGACCCCGCGCGACGCAAGCGTTCACACGCTCGCGGGATAACTCGACACCGCGGGCATCAACGGCTTTGGTGTCAGCCAGAAGCTGCAACAGCTCTCCATCGCCACATCCCACATCCAGGACACGGCTTTCTGGCGCCACCATTTCCGCAATGAGCAGGTGATCGACGCGGCTTGTCTGGACGGTCTCGGTTTTATGCAGCATCACGCCTGCTCCACAGGCGGCGGCAGGCCGCGCTTTGCGGCACAAGACTCTACGAAGCCTCGGATTGTCGCGAAGAATTCCGGTTCATCCAGAAGAAACGCATCGTGCCCTGCGTTGCTGTCGATCTCAACGAACGAGACGTTGGCCGCAACAGCGTTGAGCGCTTGTACGATCTCGCGGCTTTCGCGGGTCGGATAGAGCCAATCGGAAGTAAACGATACAACGCAAAAGCGCGCGCGTGTTCCGCGAAACGCGTTGGCCAGCACATCGCCGTTTTCCGCCGCGAGATCGAAGTAATCCATGGCTCGGGTGATGTAGAGATAGCTATTCGCATCAAAGCGATCGACAAATGTCGAGCCTTGGTGTCGCAGGTAGCTTTCAACCTGGAAGTCGGCGTCGAAGGAAAAGGTCCGGTCGCTTCGGTTCTGCAGATTTCGTCCGAATTTCTCGTGCAGTGCGTCCTCCGACAAATAGGTGATATGCGCCGCCATCCGCGCCACTGCGAGGCCGTTGCGAGGCACGACTCCGTGCGAATGATAGTCCCCACGCAGCCACTTGGGATCGGCCATTACGGCTTGCCGGCCAACTTCATGGAAGGCGATGTTCTGCGAAGAATGCCAGGCCGCAGTGGCGATCGGCAGTGCCGCATAGACCTTGTCCTTATGGCGTGACGCCCATTCGAGAACCTGCATACCGCCCATCGATCCGCCAAGCACCGCGAATAACTGGTCGATGCCGAGATGCTCGATGAGGCGATTCTGGGCGGCCACCATGTCGCCGATTGTGATGACCGGGAATGTGAGGCCGTAGGGTGTGCCGGTTGCCGGATCGACCGAGGCTGGCCCGGTGGATCCCATGCACCCGCCCAGAATGTTGGGGCAGATTACGAAGTAACGGTTCGTATCGATTGGTTTTCCCGGACCAACGAGAAGCGACCACCAGCCCTCCTTGCCCGTCAGCGGATGCAGGTTGGTGACATGCTGGTCACCTGTCAAAGCATGGCAGATGAGAACCGCGTTCGACTTGTCCCCGTTCAGCGTTCCGTATGTGTTGTAGGCGATGGTGAACGGGCCAAGCTTCTTTCCGCTGTCCAGATCGAGCGGTTGCTCGGCTGGAAACGTCACAGTGCCATGGTGGACGGGAACACCATCGTCGGCCGTTCGTTCTTGTTGGAGTGGAGATTGAATTGCCATCATGATGCTTCAGCACGACCCTTGATTTCGGCCGGCTGATGCCCCTGATGGGCGGCGCGGCCTTTTTAGCGAGTTGTTTTACGTGGCTGCAAGCCGGCCGGCCAAATCACCACGGAACCTGACTGGGATAGGACCAGCAGGCGCGGGCGTCAAGTTTTGAACGGATGCGACAGTAAGACCCGCGCTGGCGGTTAAGCCGCAATCTCGCGTGAAGTCCTTGCGCAAAGCCGTAACTTTTCTTTGCGTTAACGCGCGTCGCGCCGTATTTCTCCGAATAACAACCTGAGTTCCTGACAAAAAAGCAAGGAAATGACTACACTTCGTCCAAATCCCGGCATTCTAGACATCGCGCCGTATGTGCCTGGCGAAAGTGGCTCTGGCGAGACCACGAAGCCTATTAAGCTGTCGTCCAATGAGACGCCATTGGGCCCCAGTCCGCACGCGGTTGCCGCCTTCCAGGCTGTATCCAGCGAATTGGCGCGATATCCCGATGGTTCGGCGACAGAGTTGCGCGAAGCCATTGCCCAGGTCCATGGCCTGGATGCACAGCGCATTGTCTGCGGCGCAGGTTCTGACGAATTACTCAGCCTACTGGCCCAGGCCTATATAGGAGCTGGCGACGAAGGCATTCTGACTGAGCATGGTTTCCTTGTTTATCCCATCGCCATCTTGGCTAACGGCGGTACGCCAGTGGTTGCCTCGGAGCGCGACCTGCACGCGGATGTCGATGCGATCTTGGAGCAGGTCACCAGCAAGACGCGTATCGTGTTCCTTGCCAATCCGAATAATCCAACCGGCACCTACATTCCTTCAAGCGAGGTTCGCAGGCTCCGCGAGGGGCTTGGCGAACACGTGCTGTTGGTCCTCGACGGAGCCTACGCGGAATACGTTCGCGAAGCCGACTATGACGCCGGTGCCGACCTGGTCGCGACCACCGACAACACGGTCATGACCCGTACGTTTTCAAAGATTCACGGGCTCGCTGGATTGCGCCTGGGCTGGGCCTACTGCCCGGAGAAGATCGCCGACGTGCTGAACCGAATTCGCGGACCGTTCAATGTTTCAATGCCCGCGATAGCAGCCGCTGCCGCGGCGGTGCGAGATGTCGAGCACACCAAAAAGGCGGTCGAACACAACAACCTCTGGTTACCCTGGCTCGCGACCGAACTGCGGAAACTTGGGCTCACTGTCACGCCGAGCGTCGCGAATTTTGTGCTGATCCACTTCCCGGAGGCAGGCGCGGTTACGGCAGCCCGCGCCGACGAGGCCCTAAAGCAACGCGGGATTTACCTGCGCCGGGTTGGGGCGTACGGACTTGACAACGCGCTTCGCATGACGGTCGGAACGGGCGATGAGAACAAGGCCGTGATTGCCGCTCTGACAGAAATACTCTCGGCTTCCGGCCGGGGAGCGGCGGCTGAATGAAAGGCGGCTCATTCGAACGCATCGCGCTCATCGGCGTTGGCCTCATAGGGTCGTCGATTGCCCTTGCCGCGCGCCGGGCCGGGCTTGCAGACTGCGTCGTTGGATCGGCACGGACCGCGGCGACGGTGGAGACCGCTCTGCGACTGGGCATCATCGATGAGGGCTTTTCAAGCGCTGCTGAGGCCGCGCGCGGATCCGATCTCGTTGTGCTGTGTGCTCCGGTAGGCGTTTGCGGTGCGATTGTCGAACACATCAACGCCGCCGGCGCTTTTCGCGAGGGCGCGATTCTCACTGACGTTGGTTCCGTCAAGGCGGCGATCGTCGCCGATGTCGCTCCGCACGTGCCCAACGGTGTCCATTTTGTTCCCGGCCACCCGATAGCCGGGACCGAACAATCAGGCCCGGAAGCTGGGTTCGCCGAACTCTTCGACAATCGTTGGTGTATCCTGACACCACCGGCGAACTGCGATGATGCCGCGGTAGGCCGGCTCCAGTCCTTCTGGGAGGGGCTTGGCAGCCACGTCGAACTCATGACGCCCGAGCACCATGACCTCGTACTCGCCATTACCAGTCATGTCCCGCACCTCATCGCCTTCAACATCGTCAACACGGCCGAGAACCTCGAGCGCGTCACCGATCGCGAAGTGATCAAATACTCCGCTGGCGGCTTCCGGGACTTCACCCGTATCGCCGCCTCCGACCCGACCATGTGGCGCGATGTCTTCCTCAACAACAAGGAGGCTGTCCTTGAAATGCTCGGACGTTTTTCCGAGGACCTGACCGCAATGCAAAGGGCAATCCGGTTTGGCGATGGAGAAACTCTCTATAGACTGTTCTCCGAGGCAAGAGAGCTGCGCCGCGGTATTGTCGAAGCTGGTCAGGATACCGATGCTCCGGACTTCGGACGTCGTGGTCGCACCATGGATGGCGATGGTGACGAATGAGCGCTTCCCGCTTCATTGCGGACATTCAAGTATCAATTGAATCACTGGCAACATGGCGAGCGAAAGCAAACACGATCTATGGGTCTTCGGTTACGGCTCACTGATGTGGCGCCCGGGTTTTCCTTTCGAGGAAGTCGTCCGCGCTCGCGTCGATGGTTATTCGCGATCGTTTTGCGTCTATTCGGTCCACCATCGCGGCATCGAGGGCCGCCCCGGCCTGGTGCTGGGCCTCGATCGTGGCGGATCCTGCATCGGCATGGCCTACCGGGTGGCAGCAGCGGACGCACGAGAGACGCTGAAGTACCTGCGGGAAAGAGAGCAAGTGAACGGCGTTTACCGCGAGGCTCACCTGACCGTTTCCCTGCTTGAGGGCGAAAAACGGCAGGTATTCGGGCTCACATACGTGGTCGAGCGGGCGCATCCGAGCTACGTATCGCAATTGCCGATTAGCGCACAGGCCAGATTGATCAGCACCGCCAGTGGCTTATCGGGACAGAACGTGGCTTATCTGGTCAACACCTGGGCCCATTTGGAGGCCCTGGGCATCCGCGAACGCGCCTTCGAGCGCCTCGGTGTGATGATAGGGCCTTTTATCACCGGTCGCCGGCCCGTTGCCGAGCCCTGTCCGCGCGCTTCCTCATTGTCGCGTTCACTGACCGGACGACGGCCATCCTGCATGACCTTGAAGCCTGGCGATCGACGGAGGTTCACGTATCGCAACGGCTTAAATCGTTGATTCTTATGGTGCGCGGTGCTTTTGCCCCCAGCGGTAATTGCGAAATCGATGGCCGGCCCAACTCCATCTGGGGCGCCCTCAAGATGGTAACGGCCGTCACCGCGTCGAGTATAGGCTCGCCGGAACTCGCTGCCCTCCGCGATGACCAGAAGCCGGCGGCCACTGCCGTATACAAGATCAATCTTGGCAGGCTGCGTCTTCCGCCCATTGCGGATTGAAATAACCATTCCGGCTTTGGGCGTTGGTGCGACGGCCTTCTGCAGGACAATCAGGGAACCCGCCACCTGCTCTTCCGCGTCTGATGCGGGCTCAGCGGGCGTTTCGGCCGCGCCGGACGTCAACGCTAGATTTGGGCTGCTGTCCGCCACCACTGGCGGCTTGTCTTGTGTTGAAGGCGCGCTTTTTACTGGGCGTATCGTTTGCTCGCTCTCCGATGCCTTCTGCTTTTTGCCTAACAGCCAGCTGAACATATCCTGCCTCGTCATTACGGTTCCCTCAATTCCAACTGCGCTGGGCAATCCCTGTGCCAATGGCCAAGTGTTTGATTTCCTCGAGTGCTCCTGATCTGAACCGACGGCGGTGCTGATAAAAAGGTCAGAACGTTCAGGCAGCTGCACAATCCTTGCGCAGTTTGGCGATAAAGCGGACGTCGCCCGGCACAGCGATTCTTGGATTCATGAAGCAAAAGCGAGTGGAAACCAGCTTTCTTGGTGCGCATCACAATCGGTCATGGGAGAGCCGCAAAGCTTGCCTTTCCGGCATCATCGGGCCATATAAGTGGCGTCGAATACGCTTTGGTACACGCTAGACTACCGGTCGACAGTTCCCGGCAATAGACGTCTCCAACGCGCAATTTGATCCGTGTTGGTCACCCTCCGGGGAGGCTGGTGAAGTGACTTGACTGTTGGAGACTACCGAATGGCTACCGGGACCGTGAAGTGGTTCAATACTCAAAAGGGCTATGGCTTCATCCAGCCTGATGATGGCGGCAAGGATGTCTTTGTGCATATCTCAGCTGTCGAGCGCGCTGGAATGATGTCGCTCAACGAGGGCCAGAAGGTCAGCTACGAACTCGAGAAGGGTCGCAACGGCAAGTACGCCGCTGTAAATCTTCAGGCCGAGTAAGACGTAGCTTCTAAATCGCGGAATTTCCCGGGGAGGGCAGAACCTGCTCTCCCCAGATCGTATTTGGGCAGCGCGACCCGACCGGGATTGCGCGCAAGTGAGCCTTAAGGAGTTTGGATGGCGAAAGAAGAAGTGCTGGAATTTGAGGGTATCGTCGAGGAGGTTCTTCCCGATGCAAGGTGCCGGGTGAAGCTCGACAACGGACACGAGGTTGTTGCCTATACTTCCGGCCGTATGAAGAAGAACCGTATCCGCATCCTCGCCGGCGACCGTGTGACAATTGAAATGACGCCCTACGACCTGACCAAGGGGCGTATCAACTTCCGGCATAAGGACCAGCGATCCGGGCCGCCAGGCGGCGGTGGTTCAGGTGGGCCTCCAGGCGGTGGCCGCCGGCGTTAATGAGAGTGCTTTGGCGAGCGCGCGCGGTTTTGCCCGTCTAATCATCGATGGGCGAAGCTGTGGCGTCGCGGATCGGCACGGACCGGCGCCCGTAATGCGGCGTCTTTTCCCAAAAATATGGTGCCCAGATGAGCTGCTACACCGCCAAGTAAGCGGCGCAGGAAATTGCGATCCAGTAAACCGGCATCGCCAAAACTGACCATGCGAGCCTCCTGTTCTGCGGCACTACTGCCATGGCGCCGAGCGCCATCGCCGTACCGTAACCTGCAATGAGGTTGAAGGTGCCGAACCCCACAAGCCAGTTGCTGGCCATACCCTCCCATGAGAACGACGCGTAGCAGAGCATTATGAGGAACCATGGGTGGACCAGGGCCGATAGAATCATGCCACCCAGCATCATTTGAAATCCCAGGAAACGGTACGTCCCCAGTTCCCGCCAAAGACGGCGCGGGTGTCGAACATGCACCAGATAGGTCTGCATCCAGCCCTTCAGCCAGCGCGTCCGCTGTCTGATCCACACACGCAGAGATTCCGGCGCCTCCTCCAATGTCGTCGAGGGGATCACGCGGACATCGTAGCCGAGCCGGGCGAGTCGGATCCCAAGGTCCGCGTCTTCGGTGACGTTATAGGGATCCCAGCCGCCCACCTGTTCCAGCACACGCCGCGGGAAATGGTTAGAGGTTCCTCCCAGCGGTATTGGCAGACCCAGACGATCCAGGGTCGGCAGGACAGCGCCGAATAGCGCACTGTATTCGAGGGCAAATTGCCGGGTAATGGCATTGCTGTCGGCGTTGTAGACGTTGAGGCGGGCCTGCACGCAGCCAGTTGTTTCCGAATTGCTGACGAGCACCGCCAAAGCCTCTCGTAACTGGCCGGGGTTTGGCAAATCCTCGGCATCATACACCACCACATACGCTCCGCTCGCATCGGCAAGGGCATGGTTGAGCGCCCGCGGCTTGGTTCGCGGCTCGCCTTGCGGTACGACGACCACGCGCATGTGATCCGGCAGCATGTGTCGCGCGATCGCGGATTGCGTGCAGGTATCATCCTCTTCAACGATAAGCGAGATTTGGAGGCGGTCCGCGGGATAATCGATTCTGCAAAGGCCTTCGATCAGCTGCCCGATGATCTCCGCTTCCTTGAGCAGCGGAACCAAGATGGCGTACGTCGGAAGAACCTCCGGCAAGCATGAAACGTCCGCATGCCCTTTAGCCGTGCGTTCGACGCGGCGCCGCTTGGCGATATGCACGAGCGCCGCGCTACGCAATAGGGCTTGAGATAAGAATGGGACGCCCATCATAGCGTTGAGAACCGGCAGGACAGCGTGCGGGTCGAGAAGCAAGCGGAAAACACATCCGGCAATCACCAGTCCAACCCAGCCGGCAATTGGCGCTATCCGTAAGCTCTTCGCGGACGGCTCCGGCAGGCGCCGGTTAGCTTCCGCTACGCAAACGGCCGCCGGACGGCAAAGACGTTCATCTCGCGAACCCGACATGCATCAACTGTGTATAAAGCCCCCTAGGTTGGCTCCGGGCGAGCCAGGACCATATTATCAGTATAATGATGGACCAGATTGCCCCGTTGCTACAAGTCCGAGTCGTGGCGAGCGGCGAAACAATCGTATTTCCCCAGACCGGCGCAATTCCACCACGGGGAGGGCGAATTCCGCGTCTAAGGCTGCGCTTGCGCTTTTCGAGGAGCCGCTTGAGACTTAAAAATCCGTTTGGCGCGCAGCAGTCTCATCCGCGCGACGAGTTTGGAAACGAGGATTCAGGCAACGGTGACTTTGGGGATCTGGCATCAAAGACTACTCGTCGGTTTGGTGGCCCTGGCGTGGGCGGGCTTTTCTGCGCTCCCATTGGCCCAGGCACAGTCCGGCGGAGCGCGGGATGCCGCCGGGGGTGAACGCGCTGCGGCGCGCCGTGTCGTGCTGCGGTTTTTGACCACGGGCGATTTCCCGCCGTTCAACTTTTATGATGAGGATGGCGTTTTGACCGGGTTCAACGTCGACCTGGCCCGCGCCATCTGTTTGCAGCTGGAAGTGACCTGTGAAATCTCCGAGCGGCCTTGGGCCAACCTGATGCCATCGCTGCAACGCGCGGAAGTCGATGCGGTGATTGCGGGTCATGCCGTCACCGCGCAGGCGCTGGAGAAGGTTGCTTTTTCGGACAAATATTTTCACACACCTGGGCGATTCGCGACGCGCAAGAGAAACTCAGACCTCAAGGCCACGCCGGAGGGCCTGGAAGGAAAACGCATTGCCGTGGCTTCGGGCACCGCCCATGAAGCTTTTTTGCGTCAGTTCTTTCGCGGTAGCCGCGTTCGCGCATTTGATAACGCCGACATTGCCCGCGAGGCACTAAAGGCAGGCCAGGTGGATGTTGTTTTCGATGATGCCATCAGCCTGTCGTTCTGGCTGAATGGGACGTCTTCGGAGCAATGCTGCGGCTTCAGCGGAGGCGCCTACTTGGAGCCAAAATTCTTTGGAGATGGTATGGCCATCGCACTCCCGCGGGACGATCCGCAGTTGAAGTCCGACGTGAACAGCGCGCTTGCGGAGGTGCGGTCAAGCGGTCGCTTCATCGAACTTGTGAGGCGTTACTTTCCGTATCGGCTGTACTAAGAAGGGTAGGTAGGCAGGAATATTCGGGCGCGTCCGCCGCCTCCGGCGTCCCGTGCCCAGCTAAAGCTTAACGGTATCATCATCCGACCGCGACGCTTGATCCCCCAACCGATACTCTGATACCTGGGCGGATTAAGACTTTGTGGTAAAAAGGACTTGTGGATGAGTAACGCGCTGATGAAGGTGTCACACTCCTGCAAACTGAATCTTCAACACCTGCGAATGGGAATTTGAACCAAGAGGTTGCTGATCAGGCGAACTGGAGCCTGTAGGGGGAGCCGGAGCGATGCCAAAGTACCGATCACTTTTCATCTCAGACGTTCATCTTGGTACGCGTGCCTGCCAGGCGGAGCTGCTGCTCGGTTTCTTGAAGGAGCATGACGCAGAGACGATCTATCTGGTCGGCGATATCGTTGACTTCTGGCGAATTCGCCGCGGGGCTGTCTGGCCGCAATCCCATAACGACGTGTTGCAAAAGCTGCTGCGCAAAGTGCGCAAGGGCTCCCGTGTGATTTTCATACCCGGCAACCACGATGACGGGCTGCGCCAGTATTGCGGGCAGAAGTTCGGCGGCATCGACATCAAGCTGCAAACCATCCACGAAACAGCGGATGGCCAGCGCTACATCGTGATGCATGGCGATGAGTTTGACGTCGTCGTGCGCTACGCCAAATGGCTCGCCTTCCTAGGCGATCGAGGCTATCAGCTGGCGCTTTGGACCAACGCCCCCGTCAATTTCATACGCCGGCGGCTCGGGCTGGGCTACTGGTCGCTGTCAGGCTACCTCAAGCTGCGGGTTAAGTCGGCAGTCAATTTCATCGGTGAATTTGAGCGAAAACTGTCCAACGAAGCAAAGCGTCGTGACGCCAACGGCGTCATCTGCGGACATATCCATCATGCCGCCTCACGCCGGTTGGATGAGATCCATTATCTAAATTGCGGGGATTGGGTGGAAAGTTGTACCGCAATCGGCGAAACTTACGAGGGCGAGTTCGAACTTATTCGCTGGTTGGACGTCGTGCGGGCGCGTGAAGGCACCGCGAAGACAGTTGGCAAACCGAAGCTTGAGGCTGCCTGAATGAAGATACTTGTCGCCACAGATGCTTGGCGACCGCAGGTCAATGGCGTCGTGCGGACCTATGAGCGGCTGCGCGAAGAAGCTGCACCGCTCGACGCCGAGATTATCTTCCTGACACCCGGCGAATTCACAACCGTCCCCTGTCCGACATATCCTGAGATCCGCCTCTCCCTGCCCGGCTACGGCTATATTGGCCGGCGTATGAGTGAAATCGAACCCGATGCGGTGCATATCGCCACCGAAGGCCCGCTGGGCTGGATGACCCGTTCGCACTGTCTGCGCAAGGGCATCCCGTTCACCACGAGCTTCCACACGCGCTTCCCTGATTACATATCGAGCCGCTTCTTCCTCCCGGAGAGCTGGATCTGGTCTGGATTGCGCCCCTTCCACAACTCCGGCGCCGGCACCATGGTGGCCACCCCAAGCTTGGCGCGTGAGTTGGAGGAGCGCGGGTTCCAGCGCATCATGGCTTGGACCCGCGGTGTTGATACCGAACTGTTTGCGCCACGGCCCGTCCGGCGCTTTGGCGATGATGAGCCGGTGTTTTTGTATGTCGGCCGCGTCGCGATCGAGAAGAACATTGACGCATTCTTGAGTGCCGACCTGCCCGGCAAGAAGGTTGTCGTTGGTGACGGCCCTCAGCTGCAGGACCTCAAGGTTCGATTTCCTGAAGTCATATTTACCGGCAAGAGGACCGGCGAAGACTTGGCCGAATGCTACGCCTCCGCCGATGTCTTCGTCATGCCGAGCCGCACCGAGACGTTCGGTATCGTCATTCTCGAGGCGATGGCTTCAGGGCTGCCGGTCGCAGCTTATCCGGTCACAGGCCCAATCGATCTTATTGCGCCCGGCAAGACCGGCGTTATCTCCGAGGATCTTGCTCAGGCGGCAAAAGATGCTCTCCAACTGAGCAGTGAGCACGTCCGCGAGAAGGCGCTTGAATATAGTTGGGAGTCGGCCGCGCGCTTGTTCGTCTCCAACATTGAAAATGCGCTCTTCGCGAAACAAGGCCGCAAGGCGCCTAAGCGCCGCATGAGACTGGCCCGCCGCCGACCGTCTCAAGCGTAATCGACGCGACCTTTGGCCCGCGCCGCGGTCACGGCTGCGGATTCGCTCCCCGCCGGTACGATCATGCGCAGGTTGCCGCCGCCAAGTCGCACGCGGACCGGTGTCTCACCGGCTTCATCACCATCGATCTGGACCGCATGGCCGGGGTCAGGGACATTCACGATCTTGCACGAGAGAACCTTCACGCCGGGCAACCGGTTCTGCTGGCTTAGCCCCAACGCCAGCATCTCCAGCAATCTCCTCGAACGCGACTTCGCCTGAAACAGCACGGCGACCAGTTCGGCGGTGTGCACCGAGGCGTCGCGCGAGATTACAAAACCACCCGCATAGCGGCTTGCTTTCGCAATCACCGCCCAGCTCGCTTCGTAAACCTTCCCGTCAATATCAAGCTCGAAAGGACGCGGCCGGCGCATGAGCGCCTTGAGTGTCGGCCAGACATAGGCAGCTTTGCCGATGCGCCG
>JARFQY010000042.1 GCA_029287535.1 Filomicrobium sp.
TGGCCCGAATCCTGGCCAGCAGGCCCGAGAACAAAGCCGGGACGAATGCAACAAGAGCCTTGGACTTGGACAAGTCAGGAGTGAAACCGCCGGCCTCAGACGACAGGGTTGTGTCCTCAGCAATCCCGGAAGAAACGGCCACTCCATAGCGCTGGCGCACGAACCAGCCGACAGCGCCAAGCAAACTGGTCGCGATCAGCGCGCTCAAAAGAGTCACGAGACCGTAGCTACTGCCCGCCTCGGCGGAGCTGAGCTGGGTGGTGGCCGCACCGCCGAGGTGGACAACCGGCTGCCAAGGGTCCGGCGCCGAGCTGTCATCGAAGAGCGCTGGAACTGAACTTGCCTTCGGGGTCGACTCAGCGACGATGGCGTTTTCCTTGGCGTCGGCTGCCTTGCTTGGCTTGCCGCTGCCGGTCGCGCCGGTCACGATCGTGGTGGATGGCTTGTCAGCTTCAGCTGGTTGCTTTGCGGTTTTCACCGATGCCGCGGGCTTGATGGCGAAGCGTGCCCCGAGCTCACCCAGCGGGGCGAAGCCTGGTGGCAAAACAAACTGGGCCATTCGCTTGCCGCCGGAACTGGCGGGCTTTTCCAGCAGAAGGTTGAGCTGTCCATTCTCGATCCAGGAGCGGCCGACCGCCTTGCTTCGAACCTCGGCCGCGACCTTCCACCAGGGCACCGATTTGCCATCGCACAGCAGATTGAAGCTGTGGACCAGCATGGTTCGGCAATCACGCCCCGCGCCATCCCGGCAGGCGGTGTAACTGCGGAGTTGGCGGGGCCCTACGATGTCATGATGCGTTGGAGAGGTCCCCGTCAGCTTGGGCTGGCCATTATCCAGTTTGCAGGAGAAAGGCATGACCAATGTATCGCCGGCTGAGGCGAAGCTCAGTGTGCCGACGGCTGTGGCAATAATCGCCACAAAAGCAAACAGGATTTTAACGATCGAATAACGCACCAATTTCCCCACCGAGAGGCACGCTCAATGACGCTTATGTCGTCTCATTCACAACATAGGCGCGACTACGGCGGCAACCGTCTGGCGCGGCACCAACTTGATTTTCCCCCGACTTTGTGACGGTTTGCCGAATTTTGTGGAGGCATGTTAGTCGCCGCGCAACAGCCCGGTGAAACCGGTAATCAGCAGCGAAGTCAAAACGATGCCAATCACCGTTTCGAGTATAACAAAGCCGTAGAGTATGCCCCCGAGAGTGATTTTCAACGTTGGGGCCTGCTTTTCGGTGCCACCAACTGGTCCTGCAGTTTTGACGGGCAGCTTATCCTCAACTGGCGCAAAAGTAATTGGCTGCGGAATCTCGGCAATTGGCGTCCAGGCCATATTGGGGCGCCAGTGATCGGCGTAGCCGAAGGACACAAACGGCACGAAGACATCGAATGAATACGCCAGCGGGTTGAAGTCGGGGTACACGTTGGCAAACTTCTCAGGCGTGTAGGCGTCGCGGTTGGTCATGACAAAGACCGATTCGTCGCGGCAGCCGGAATTCGAGCATTGGCCGCCCGCCCATGCCCAGAAGCCGGCGAACAACGCGATGAACGCCACCATCCAAGCCACCGTGCGCCATGGATTGAAGCCGTACAACGCGAACATGTCGAGGAAGCCACCCTGCCAGCGCTGCAACGTCCTGGTTGCGTGACTACTGCGCTCCAGGCGCCGGCGCGCAATGGAAATCTGCCGGGCGTCCTCGTCGTAACCTTGCTGAAGAAGCCTCTTCTCCAGCTGCACCCATGGCTGCGGCTTGAAATGATCGTGAATGTCGCAATCCTGCTGTCCGTGCAGCCATTGAAGCCGCTGACGGGCCACTCGATCATCGGCCCTGCTGTGCCTGGATTTGTCTCCACCCTGCTTCGCGCCCGAGGGATTATTGAGGTGCTCATAGGTAAAGCCATCGAGCACCAAATGATCGATATCGCGACCGTCAGACGACCTGCCGCGTATGTCTGGCCCGGGTGTCCATGCGGCGGCAAAGTCCTGGTAGGACGCCGCGCTGGCCCGCGAGAAGTCGACGACGCCACGCGGACGCACCTCGTGGGTCTCGGGCATGCAAAGACGTTTCACCTCAGCGTCCGCAAGGCTGATGGCGGCTTCATCCCAAGCCGCCGAGTCGCCGGAAGAAGCTGGTTCTTGGGAAGCGGGCAGCGGCCGGCCATCGCGAGCAAGCGCGGCGCTCTTGATCCTGCTTTGTGAGAAATCGAGCTGGCCGGGAATACGAACCTGGTCGAGTACCAGCGCTCCGATGGAGAGCAGACCGCCATTCAACTCGACGTCGCGTCCGAAACGGCTGCCATTGACCATGAGTGCGGCACCAGTGTCCACCTTAAGTGACGCACCGCGCAGCCGGAACTGATTGCCGATATCGCAGGCGGGGAACCTCAGAAGCCCAAAGACGATTGAACGGGACATGTAGCAGCCGCCGCGGATGCGTGCGCCGTCACCTCGAATAGCGAGTTCGGCACCGAATAGGCGCGCCTCGGTGAGCCGCAACTGACCACGAACATCAGCTCCGGGGAGATTGACCGCTCCGACCAGTTTTGAACGTGCCATGTCCCAGTTGCCGCCAATGGCTATCCCGCCAGCAGCGATAGCCGTCGTGCCGCCGTCGACCTCGATCCCCTCGGCGTGGAAGCCCTTGCCGATTTCTGCGCCGTCGACTTCGAGGGTTCCCTTGATTCGGGCCTCTACCAGGTTGATGCCTTGGCCGACGTTCAAGCTTTTCGCCGAGACCGCCGTCTGCGGGTCCTCGACCACTAGGCCTGTGGCTTCCAGGCGCCCCAGAAGTCGCGCGTGAGCAAGGCAAAGGCCTGCTGAAATCCGCGCACCGGTGGCGAGGAAATCTCCGTCAATACGCGCGCTTTCGGCATCAAAGCCGCACGCATTTCCATCGATTGTCATGTTCTCGGCGTAGATGCCGGCATTAAGCTGGCAGCGGGCGAGTTTCACATCGCCTTTGAGCCGCGCGCGGCGCAAGATCAGCGGCCCTGACAATCGCAGACCGTTTGCTGTGAGCGCTTCGCGGCCATCACCTACCTGGGTCCCTTCAACGGACAATGCGCCCCCAAGTTGTGCGCCGCGAGCCAGGATCGGTCCGTCGATCCTCCCACCGGCGATCAAGACACCGTTTTCGACCTCGGAGCGGTCGGCAACCAGCGGTCCGTCCAAACGACAGTCCTGCATGCTGAGACGCTTCAGGCGCGCATCGCGAAGTAGAACGGCACCGCGGCTCTGCGCCATGATGTGGACGGCTGACAGCAGGAGTGGAACCGCTACCGTGCAGCCCTCGAAATCTATACCGTCCGTCACCACGGCTTTCGACAACCGGACACCGGATTCAGCAACCGGCCACTCCGGGCGACTACCATTGAGTAGAGCCCGCAGCACGCGGCCACGGATCTTTCCGCCGCCGAGGTCGACGGTTTCGCCCCGAGCCGCTCCGGCGATCAGAGCTTCTTCTGGTGGGCTCAGATCGGCATCAGAAGCGATGATTGGTCTTGACATACTCCCCATCCCCCGGGTGGGCTCCGGCTATTGTACGGTGCGAAGAAGCCGAATTGTCCCCAGATCGCACCGCGCAGAAGCTCGCCAGCATCGCGTCGCACAATACGTGCGACAAGGATCATGGTCGAGGGCTACGTGCCCGGCGTGCCAAAGTACGGCTTCCTGTGGCTATTAGGCTGAAAAACGGCGCCAAAAACGGCCTATTTCAGGCATTGGCCTTCTGGATAATCCACCGGCAATGCAATTGGCGCGAACTCCGCCGCCCTGCGGCCACAGTGACTTGGCTACCTTGACGCAGTCAGTGGCCTCGACAACGCGTGGTTTTGGGCTCTAGAGATTATGAAACAAATGGTGCTCGGCACGGGTGGGGGCCTTCTTTGGGCTGAGTTTCCCCGTGTCCTGCAAACGGGAGGTTTTCTGCTATGTCCTCCGCCGAAACGGCCGCAATGCTGGTAGATGCAAAAAAAATCGAGGGTACTGGGACGTCAGGTCAGCCCGGGGCAACGTCCGACGGACATCACGTCCCGCAGAGCGTAAAGATCGAGGGCTTGGGCCAGCCCAAGGGCGATGATGATGTTATGGGGCCGGATAGTGATCGCAAGCTGGAGCATTTTATCCCGGTTACGCGTTTTGCCCTTATGGACCGATTGACCCATCCTTCGGCCTGGCCACCGGGGCAGGCGCGCAAAGCGCGCCGCTTCTTCAGCTATCTGGACTATTGGCGTCATCAGCGCTACGGCGCCAAGCTTCTTGAATTGGAGCAAACCTACGAGCCCTTCAGCCCCGACAGCGACCTGCTGATGACGCGCAGTTTCACCGACGATGAGCTGAGCAACATGCAGGCGCGAATGGTCGAGGGTATGCGGGAGATTCTGATTCAGGCGAATTACCGTGAGGTCGACCCGAAGGTTGTGGAGGAGATCTTCGCCCAGGAAACGCACTATGGGCTGGATCTTCATGTCGACTTTTCGCTGTTCGAGGAGTGCTTGATCTTTTATCGGGGGGCTTCGACCCGGAAAGATCAAAAGCGGACCTTGCGAAAGTTCCTGCGCAAGGAAGAGTTCGATGTTCCGATTTTTCAGCGCCTGTTCCTGCTGTTCAAACTGAAGCCGCTTGAGCTGCGCGTGCGCGAGATCATGGAGACTGAAAAAGTCTCGCGCAAAGAGGCCTTGCGCATGGCCAACAAACAACGCGCGCACCTGCCTGGCGCGGTCGTGCCGGGCAACATCTACATGAAGCTGTTCAAGAACATCCCGCGCTCGGATGCCGAGATGATCTTCCCGAACACGATCGTGAAGTACCGCATGCTTGACAAGATTAAGCTCGGCGGTGGCGGTGCGTTCGGTGTTGGCAGCTCGTTGGTCGTCGCCGCGGGGAAGGCAGGCGCCATGCTGAGCAATCCCATAACGGCTGTGATGGTCGTTGGTGGACTTGGTGCGGCGGTGTTTCGCCAAGCCATGAACTTCGTAAACACGAAGCAGCGCTACATGGTGATCATGGCGCAGAATCTCTACTTCCACTCCATGGCGGACAACCGGGGCGTGATGATCAAGCTTATCGACCGGGCTGCCGAGGAGGACGTCAAGGAAGAGATGCTGCTGTACTCGGTCTTGGCCAAGGAGAAGGCCAACCGTCGTGATCTCAAGGCGATCGATATTGCCATTGAGCAGTATCTGAAGTCGGCATTCGGTCTGGACATCGACTTTGATCTTGATGACGCGCTCAGCCGGTTGTTGGCCGACGGCATTGTCACCGAAGACGAAAACGGCGATTTGCATACGTTGCCGCCATATGAAGCCGGCGAACACATTGATGCGCAGTGGGATGTGCTGCTTGATAATCTGCCTGACTGCGACCCGCATGAAGGCTTGGAAATGGAGGTCGACAAGCTGCGCTCGGAGGTCATGCCCCAAAACGCAAAGGTCGCCAACGGTTGAAGTCTGACTCAGCAGAGAACTCGGGTGACGTGCTGCCCCACTCGGGGGCGGTAATGTCGGCCATTGTATTCGAGCTTGGCGATCGTGATCTGGCCCGCACGGTGGCCGGAGCGCTGCAAAACCTGATCGACCCGCCGCCCGAAGCTCTCAGTGTCTTTGAGGCAGACGGATCGGAGACCAGCGGGCCGTGGCGCATTACGGCTTACTACCACGTCGCACCGGAGCTTGAGGGGCTGCGCCAGACACTTCAGCAGATCGTTGATGCGGAGATTCCAACGCCGCGGCTGGATGCCGTGCCTGATCTGAACTGGGTGGCGCTTTCGCAGGCGGCCTTGCCGGCGGTTCGTGCTGGCCGATTCTGGATCTTTGGCGCGCATGACCGCCACAAGGTACCGCAAGGCCCTGGTGCGATTCTGATCGAAGCTGGAGAGGCGTTTGGAACGGCGCACCATGCCACGACTTACGGTTGCCTGCTAGCGATCGACCGGCTGACAAGGGCTCAGCGCTTTCGGGACGTTCTTGATCTTGGATGCGGGACGGGTGTGCTCGCCATTGCGGTTGCCCGGGCACAACCACAGGCCCACATCTTGGCCAGCGATATCGACGCTTCTTCTGTCGACGTGGCCCGAGGGAATATCGCAATCAACCGGTCCGGTGGCCGCATCCGCGCGGTCTGTGCGGAGGGTCTGGAACACCGGGCGCTGCGCGGCCGGGGGCGCTATGATCTGCTTATCGCAAACATTCTCGCCGCGCCTTTGATCTTACTTGCAAAGGACATCGCGCGATCCGTGCGCCAGGGTGGAGTCGTTGTCTTGTCGGGACTGCTGACGCCCCAAGCCCACGAAATCGTTGCGAACTACCGCGCAGCAGGATTCATGGTGCAAGATCACATCAGGTTTGCCGGTTGGTCTACACTCGTCTTGCGGAGGCGCTGACGACGATTGTGCATGCTGAACTGCGGCCCGATCGCTCGGGCCGCCGTGTCAGTCTTAAAGGTGGTAGGGCAGTTCCTTGCCCTCGGATTCCTTGATCTTCTTGATTTCAGGTCCGGAGTATCCAAGCTCTGCAAGTTCGGCTTCGCTCAAACGTGCCAGGTAGACCTGGACGTAGGCATTGACATTTGCCTGGCGGACTTCGACGAAGCGTTCCAAGCCGCGCGAAAGGACATTGCCGAGGGCGTGCAATTCTTGACGTAACCAGCCCGTCGGGCGAGAGACGAGAGTGCTCATTATC
Source organism: Filomicrobium sp. (assembly GCA_029287535.1). Taxonomy (GTDB): domain Bacteria; phylum Pseudomonadota; class Alphaproteobacteria; order Rhizobiales; family Hyphomicrobiaceae; genus Filomicrobium. The sequence continues at coordinate 6,682 of JARFQY010000042.1, forward strand.
ATCTCCTAAGTTTTAATTCAGGGCTCATGTTGGCGCTGGATATTTCTCCTAGCACCCGTTCTTCTTGGTACTTAACTTAGGAGCATTCGCCGGTCACTTGCAGACCTAAAGCTGCAATCCAGCAATGCAGAAGATGCATGATCTAGCTGCAGAAAACTGCACAACGGGAACCCAGAGCGCCCCCTTCACGGAAAGACCATATGTTTCAGATTTTTGATGTTGTTTCCGATCCATCGCTCTCGGCAGAGCGCGTGGCCAGCTTGCGGGCGCTAATGGCGCGCCAAAAGCTTGATGGCTATATCGTTCCGCGCACCGACGAGCACCAAGGCGAGTACATACCCGCCGACGCGGAGCGGCTCAGCTGGCTGACGGGCTTTTCCGGTAGCGCGGGCACCGCGATCATCACCGGGCAAAACGCCGCGTTGTTCGTCGACGGACGCTATACGGTTCAGGCGCGCGCTGAGGTCGATGAAACCGTGATCGACGTCGTGGCGATGGCGACGCAGAAAGCGGAAGACTGGTTGTTCGAGACCTTGCCTGAAGGTGCAAGGGTCGGCTTTGATCCAAAGCTCTTCACGGTGGCTCAGATCGAGCGGCTGCAAGTGCGGCTTGGCGGGAAGGATATCTTGCTCAAGCCCGTGCGGAAGAACCTGATCGACGCGCTTTGGGGCAAGGACCGGCCGCCGCCTCCAAGCGGCGCGATCGTAGCCCATGCGCTGCAATACTCGGGTCAACCGTCGGCGGAAAAGCTCTCGGCCATGATGGAAGACTTGAGGAGTGAAGGGCACGATGGTGTCGTGCTGACAAGCCGCGAGTCGATTGCCTGGCTTACCAACTTGCGCGGATCGGATGTAGCGCACACACCTGTCTTCTCAGCTTATGCGATCGTGCATCAGAGGGCGAAGCCGGAACTGTTCGTGCATACCGGCAAACTGACAGCTGAGGCGCGCGCGGCAATCAAGGGTGTGTTCAAGGTTGCCGCGTATGACAAATTCTGGGAGCGGCTCAAGGCGCTGAAGGAGGCGGGGAAGACCGTACGCATTGATGCCGGCACGGCCAGTTACGAAGTCGCCCGGCATCTTGGTGGGGCGAAGCGGATTGTGCGCGGTGCGGATCCGTGCGTCGCGCCGCGCGCTATCAAGAACCCCATCGAAATTGCGGGTGCCCGCGCGGCGCAGCAGCGCGACGGCGTTGCGATGGTGCGCTTCCTTTCATGGCTCGATCAGAATGCAGGCAGCGGCAGGCTCGATGAGATTACAGCCGTTACCCAGCTTGAAGCGTTTCGCAAGGAAACCAACCAACTCAAGGAAGTCAGTTTCGATACGATTGCGGGCTCCGGCGCAAATGGTGCGATCGTTCACTATCGGGTCAACTCAAAGACCAACAGGAGGCTCAAGCCCGGCGAGCTGTTTCTTTTGGATTCGGGTGCCCAGTATGCCGATGGCACGACCGATATCACGAGGACCGTTGCAATCGGAAAACCCACGCAAGACATGCGCCGCTGTTTCACGCTTGTCCTCAAGGGGCATATCGCGGTTGCCACCGCGCGGTTTCCCAAAGGCACTCGCGGGCGCGATCTTGATCCCTTCGCGCGGCGCGCGCTGTGGCAAGCGGGCTTGGACTATGACCACGGCACGGGTCATGGGGTGGGCAGCTACCTGTCCGTACATGAAGGCCCCGTGTCGATATCGCGGATGGGCGCTGCGGTGCTGAAGCCCGGCATGATTATCTCGAATGAACCTGGATGTTACCGTGAGGGACATTTCGGTATTCGTATTGAAAACCTTGTCCTCGTTGATGAACCTGCAACGCCCGAGGGCGGCGATCGGGAGATGATGTCGTTTGAAACGCTGACGCTTGCTCCCATCGCACGAAACCTCATCGACACGGCACTGCTTACCGAGGACGAGCGGGAGTGGATTGACGGCTACCATGCGCGCGTGTCGGCGACGCTTGGGCCACTCCTCGACAAACCCACAAAGGCTTGGCTGAAAGAGGTGTGCGCGCCGCTCTAGGGTTGCCGCGAGATGAGCTCGTCCCATTCATCCTCAGTGAGAACGGCGACTCCGAGGTCGCGGGCTTTGGTGAGCTTTGAACCGGCATCCGCGCCGGCGACGACGTAGTCGGTCTTCTTGGATACTGACCCAGCGACCTTGGCGCCGAGCCGCTCGGCCTGTGCTTTCGCCTCGCTTCGGCTCTTGTTCTCAAGTGTGCCGGTGAAGACGACGGACTTGCCGGTGACCGGTGATGCTGCGGCCACGGCTTCGAGGGGCTGAGGCTCAACGTCAGTGAGCAGCTCGTCGACGACCTTGACGTTGTGAGGTTCGGCGAAAAACTCGACGATCGCGGCGGCGACTGTCTCGCCAATGCCATCGATGTTGTTCAGGTCGAGCCAGGCTTCGCTTTCCGTGCCTTCGGCGGCGGCGATCATGGCTGTCTTGAAGGTTGTTATGTCTCCGTAGGAGCGCGCCAAAACCTTTGCCGTGGTCTCGCCCACGTGGCGGATGCCGAGGGCGAAGATAAAGCGGTCGAGAGGAATCTCCCGTCGTGCATCGATGGCGGTGAACAGCTTTCTTGCGGACTGGCTGCCCCAACCCTCCCGGTCCTTCAGTTTCTTCAGGGCGCGCTGATCTCGGGCCTCCAAAGTAAAGATGTCCGGGGGAGATTGAATCAGGCCGTCGTCGTAGAAGGCTTGAATGCTCTTGTCTCCCAATCCGTCGATATCGAAAGCCGTTCGCGAGACGAAGTGCTTTAGGCGTTCGACGCGCTGGGCTGGACAGATGAGACCACCGGTACAGCGGCGCACGGCATCAAGCTTGCCGGTCTTCTCATCCTTTTCGCGCACGGCGTGGCTGCCGCAGGCCGGACAGACCGTGGGAAAGGCGAAGGGTTCAGCGCCATCCGGGCGCTTCTCCAAGATCACCGATACGATCTGCGGAATGACGTCGCCGGCACGCTGGACGACGACGGTGTCGCCGATGCGGACGTCCTTGCGGGCGATTTCATCTTCGTTGTGCAGCGTGGCGTTGGAGACGACGACACCGCCAACGGTAACCGGCTCCAGTTTTGCTACCGGAGTCAGGGCGCCGGTCCGCCCAACCTGTATCTCGATATCGTTGAGCACGGTTGTCGCTTGCTCGGCGGGGAACTTGTGAGCGACCGCCCAACGGGGCGCGCGAGAGACGAAGCCAAGCCGTTCCTGGTAGTCGAGCCTATCCACTTTGTAGACGATGCCGTCGATATCATAACCGAGAGTGGCCCGCTTCAGCTCCATCTCGCGGTAGTAGGCGATCAGCTGTTCGGCGTTTTCGCAGAGCCTTTGCTCGGGGTTGGTTGGAAGTCCCCAGTTCTTGAAGGCGTCAATGACGGCTGTCTGCGTATCACCCGGCAGGAACTGCGCTTCGCCCCAAGCGTACGCAAAGAAACGCAAGGGTCTCTGGGCGGTCACGGACGGGTCAAGCTGGCGTAGAGAACCGGCCGCCGCGTTGCGTGGATTGGCGAAGATTTTCGCTCCGGCTGCCTGTTGATCGGCATTGAGTTTTTGGAAATCGGCGTGCGCCATGAAGATCTCGCCGCGGATGTCGATTGATGTCGGCAAGTCTCGACCGTTCAAAGTCTCTGGAATCGCCGGCATGGTCATAACGTTGGCGGTAACGTTTTCGCCTTCGGTGCCATCGCCCCTGGTCGAGGCCTCGACGAGCCTGCCATCGTCATAGCGCAACGAGATCGACAGGCCGTCAATCTTTGGCTCCGCGGTGATGTTCAAGGGTTGATCTTCATTCAGGCCGAGAAAGCGCCGGATGCGGGCGACGAAATCGACGACGTCGTCATCGCTGAATGCATTTCCAAGCGACAGCATCGGGACGCGGTGGCGCACCTTACCAAAGCCGTCGCCAGGCGCCGCGCCAACCTTGATTGATGGGCTGTCGGAGCGGCGCAGAGATGGAAAACGCGCTTCGATCTGCTCATTGCGCCGCCGCAGGAGATCATAATCGGCGTCTGAAATCTCCGGTGAGTCAGAACGATAATAAAGGGCGTCGTGTCTGGCGATTTCTGCTGCAAGCCATTTGAGCTCGGCGAGGGCCTGTTCCTGGCTGAGTTTGTCCACAGCGATACCGGCTGTCTTATGTTTCGCCTTGCCCATCCCTGCCTCGCCGCAGTTTTTGCAATGAGAATTTCCGTTGGTGACCGCGTGTAACTTCGCGCTTTGTCGTGCCTTCGGCAATACGAAGGCGGTGGACAAGCTAGATCGCGAACGTGATTGGCGCTGAAGTGAGTACTGACCAATCACGCCAAAACGTGGAGGTGGTGCTCTCGTCGCGACGATTGCATAGGTCGTGAAAGTGAAGTGCTGGCGAGCGTGGTGCGCGTTATACGCTAGCCCGGGCCGCCCAAGGAGAATTTGGGCACGCTATTCCAGACTTTTGACAGCCAAGAGCCCGTGTCTTCCCGCGGCGCCAGTCCATCGGAAGCGAGAAGGGCGTAGGCGTCCTTGTACCAGCGCGACTGCGGGAAGTTGTGACCCAGAACGGCTGCGGCCGTCTGGGCTTCGTTGACGATGCCGAGAGCCAGGTAGGACTCCGTGAGGCGCATGAGAGCCTCTTCGACGTGGGCCGTCGTCTGGTATTGCGACGCCACCGTCTTGAACCGGTTGATGGCGGCGACGTAATTACCGCGCTTCAAATAGTAACGGCCAACCTCCATCTCGGCGGCGGCAAGGGTATCCTCGGCGACGCGGATGCGGTTGGCGGCGGACTTGGCATACTCGCTATCGGGATAGCGCGTCTTGAGGATGCGCAATTCCTTCAACGCTTTGCGCGTCGTCGACTGATCGCGGTTGGGGAGGTTCATCTCATCAAAGTAAGCCGATGCGATGATGTGGTGAGCCAAGGCTGCTTCCTTGGTTCCAGGATGCATTGTTGTGTAGCGGCGGGCCGAGGCGATGGCTTCGGGATATTTGCCGGCTTTATAGTAGGCGTATGCCGCCATCACGACGGCGCGCCGCGCTTCCGGTGCATAAGGGTGGTCGCGGTCAAGATCTTCAAACTTCGCGGCAGCGCGATTGTGTTTGCCACGCGTGAGCAAAGCATCCGCGTCAGTATACATCTTTGCCGGAGGGTCCGGGTTCAGCGCCTTTGACAGGTCATTTGATGAGGCACAGCCGGCAACGGCCAGTAGACCACACGATACAAGCAGCCATGAGCAAAAGGGACCTTTACGGATGCCGTAAGAGCTCTTGCTGCTTTCGTCCCTAGTGGTCCGGTTCTTCACGAATTCCCAACCTTCGTCCAGCGTTGCGCTTGAAACACCTGTCACCTTGCTCTCGGCCTTGGTTCGCCTCGGACCTGCTATCTTGCGGTGGCACCGGGCGAAATCCGCTGCCATGCAACGGGTCCTGCCACGAATCAAGGTGCAGTCAACGCTATCTTACTTCCAACAACCGGTCGCCGATTCGGTGAGATTGATCCCCATTTCTTATAAGCTGCGGACGGTCGGTCCCGGGTAAAACGAGTCCTAAGGTGAGTCGAGCCTCAGGACTTCAGTGTGTACCAGCGTAGGCAGCCGGATAGGCGAAGCTGACCGGGTTGGTCTCGCGAACCTTCGGTGCCTGGACGATCGACCATGCGGTTGTGTCGGCCAGAAGCGCCTTGACGACCAGCGAGTTCAGGCGATGACCGCCACGAACCGAACGGAAGGCACCCAGCAGGGGCAAGCCAGCCAAGGCGAGGTCGCCGACGGCATCCAGCATCTTGTGACGAACGAACTCCTCGGAATAACGCAGTCCTTCAGAGTTCATGATGCGGTCGTCACCGATCGCCACGGTGTTGTTGAGGTTGGCGCCCAGCGCCAGTCCGTTCTTCCACAGATGCTCGACGTCGCGCATGAAGCCAAAGGTGCGAGCGCGGCTCAGCTCGTGGCGGAAAACACCAGGAGCCATCTCGAAGGCGAGACGCTGGCGTCCGATAATCGGTGTGTCGAAGTCAATCTCGATGTCGAGGTGGAAACCCGTATGAGGGCTAATTTCGCCGAAGCAGTCTCCGTCTTCAACGCGGATCGGCTTCAGGACCTTAAGGAACTTGCGCGGCTCGGACAGCTCCATCAGACCGGCATCATCGATGGCTTCGACGAACATCGCCGAGCTGCCGTCCATGATCGGCACTTCCTGGCTGTCTATTTCAATGTAGCAATTGTCTACAGAGAGACCGCGAAGAGCTGCGAGAAGGTGTTCGACGGTGCTGACAGTATTACCTTCTTCGTCACCAATCACCGTGCACAGTGTCAGGTTCTTGACATTGTCCACTCGCGCTTCGATATCCGAAACAACGCGACCACGATTGGTTACAAGAAAACGAAGTCCAGCATCGGCCTCAGCCGGATGCAAAATCACCGATGCTGGAGCTCCGCTGTGCACCCCCGTGCCAGTCAGCTCGATCTCGCGCGCAACCGTAGTCTGGCGCGAGCCGATAAAACGATTCGACATGAATGTCGTCCCTCGATGCCTGCCCAGGCAACGGCCGCTTATTTTACGTGTTGCGGCCTGCCACCCCCAAAGTAATAGAAATCTCGTCCCGTCCCATTTCTGGACCCCAGCGATACCCCGACTATGCTGAGGAACAAGACTCAATTTCTCCCGTTAACCAACATGACGATACCCTCGTGCCACAGGCGGCACAAATCACGCTTTCTTACACTCTGTTACCTTTTTGCCGCGAGAATATGGCCGTCCAACGGGAACACTCCGCACCTCAGTTTCGGCGCTTGTCGCGCGCATAAAAGTCATTGTTTTCAATGTTTTGATCTGGCTCCGCGGACCCTTTGTGCACAGATTGTCCACCGCCTTGGACGGGGCCTTGCGAGGTGCGTTCCTCCGGAACATTACAATGTGTTACAACCCCGGGTTTGCCCGTGGAGGCCCCGTCGAGAGAATCACTTTGGCGTCTTCCGAGCCCCGCGAGGCGTTCGAAGAGCCCTGGTCTGCGCACCGGCGCGGTAGAACCGGCGGCTTCTCCTGCCGATTCAGAGCCTTGTTGCTTCGCGTAATAGTCCCGCTGACCGACCGTAGGGAAATCCTCAACATTCGGCATCTGTGCTCGACGATGGATTTGCTGAGTCTGGCGTGGTTCGAAACTGTCGGCTTCGTTTGCGTGGCCCGACACGTATTGGGCATGGGGCGCAGGTGGCGCCTGAGAGGGGGTCCCGAGCGCGTTGTGACCCGCCTCGATGGTGACACCCTCTGACGACTGCCATAGCGCTGAGTTGTTTTCCGGGACGCCCATGCCATGACCGGCCGGTCTACTAGCTACTGGGTTTGCAATTCCCGCAGCATGTTGATCGGGCGCACGCGCGGCCGGCGTATTTGGGACCGGCGGCGGGGGCGGTGCCGAGGTTCTGGTCGTCGGCACCGAGGGTAACGGCGGGAAGGGTTCACTCGACTGCGCTCGACCGCCATTCTGGTTTGGATTTTGGGGGACTGGAGGGGGCGTGGGAAGCCCGGCTGGAAGATCGCTTCTTGGCAGTGTCGGAAAGCCGGAGCCGTTGTTCGCGGTGGCAGTGAGACCACCGTCGGAGGGCGCTCCTGCCTGTAAATTTGCGTTTGCCATCCCCGACGCCACGATCGACACGCGGACACTATCGTCCAGTTTGTGATCGAAGGTCGCGCCCACGATGATGTTGGCTTCCGGGTCCACTTCCTTACGCACCCGCGAAGCTGCCTCGTCGACATCATAGAGCGTCAGATTTGGACCGCCGGTTATCGACAGCAAGAGACCACGTGCGCCCTGCAACGAAACATCATCCAACAGCGGGTTCGCGATCGCCTCTTCCGCGGCCAGGATTGCTCGGCGGTCTCCTGAGCCCTCACCGGTCCCCATCATGGCCGTGCCCATGTTGCTCATGATGGCGCGTACATCGGCGAAATCGAGATTGATCAGACCTTCCTTGACGATGAGATCAACAATGCAGGCGACACCCGAGTACAGCACCTGATCGGCGAGCAAGAAGGCTTCGGCGAAGGTCGTTTTATCATTCGCAACGCGGAACAGATTCTGATTCGGAATGGCAATCAGCGTGTCGACGTTGGCGCGCAGCTCCTTGAGGCCAATCTCCGCCATGCGCATGCGGCGGCTGCCTTCGAACTGAAACGGCTTGGTCACCACGCCAACGGTCAGAATGCCCATTTCGCGGGACGTCCGGGCGATTACGGACACAGCGCCGGTACCGGTTCCGCCACCCATGCCGGCGGCCAGAAAGACCATGTGCGAACCAGATATCTGCGATTTGATTTCGTCGATCGCCTCTTCGGCGGCGGCCGTTCCGATTTCGGGATTGGCTCCGGCTCCGAGGCCTTCTGTGAGGTTGATACCGAGCTGAATGCGGTGCTCCGCGCCGGACGCTTCCAATGTCTGTGCATCGGTGTTCGCGGCGACAAACTCAACGCCCGTCAGACCAGCGGCGATCATGTTGTTGATCGCGTTACAGCCTGCTCCGCCAACCCCGATCACGGTCAATCGCGGCTTCAGATCGGTGAGCTGTGGCACTTCCAGCTTGATGTTCATTACGTCCCCACATCGATGACCGGCGAGCGCCGGCTCAATACACAACTGCGACTGCCAGCGGATCCAGAGGTGCGCACGGACCCTGTGATCGAGGCAGCAAAGGACGCATTACAGACCTGTCATCAACCACTGGCCGACCCGTCCCAGGTAGCCCTGGGGCGCAATGTCCTTACTCTCGATCCGCATTGCTACGCTTGCGGGGGAGAGGCCTGTGGCGACCATTCCGACGACCGTCGAAAACGCTGGGCCGGAGAGCGACTGCGGCAATTCAAACGCCGCGGCCGGCCTTGCGATCCTTACGGAGCGGGATAGACGGTTGGCCATGAACTCGGCCATTCCAACCAGCTCCGAACCGCCGCCGGTCAATATGATCTTGTCTCCGACATACTCACTTACCCCGCTCCGATCGAGCCTCTCAACGATCAGCGATGCCATCATCGCGGCGCGGTGAGAAATGATCTCGGCGAGGTCAGCCTTGTTCGAGTGGTGCAGCCCGGCATCCTCATCTCCGGCGAGCGGGTATGAGAACGTCTCGTGCGAATCAGACTGCGCCGAGACAAGTGTGCCATAAAGAGCTTTGATTCGCTCGGCTTCTGCAAATGGAGTCTGCAGGCCACGTGCAATATCGTACGTGATATGGTCGGCACCGACGGGTATGACGTCGGCATGAACGAAGCGTCCGTCCGAAAACATCGCGATTTTGACCGTACCACCGCCAATGTCGATGGCGGTCACTCCAAGCCGGCGCTCCTCTTCGCTGGTGGCGGCCATGGCGCTGGTGTAGGGCGCTACAACCATGCTCCCGAGGCGCAAGAAGCACTTGTCAGCCAGGATGGCGAGATTACGAAGCGGGGCGTCGTCAGCGGTCACAGCATGAAGATCAGCGGTCAGGCGACGGGCGGCCATTCCGCGAGGGTGGTGCGAGCCGTGCTGTCCATCGAGCCGGTAGCCTAGCTCGTTCATGTGCACGAGCCGGCGACCATCCCGGACCGCAAATGATCGTGCGCCTCTCAGGCACCGGGATATGTCCTCTTGCGATACGACCCCGGTCGCGATTTCCGCATTCGCGGCGAAGATCTGCGATCGCAGGCGCCCGCAGGAGAAGGAGACGCTGATTGAGTCGAGCGTTGCGCCGGTCATGCGCTCCGCCTGGCTGACGCACGTGCGAACCGCGTTCGCAGCTTCATCGAAGTCGGTGACGACGCCTGATTTCACACCGCGAGAGCGGACACAGGAGGCGCCAACGATTTCAGCACCATCCTGGGCGCGCTTGCTTGATGGGCCTGGCTGGACAATCAAGCAAACGTTTTTGGACGAGCCGATATCGAGAAATCCGGCAAGATTCCCGGCCTTTCGCGACTGATTTTCATTTCCAAGCACGCGTCACCTCACCCAGGTCGATCAAGGAGATCGGCGATACTTCTTGCGCCCGAGCTCGTTGGGCCTATGGCGCGGTTCGGTCGCACGACGATGCGGCCCTTGGCCCGGAGATCAATGATCGTGCTGCCATTGTTCATATAGCCCTCGAAGCCGGGCCAGCTTTCCAGCTGTGCGAGAGCGGTCGTGGCTCCGCTGTTGGGGAGATGAATGACAACATTGTTGTTCAGCGAAAGGCTCCAGCGGCGCTCGCCGAAGCGCTCAGCGCTCAGCATTCGTTGCCTGATGGCCGGATGCCCTTTCAAGTCGGCCCAAAGGAAAGCGGCTTCCTTGGCCGCCCCTTTGCCCGCAAAGCGGGGCAACTGCGAGTGGGCGGCCGTTTCCTCAATGGGCGAGAGGACGCGACCTTCATCGTCAATGAGTGAGAGAGACCGGCCCATGCGCCAAACTGCAAACGCCTGGCGTTCCCGCACCGTGACGTCCAGCTGGTTTGGATAAACGCGACGAAAGCTGACGGAAGCGACCCAGGACAAGGCCTCGATCCTGGCGCGAGCGGACGCTGCATCGAAACTGACAAATGACCGAGACTCGTCAAGCTCCAGGGCCTCATAGATTTCGCTTGCGAGTGTGATTCTGTTCCCCTTGACGGTGACCTGATCGAGCCCGAAACCGGCGATCGACGCTAAGAAATCGATCTCTGGTACGGCATTCGTCAACTGACGAACACGCGTCGTGTCACTGGCAAATGCCAGCAGCGAAACTGAAACAACAAGCGCCAATGCAATCAGCCGAACGATGAACCGGGCACGCGGCGAACCCGACTTAACTGCCCGCCATATCCGACCTTTACTGTCGAGGTCATTCGACGCAATGGAGCGCGGCGCCTGCGCTTGATGCGCGCGCCCAGGGTGCTCAAAACCTGCGCCTACCTCTTGCAACTCGCATCCTCGACGATCCAGCGAACAAGCTCGCCGAAATTCCAGCCTGCGTAGGCTGCCAACTCTGGAACCAGAGAAGTCGCCGTCATACCCGGCTGGGTGTTGACCTCGAGGCACACCAATTCGCCTGTTCCACCGGGAGTATCGTCGAAACGGAAGTCCGCACGGCTTACACCCCGGCAGCCCAACGCGCGATGCGCCGCCAAGGTGTATTTCCGGATGAATCTATTAACATCTGGTGAAAGACTGGCCGGAATCTGGTGGCGCGAGCCCCCTGGTGCGTACTTTGCCTGATAATCGTAGAAGTCCAGCCCCTCGGCCGGCAGAATCTCCGTGATCTCGGTCACAAAGTCACCGATGACCGCGCACGTGAGTTCGCGGCCGGCGACGTAGCGCTCGGCCATTACGACCTCCTCGGAAGATCCCTCATCGGCTACCGCTGCGGGTGGCTCACTTCCTTCGTGGACGATCGTAACACCAACGCTGGACCCCTCGGCCAGCGGCTTAACGACATAAGGCGGGCTCATGACGTGCGCGGTTGCAACTTGTTGCCTGGTCACGAGCTCTGCGTCTGCAACTGGAACGCCGGCTCTGCGTAAGACGTCCTTGGCCCGCTCCTTGTGCATCGCCAAGGCGGATGCCAGGACTCCGGAATGTGTGTAGGGAATTTGGAGGCATTCGAGGATGCCTTGAATGCAACCGTCCTCGCCGAATTCTCCATGAAGCGCGTTGAAGCAGGCTTCGGGGCGCAGGTCGCCCAGCTGCTCTGCGATATCGCGGCCAACATCAAGCCTAGTGACCCGATAGCCTTCGCCTTCAAGGGCTTGCGCGACGGCTTCGCCGGAACGCAATGAAACCTCGCGTTCGACCGACCAGCCACCGAAGAGGACTGCGACGTCGGTTTTGCTCTGTGGCGGCGCCTGGCCAATCATGCCGTCCTCCGATCTCAGTGATCGGCTTCGGCGGGCAACGCGAGTTCGGCGCCAACGGGGCGTCCCTCCTTGGGATCGCCAAGCCGGATGATCTCCCAATTGAGTTCAATGCCCGACTGCTGTTTGACGCGCGCCCGCACCGTTTCGCCCAGCCGTTCCAGATCCTCGCCGGTGGCTCCGGCGTCGTTGATGAGAAAATTGCAGTGCATTTCGGAGACCATCGCGCCGCCGACACGAAGCCCGCGGCAGCCGGCCGCGTCGACGAGTTTCCACGCACTCATGCCTGGAGGGTTCTTGAAGGTCGAACCGCCGGTGCGTTCGCGAATGGGCTGATTCTGCTCCCGATAATCAGCGACCTCTTCCATCTGACTCTGAATGTCAGTGGTATCCCCGGCCGATCCCTTGAACGTGGCGGACGTGAAAATGAACTCCCGGGGGATGGAGCAATGGCGGTAGGAAAAGCCCATGTCTGCTAGGGAAAGGTCGTGGATGTTGCCTTGGCGGTCAACCGCGCGGGCGCTTTCCAGAACGTCTTTTGTCTCGCCACCGTGGGCCCCGGCGTTCATGCGTAGTGCACCGCCGACCGATCCCGGGATGCCGCGGTAGAAGTGCAGACCAGCGATCCCCGCATCAGCCGCGGCTCGCGCCACCTTCACATCAGGGACCGCCGTCCCGACTCGTAGTCGTTGGCCATCGAGAACCTCGATCTGACCAAAGCCGCGGCCCAGCCGGATGACGATGCCAGGGACACCGCCGTCTCGGACGAGGAGGTTTGAGCCCAGCCCCAGCACGAAAACAGGCCAATCCGGGGGGATATTCTTCAGGGCATACGCCAGATCGGCTTCATCGGCCGGTGTGAATAAAATTTGTGCGGGCCCACCCACGCGGAACCAGGTGATTTCCGACAATTGCGCGTTCGCTCTCAGCCGGCCGCGAAGTTCGGGCAGCCGCTTGGCAAGGTCCTCGGTCAGATCGGTGAATGTCAAAAGGCTTACTCCCCCGCCATGCGTGGCTCTTCTCCAAGCCACATGGAAAGCGAGTTGGCCCATTCGGTCGAGGTTCCCGCGCCGAGGCAGATGACAATGTCTCCCGCGCTGCCGTAGCGGTGAATAAGTGTCGCGATCTCACGTGGATCGTCGATCGCGAGAACTGAGCCATGGCCGGCGGCGCGGATCCCTTCGGCAAGCGCATGTTGATCAATGCCGTCAATCGGCGGCTCACCGGCCGAATAAAGCGGCGCGACGATGACGCTATCGGCATTGCCAAAGCAGCGGCAGAAGTCCTTGTAGAGGTTGCGTACGCGTGTGTAGCGGTGCGGTTCGAAGACGGCAACGACGCGGCCCTTGGCTGCGGAGCGCGCGGCCTCCAGAACCGCCGCGATTTCCACCGGGTGGTGCGCGTAGTCGTCGTAGATCGAGACACCGTTCCATTGACTGGTCAGTTGGAAACGTCGCTTGACGCCCGAGAAGCTGGAGAGAGCGGTTCTGATGGCCTCGTCACTGACGCCTGCTGCCAGTGCCACACCCATCGCCGCGAGTGCATTCAAAGCGTTGTGACGGCCGGGTGCGGCGAGCCTGAGGCCCTGGAGTTGGCGTGGTTTGCCGCCGCCTGCGCGCTTGCCCAGTGCGACATCCATCAGCATGTGCTGACCGTCGGCCTTGAGCGAAAGGAGCCGGATGTCGGCGCCGGGGGATTCACCGTAGGTGAACATCGGCCTGCCGTCCCGACGCAGATGCAACTTGGTAATCATGTCGGCCACGACGGGGTGGTCGATGCATGCGATCAGCAGCCCGTAAAACGGTATGCTTGATATGAATGTCTCGTAGGCCGCGTTCATCCTTTCGACGCTGCCGAAGTAATCAAGATGCTCGGGGTCGGCATTCGTCACAACGCCGATCTGCGTTGGCAGTCGCATGAAGGTGCCATCCGACTCATCGGCTTCAACGACCATCCAGGGCCCCTGACCCAGTCGTGCGTTTGTCCCCCAGTCTTGGATAATTCCTCCGGCGATCACTGTCGGGTCAACGCCCGCGGATGTCAGGATGTGTGCGATCAGCGATGTCGTCGAGGTCTTGCCGTGCGTGCCGGTCACCGAAATTGTCGAATAGAGGCGCATGAGTTCGGCAAGCATTTCGGCTCGGCGAATGATTGGCAGCCCGCGTCGGCACGCTGCTTCGAGTTCGGGGTTGCCGGCTTTGACGGCGCTCGAGATAACGACTTGCTTGGCGCCGACGAGGTTGATGGCGTCATGGCCGACGAAGACGCGTACGCCTTTTGCTCGAAGACGCTTGACGTTGGCGCTGTCCTTCTGGTCGCTGCCCTGGACGGAATAGCCCTTGTCGATCAGGATTTCGGCAATGGCGCTCATGCCAATCCCGCCAATACCTATGATGTGAAAGGTCCCGATATCGTTGGGCATTTCCATGTTTTTGCTTCCCTCGAAATTCCGATGCGCCGACTGAGCGCCCATCAACTGGCAACTCTGACGCCGAAATATGGCGGTACCACTGCCGCGTTTGGGAGATCCCCACCAAGCTGGCCCCTTAGCCAGCTAGCTCTCCGACAAGATCCGCAAGTCTTGCGACGGCATCGGGCTTGCCTTGGGCCCTTGCCGCCTTGGCGGCTTCCAACAACAACGCTGGCGTACTGATGAGATTCTGCAAATCTCCTGCGAGGCGCTGCGGCGTGAGCTCCGCTTGTTCGATACACCAAGCACCGCCTGATTCGGCAAGCTGGCTTGCGTTATGCAACTGGTCGTTATCAAGCGCGTGTGGCAGCGGCACTAGGATCGACGGACGCCCGACGACCGTCAACTCGGCAATTGTCGAGGCGCCCGCACGAGCTATTACAAGTTGCGAATTTGCCATGATTTCCGGCAAGTTGGCAAAGAATGGCGCGACTTCCGCACGAATTCCACTGGTTCCGTAGGCTTGGCGGACCCGTTCGAGGTCCTCTTCGCGGGCCTGTTGAACGACTTTCAGCCGAGTTTTGAGGTTTGGAGGCAACAGCTCAAGCGCTGGGGGCACGGTGTCGGAAAAGAAGCGTGCACCCTGGGAGCCCCCGAATACCAGAAGTTGCACCGCCTCGGCGGCATCCGGCGTCCAATAGGGCCGTTTGGCGGCCTCGATGACCACGTCTCGGACGGGATTGCCGGTAAACCGGGCTTTCTCCGTCAGGGCCCCATCGAGGTGCTTGACCCGTTCAAAGGACGTGGCGACGGCATCGACCCGCGCGGCAAGCATACGGTTGGCACGGCCGAGGACGGCGTTTTGTTCGTGCAGTGCTGTTTTTATGCCGCGGAGCTTGGCCGCCATCAGGGGTGGAAAAGTGGGGTATCCGCCGAACCCGACGACGACGGACGGCCGGACTTCCCCGAGTACCCCCATCGCCGCTCCTATCCCGCGAGACAGGGTCCATACCGTCTGCGCCATGGCAACAGGTGACTTGCTGGCGAGCGTCGCGGACGGGATCTGATGAATTTTGCGCGCTGGAAAGCCAGTGCCGTAGCGGTCGCCGCGCATGTCCGTGGCGAGGTCAACGAGGTAGTTTCGCCGGCCAAGTTCCTCGGCAAGCGCGTATGCGGGAAACAGATGTCCGCCCGTGCCTCCGGCTGAAAGGAGAACGCAGCGCCTATTGTCGTTGTGCATCGGATCTGCCCGTACTTGCGGAGAGCGGTTCCCTCGCCCACCCCGGCTCTGCACCAGGGAACGCGGCCGTCTCATAGTTCGCCGGATCAACCCGGCGGCGTGTCAGCGCCAACAACATGCCGAGAACGATGGAAACAGCAAGTATTGAAGAGCCGCCCGTTGAGATGAAAGGTAGCGTCATGCCGGTTGCGGGTAGCAGTCCGACGTTGACACCCATGTTGATGAGGGCCTGAAGGCCAAACAGGATCGCCAGGCCCTGAATTGCTATGCGATTGGCCGGGCGCGGCTCGCGCGTTGCCGAAATCAGAGCCTTGAGGACGATAAAGGCGAACAGCGCCGCCAGGCCCAGGCAGGCGATCGCACCATACTCCTCGGCTATGACTGAGAAGATGAAATCCGTGTGGGCGTCCGGGAAGTGGGTCTTAATTGTGCCCTCGCCGGGTCCGCGTCCAAAAAAGCCACCCTGGGTGAACGAGTCCGTCGCCCGCGAAACCTGCGAGTTTGCTTCATTCGACGCATTCAGGAAACGGTCGAGGCGGTCTTGAACATGCGGGAATGTGAAGTACGCGACGATGACACAGACGATGCCGATGCCAACCAATATCGTGGCACCGGCCAACGGTAATCCGGCCAGCAAGTACATAATACCCCAGAGGGCAGCCAACAGCCCCGTCTGGCCGACGTCTGGCTGCATCACCAGCAGAAGGCAGACACCTGCACCGAGAGCAATTGCGATCGACAGGGCCGGCATGTCCGGACGCCGCCGTGCCTCAGCGAACAACCATGCGATGACCATTATGAATCCCGGTTTCGCGAATTCCGACGGTTGCAGCGAGAACCCGCCAACGAATAGCCAGCGTCGTGCACCGTTGATCACCGGGCTTTCAAACAGAATCCAAATGAGCGCCGCCAGCGTCGCGGCGAACAGGACCACCGCGATGCGGCGTGCCCAAGAGGGCGACAGGAAGGACAGCGTGATCATGACGCAGAAGCCGACCGCGGTGAAAAACACATGCCGTTCGAAAAAGAAGAACGTCGGCAGGCTCTTCTTCATGGCAACCGCAGGACTTGCAGCGAGCGATAAGACGAGGCCGCACGACATCAGGATGATGATGGCGACGATCAATACATGGTCGACGGTGAACCACCATTCGGACAGACGGCTGCGATCGGCGCGCGAAACCCTCATGGCTTAGTTCCTTCAGCCATGCCAGGGAGCGCCATCACGAGATTTCGGAAGGCGTCGCCGCGGATTTCAAAGTTGCGGTACTGGTCGAATGACGCGCAGGCCGGTGAGAATAGAACGATCGGCTCGGGTGCCCGTGAGGCGGCTGCACCTTCGGCTGCGGATTGAACGGCGCGTTCCAGTGTCTCGCACTTTACAGTTTCAACATGACCGGCGAGCGTTGCAGCGAATTCGTCGGCTGCCTCGCCAATAAGGTAGGCGCGTTCAACGCGGGGGAATTCGTGCTTGAGCGATGCGATTCCGCCGTCCTTGGCCCGCCCTCCAGCAATCCAGTGAATGCCACCGTCGAAAGAGGTGAGGGCCTTTTCGGCGGCTTCAGCGTTGGTCGCCTTGGAGTCATTGACGAACAAAATACGGCCCGAACGACAGACCTCTTCCATGCGGTGAGGTAGGCCCGGGAAGCTTGCAAGGCCCTCAGCAAGCCTTCTGATATCCCAAAGAAGCGGGCGATCATTCGCCGTGGCCGTGAGCGCTGCGCCGCCCTTGTCAGAGAGGTCCTGCAGCGCCTTAAGGGCTGCCAGTGCGGCCAGAGCGTTTTGGACGTTGTGCTGTCCGCGCAATGAGCCAATCCGCGCGAGATTGGCGACTTCTTCACTGGTCGCATAGGGCCCGTCCGTATCGTGGACGAAAAGGCTTTGGCCAATGGCATAGAGGCGCGGAACGAAACCGGCTCCCTTGCCAGCCGTGAATGCGTAAAGATGATGCGCATCGGTGAATCGCTCGGCGGCCGCGCGGGTCAGCTTGTCGTCGAGACCGACGGCGGCGGCGCTGGCATGTTTCAACAAACGTTCCTTGACTTCGGCGTAGTGGGCCAAGGTTCCGTGCCGGTCGATGTGATCGGGCGTGATGTTGAGTAGGACGCCGACCGTCGGCTTCAGCGTGGGCGTCAGATCGATTTGATAGGAGCTCATTTCCACGACATGAACGCGCTCCGGCGCCGGCGGCTTCAAAGTTAGAATCGCCTGCCCGATGTTGCCTCCCATCTCGGCGCTGAAGCCAAGATGGCGCAACAAGTGAGTTATCAGCGCGGTCGTGGTCGATTTACCGTTGGTGCCTGTGATCGCGATAAACGGGGCGGTATCGCACAATACCTGTCTTTCACGGGCGAAGATCTCGATGTCTCCGATGATCTCCACGCCATGCGCGTTGGCATGTCGCACCGTCCAATGCGGTTCGGGATGGGTCAGGGGGACCCCGGGCGCCAGAATCAGCGAGGAAAACTGCGACCAGTCCGCATGCCGGAGATCGGTGGTTTCAAAGCCTTCCGAGACGGCGCGCCGGCGGCCGACCTCACCGTCATCCCAGCAAACCACGTGTGCGCCGCCAGCGATCAGAGCATGCGCGGCAGCGATGCCTGAGCCGCCCATGCCGAACACCGCCACCCGTTTCCCTGCAAAGCTCGTCGCGCGAATCATAGGGCACAGTTTACCGCAATTCCCGCCGACCCAGGGCCGCATTTGTCGAATGAGCCCCGGCCGTTACCTCAGCTTAAGCGTCGCCAGTCCGATTAGGGCGAGCACCACGGATATGATCCAGAAGCGGACCACGACAGTGGATTCCTGCCAGCCCTTTTGTTCGAAATGATGATGCAGCGGCGCCATGCGGAAAACGCGCTTACCGGTCAGCTTAAACGACGCAACCTGAATGATGACCGAAAGCGTCTCCAAGACAAACAGTCCCCCGACGATGGCCAGAACGATTTCGTGCTTGGTTGCGACAGCGATCGAGCCAAGGGCACCGCCCAAAGCAAGGGATCCCGTGTCGCCCATAAAGATCATGGCCGGCGGGGCATTGAACCATAAGAAACCCAGCCCGGCCCCGATCAACGCTCCGCAGACGATGGCCAGCTCGCCGGTGCCCTCGACAAAGTGAATCTGCAGGTAACTGGCGAATTTGAAGTTGCCGGAAAGGTAGGCAATCAGCCCGAAGGTGGCGGCAGCAATCATCACCGGCACGATGGCCAGCCCATCAAGCCCGTCGGTCAAATTGACAGCATTGCCGGCGCCCGCGATCACGAGAATGCCGAGAAGGACGAAGAAAGGCCCGAGGTCGATCAGCAGATCCTTGAAGAACGGCACGGTCAGCGAAGTGGCAAACTCCGGTTTGGCCAACAACGTGAACCCGTATGTCGCGAGTCCGGCCACCGCAAGTTCCACTCCAAGGCGCACACGTCCGGAAAAGCCGGAAGCCGTTTGCTTTGTCACCTTGAGATAATCGTCATAAAAACCGATCAGGCCAAACGTCAGTGTGACGGCCAGGACGATCCAGACGTACATGTTCTGAAGGTTGGCCCAAAGCAGCGTGGAGACCAGGACGCTGGAGAGGATCATCAAACCGCCCATCGTCGGTGTGCCGCGTTTGGCCAGGTGGCTTTGAGGGCCGTCCTCGCGGATCGGCTGACCCTTCCCCTGGCGTACACGCAGCAGATCGATGATCCCCGGACCGAACAACAACACGAATATAAGGGCGGTGAAGATCGCGCCGCCCGTGCGAAAAGTTATATAGCGGAACACGTTGAGCGGACCGAGCTGATCCGAGAAGTTCACGAGTTCATAAAGCATCCCGGTCCCTCATCATTCGCGCTTATCGCCTCTGGCGTGCCAATTTCCAGTCGACCGACCGGGCCACTGGTTATCGCCCTGCTCGCCTTCCGGCAAGCAGCAAGGCAGGCGCAGACCTTTATCTGGAAGTGAAACGGTGCGTTATTGCCTGGGCAAGCTGCCAGGTTTTGGCACCATTGGACCCCTTGACCATAATGGCATCGCCAGCTCGGATTGCGGCCAATAGGTCGCTTTCGACGTCTGCGGGGGTCTTTCCCCAGATTCCTCGCATGTTCTGGGGAATAATCTCGAACAGGGCCTGGGTCAGCGGTCCCACTGCAAATACGAGATCAACACCGGCTTCAGCCAGCGGAGCGGCCAGTTCCGCATGCAGTTCTTCCGCCTGCCGGCCCAATTCCAGCATGTCGCCGATAACGGCAATTCGCCTGGGGAATTCATCACGGGGAACCTCGGCCAGAACAGCAATGGCGGCCCGCATCGAAACCGGATTCGCGTTGTAGCTTTCGTCAATCAGCAGCGCCTTACCGCCGTCGCAGGTCAATGCGACGCGCACGCCCCGGCCTTGCGGAGGCTCAAGCTGGGTGAGGGCCGGCAGCGCGACGCGAAAATCGGCACCGGCCGCGCCTAGAGCGCCGATGACCGCCAGCGAATTCATGACAATGTGGTGGCCTGGGATCGGCAAGGCGTATTGGAGTGTCGAAGGCTCCCCGGTGAGCATGGCTGAGACGATCGTCTGGTTGGGGAGCTTGCGGAGCGAGGTCAGGCGGACAGCCGACTCTTCAGGTTGCTCTTCGGCATTCGCGCTGAAATCACAGATCATTGCACCGTTGGCCTTAGCGCACGATCTCAGAAACTCGAAGTGCTCATTGTCCTTGTTCAAGACCGCGACACCGCCTGGCACAAGCCCGGTGAGGATCTCGGCTTTGGCGGCGGCAATCTCTTCTACGGAATTGAAATGCTCCAAATGCACCGGGGCGACAGTCGTTATGATCGCCACGTGGGGGCGGACCATATTGGTCAACGGTGTGATTTCACCGGCGTGGTTCATGCCGATTTCAAAGACGCCAAAGAGTGCGTCCCGGGGCATTCGCGCAAGGGTGAGCGGGACTCCCCAGTGATTGTTGAAGGACTTGTCGGAGGCGTGCGTTGGCCCCAGCCGGGTAAGGCAGACGCGCAGCATCTCCTTGGTCGTCGTCTTTCCGACGCTGCCGGTTACTGCGATCACTCTGGCTTCCGGAGAAAGGCGTGCCCTTGCGGCAATACCGATTTGCTCCAAGGCGCGCAGAGGGTCGTCAACTCGCAAAAGTGCGCCGTCACCGGGCTGGCGGGTGTAAGCGCGATTGACAAGGGCCGCCGCGGCGCCTGCGGAGAACGCGCCTTCGACGAATTCGTGCCCATCCCTCTTGTCCTTCAAGGCCACAAACAGGTCCCCACTGGCGATGGCCCGACTGTCGATGGCAACGCCACGGATGGGTTGTTCGGGTTCGCCATCGGGTTCACCGCCTGATGCCGCGACAAGTTCGTCCCAATCCCACAGAGGTGCCGATGTCGTGGCCGCCGACTTTCCTTCGCGGCCAGTGATTTCGATGGCCTCGCGGGCGACGTCATGATCGGAAAACGGCAGTAACTGGTCGCCGACAATCTGTCCGGTCTCATGGCCTTTACCGGCGATCAGCACGACGTCGCCGGGGCCGGCCATGCCAACCGCGGACATGATGGCCTGGCGGCGATCTCCAATTTCGATCGCGTTGGGGCAGCCTTTCAGGATCTCCGCTCGAATGGCCGAAGGCTCCTCGCTACGTGGATTATCATCGCTGACGATGACGAGGTCGGCTTCTTGCTCGGCAATCCGGCCCATGATCTCCCGCTTGCCGCGGTCGCGATCGCCGCCGCAACCAAAAACACATACGAGCTTGCCGGTGACGAAGGGGCGGACGCCCTGGAGTGCGGCCGTCAGGGCCTCGGGTTTATGTGCGTAGTCCACTACGACCAAGCCGCCTTGGGATTCGCCGATGATTTCGAGCCGTCCCGGGACACCCTTCAATTGAGCGAAGGCGCCGACCGCGGTCGGGGCCGGTATCCCGGCGGCGATCGCTAGCCCAGCCGCCACAAGGGCGTTCTCAACCTGATAATCACCAATCAGTGGAAGACGGACATCGAGAATGCTGCCATCGGCTTCGATATGCAGGCGCTGCGAAAAGCCTTCCCGCTCGACGGATAACAGCCTGAGATCGTGTCCCTTGCGGCCGACGGTCCTGACCTTGAGACCACGCGCCCTAGCGGCTGCGGCGACCTCATCGTGTGAGGCACCGTCGGAATTGATCACGGCGACCTGTCCCGGCTTCAAGAGTTCGCCGAAGAGCCGCAGCTTCGCTTTCAGGTAGGAGTCGAGATCAGGGTGATAGTCGAGATGATCCCGGCCCAGGTTCGTGAACGCCGCGGCGGTCAGTTGAACACCGTCGAGCCGATGTTGGTCGAGTCCGTGGGAGGAGGCTTCGAAGGCCAGGTGCGTCACGCCCTCCCCGGCGAGTTCCGCCAGAGAGCGGTGCAAAGTCACGGGGTCGGGCGTGGTCAATGAGCCATAGCGCCCGCCGTCCGGCTTGACGATGCCGATTGTGCCGACGGAAGCAGCGCGCGCACCGCCGGCGGCAAAGATCTGACGGGTGAACTCAACCACCGATGTCTTGCCGCTGGTACCTGTAACGGCCACGGCAGTGGGCGGCTGGCGGTCGCTGAAGCGCGCGGCCATTTGAGCAAGTGCCCGCCTCGGATTGTGACTTCTGACAACAATCACATGTTCGGGGATTTGGCCAATGTCCGCGTCCTGCGCAACGAGGACAGCGGCGGCACCGCCGGCGACTGCGTTAGGTATGAACTTGGTTCCATCGACGGTCGAGCCAGGCAGTGCGGCGAACAGGAATCCGGGTTTCACCTCACGGCTATCCGCGGTCAGTCCGGAGATTTCCTGTTCGAGGCTCTCCGGAGAAAGGCCCATCACGAGGTTATTTTCGGTTTCGATGATCTTGGAGAGCTTCATTGACAGCCTGGGATCTGGCGAAAACGGCGCCTGCGCGCCTGGTCAAATCGAATTCGAGCTTCATATTGCGGGAAGCTAAGACCGTCAAACCGTCTCTCGGGTCCGCCCGATGTGTCCGGTTACTCAGGCAGGAAGCCAAGCATTGGCGAGACTCGGGCGATGATGCGTCCGGTGGTTGGCGCGGCGTTCCGATCGGCGGTGATTTTTCCGTTCGTCTCCCGGTTGCCTTGGGGCTCAAACAGGCAAACGAGTGTCAGGTAGCGCGGCTTATTCATCGGAAAGGCTCCGAGGAAAGAGGCGATTACGGATTTGGCCTGGTAGCCGCCTTTGCCTGGTATTTCTGCAGTGCCGGTTTTGCCCCCGACCTCGAGACCGGGAACGTCAGCACGCCATCCGGTGCCTCCTTTACTGGCAACGTTGTCGCGCATGAGCCGGCGAATAAACTGGCTTGTCTCAGGTGCAATGACACGTTCTGTGTGCCCCGCTGACCGTCCAACTTTGCGTAGGAAGGTTGGTTTGATGCGGTGGCCGCCGTTGATGAGGGTGGCGCTCGCGGCGGCAAACTGCAGGGGGGCCACCGCCAAGCCGTGACCGTAGGAGATTGTTACGGTTTCAATGTCGCCCCAGCGCTTCGGGGGGCTCGCTCTCGCTATACTGCCAGCTTCCGTCGCCATTGGAGTCGTTAGGCCGAGTTTCTCGAGGAACGCCTTTTGTCGCTGCTGACCGCTGTGCAGCGCCAGCATGGCCGAGCCAACGTTGGAGGAGCGCAGGAAGATATCAGAAATGGTCAAGGGCCCTTCGGCGGGATGTGAATCCGAAATCTGGTAGTGTTCGACCTCCAGCTTTGGGGGAACGTCAATTCTTGCTCTTGGATCGACGCCGTCTTCGAAAGCCAGGGCCGCGGTGAATGCCTTGAAGACAGAGCCTAATTCGTAAGTGCCGCTGGCCAGGCGGTCGATCCGGTTTTTGTCGAAGCGATCCATGGTTACGATCGGATCGAGGCCAGGTATCGATGCTGCCGCGACAATCTCTCCGTTGTTGACATCCATGATTAGGCCGACGGCCGCCGCCGCCGAGTAACGCCGCATGGCTTCGGCAAGCTCATCTTCGACAGCGAACTGCACGGCCACGTCAAGTGACAGTCGTAGCGGGGCACGAGCTGACAGAGTAGGTCCGTGTACCGGTTCGACGCTCTCGCGCTTGTCGAGGTATCGCTCGATGCCCTGAAGGCCTTTGTTGTCGATGTTGACAAAGCCTAGGGCGTGTCCGGCGCTGCGCCCAAGCGGGTAGGACCTGCGCAGTTCCGGCCTGAAGTCCAGTCCGGGCAGCCCAAGGTCGTGGACTTTTTGTGCCTCCGCATCTGACAGGCGGCGGCGGATCCACGCGAACCGCTTGGTTCTATCGGCAAGCGCGTTCAGCACGCCTTTCTTGTCCAGGTCCGGCAGGACCGTCGCCAGTTTGTCGGCAATCTCTTGCTGATCGAGCACGCTTTGCGGATCGGCAACCAAGGATTCCATTACGATATCGCTGGCCATGAGACGGCCGTGGCGGTCGATAATGTCCGGACGTGCGAAGGCCGTTGCCAGCGGGGCGCTGATTGATATGCGCTGTTCGGTCTGCCCGTTCATGGCCAAGCGGATCAATTGCCCGGCAATGGTCATGAAGGCCAGTCCCATTAAGGCGACGGCGATCAGCGAACGGGCTCTGGTAGCACGCCGCTCATTTCGAAAGGCCTGTGCCTGTTCGTAGACGTCTGTCGACTGTTCGGGCCTTTTGAGTGCTCCGTCAGCAAGCCCTGGTGTGATGATGACTCCGTTCGACATCGTCGAAGCTCACTCTTCCTCACCTGAGCGCACTGACATGACGCTGCCCGGCATGCCGGAGCCCGGAACCGCGTCGAACTGATTGCGCTTGGCTGGGGCCAGGCCGAGTTTGCGCGCATGGCGAGCGATGCGCTCGGGCCGTGAAAGATGGGCTCTTTCCGTCTTCAGGATCGCGATATCGCGCCGCGCTGCGCTAATTGCCTTTTCGCGGAGCTTCACCTCTTCGGCGAGCCCTCGAGTCTCGTAGTTCACGGCGTAAAGCGTGAAGGCACTCAGAAAGGTCATCGCCACGGCAAGGGTCAGGAGTATTCGCATCACAAGCACCTTCGAAACCTGTCCCGAGATGAACCGCGTGAATCAGGTCTTAAGTCGCGGTACACCAAGACCACTCCACTCGAGCGGCCAAGGATCCTCTGCTGTACGTACCGCGGCGCGCATTCGTGCGGACCTGGCACGCGGATTTGCTTCTAATTCAGCTTTCGAAGACGTTAACGAGCGAGAGTTAATGATTTGGAAACTTGGAGGTCGAATCGACTCAATTGATGCCGGCATGTGGCGCGAAACACCCTGCGATTTGCCGCAGCGGCTCGAAATAAAGCGCTTTACGATGCGGTCCTCGATGGAATGAAACGTGACCACAACGAGCCGACCGCCCGGCCTGAGGGCGCGTTCCGCCCCGGCGAGCCCCTCGAGGAGCTGGCCAAGCTCGTCATTGACATACATCCTGAGGGCCTGGAACGTTCGCGTTGCCGGGTGCTTGCCCGGCGGGGTTCGTCCAAGAACCTTTCGGACAAGTTCGGCGAGCTCCAGTGTCCGCGAGAAGGGCTTTTCGGTGCGCCGGGCGCAAATTGCCTTGGCGATCGCCCGCGATCGCCGCTCCTCACCCAGCTTGTAGAGGATATCGGCGATATCTTCTTCGGCGTAGGTGTTGACCACGTCCGCCGCGCTGGTTCCGCTGGCAGGAGACCCGGGTGATGCCGACATCCGCATGTCGAGCGGCCCGTCGGATTGAAATGAAAAGCCGCGCTCGGGCGTATCAAGCTGCATCGAAGAGACGCCCAGATCGAAGACGGCGCCATCAAAGCTGCCGATGAAGTCGCCCTCTTGCGTCTTTGCGAGGAGATTGCCGAAAGGTTCGGCGAGCAGCTCGAGACGTTCGCCGAACTCTTCGCGCATGTGTGCGGCCGCGGCGATGACCATTGGGTCGCGATCAAAGGCGACGACCCGGCAATCCGCCGCTTCAAGAATGGCCCGCGAATAGCCGCCGGCCCCGTAGGTCATATCCAGAAAGGTTTCGCCGTCAGCTGGCTGCAGGGCCTCAATGATATGTGCGAGAAGCACGGGAATGTGCCGGCCGCCCTGAGCGCGTCCTTCGATCCCCGCTGTGGGTTTGCGCCGCGGCATGTTTCCCGTGCTCCTTCGCCCCCGCTGCGAACTTGTTGGGTGCGTTATTCGTCAGAGGCTTGGCCTCCCTTTGCCCGGAAGAGCTCCCGGTGATCGCGGACTTTACCGCGTGCGCTTTGTCTACGCTCTTCAAAGCGTTCCGGCTCCCAGATTTGAAACTTGTCGCCAAGGCCGACAAAAGCAACCTGGTTTTGAAGACCGGCGTGCTTGCGAAGGCCTTCAGGAAGGACGATGCGTCCGTCGCCATCGATGGAAAGAACCTGGACGTCGCCATAGAGCGCGACAGATAGCTCGTCCCGCTCGTCTGAATACTCCGGGAGATTTGCGAGAAGCGCGTCGATCTTGCGCGCAAGTCTTTCGCCGCCTGCATCGAGTGCCGGAGCGTCGAGCGAGGGGTAGCAGTAGATGCCGCCCGGGTAGGCGTCGCGCTCGAGCACGGCTCGAAAAGGCGCCGGGATTGAGACACGACCCTTGGCGTCAATCTTGTTGGTGTATGTCGAGACAAAGCGATCCATCCCTTTGCAGTCGGCCTCGTTCCTCGACGCAGAACACTTCTCTCGCAACCTCCACGAACCCGGCACCGGTATTGGGCCCCTGACGCGCTACGGACTGACTGGCGGGGCGCCGGTGGACCGTGGCGGTCGCACTGGCTTGGCCCTCTAACAAGACAGGCGCCACAGCCACGGCCCCTTGCCCGGTGCGGACGGGCACGTATGGGATCACATGGAATTTTATGGGTGTCAATGGAGTATTAACGAAATTCATGGGTTTGAGCTGGGATATCCCCAGGGGAGGACGCCAGTCAGCGGGCGGATGACTTGGGCGCGACCGAAATGTCATAGCCGGTGGATTAATTGACCTGAGTGCTCGGGAATCCTGAGGTTGGCCTCAGAATCGCTGCTACAGGTGGTTGCAGTGGCGCGTTTTAGACAGGCCTTAGGATGTGACCATCGGAGACCGCCCATGGGGAGCAAACCGCACGGTCCGCGCCTTTTCGAGATCGTGCTGATCAAGCCGTCGCACTATGATGAAGACGGCTACGTCATTCAGTGGGTGCGCTCGACGATGCCGTCGAATTCGCTGGCCTGCGTCAACGCACTGGCGCGAAGCGGAGCGGCGCGACGTATCCTGGGCCCGGACGTCGAAATTAACGTCACGACGATCGATGAAACGAATACGCGCGTGGATGTTGACGCCATTATCCGGCGGTTCCAGCGCAGCGACATGTTTGGTTTCGTCGGGTTCGTCGGCGTCCAATCAAATGAGTTTCCGCGGACCATGGACCTTGCCCGACCGCTGCGGCGAGCTGGAGTCAATGTCATTATCGGCGGTTTCCATGTCTCGGGCTGCATCGCGATGCTGCCGGAACTGCCACCGGATATCGCAGAGGCGTCGGCGCATGGAATTACGCTTTTCGCTGGTGAGTCCGAAGAGCACTTTGACGGGCTCGTCGCCGATTGCGCGCGCGGCCAACTGCAGCCGGTCTACAACTTCATGAAACAGTTGCCGGATATCGGCGAGCTTGAGGCGCCACCATTCCTGGCTTCGGAATTCGTCAAGCGCACGGTTGGAAACGTGACCAGTTTCGATGCCGGACGCGGGTGCCCATTCCAGTGCTCGTTTTGCACGATCATCAACGTCCAGGGACGCAAGTCCCGCTATCGCACGCCTGACAGTGTCGAGGAGATCATCCGGGCCAATTACGCCCAGGGCGTCGACCGCTTCTTCATCACTGATGACAATTTCGCCCGCAATAAAGACTGGGAAGCGATCTACGACCGCATCATCGAACTGCGGGAGGTTCATGGGCTCGACGTTCGCTTCATGATCCAGGTCGATACGCTCTGCCACCGGATTCCGAATTTTATCGAAAAATCGAAACGCGCCGGTGTGACCCGTGTCTTCATCGGTCTGGAGAACATCAATCCCGACAATCTCCTAGCGGCCAAGAAGCGGCAAAACAAACTTACCGAATACCGCCGGATGCTGCTCGACTGGAAGGCCGTCGGCATCATGACATTTGCCGGCTACATTCTCGGTTTTCCGAGTGATACGCCGGAGTCGATCGCTCGCGACATCGAGATCATCAAAGAAGAACTGCCGATCGATGCTCTCGAATTTTTCATTCTGACGCCGCTGCCGGGTTCCGAGGATCACAAGGTTCTCGACGCAAAGGGTGTGGCCATGGATGCCGACATGAACCGCTATGAGCTGGAGCATGTTGTCACCGACCACCCCAAGATGACCCGCGAGCAATGGCAGCAGGCCTACTACGCGGCGTGGCAGCAGTTCTACACCGATGAGCACATCGCGACGATCCTGCGCCGCGCCCACACCAGCGGGATTGACGTCTACCGGCTGATGGTCGCCTTGTTGTGGTTTGCCTCGGCGGTTCCAGTTGAGAAGGTCCATCCGTTGCAGGCGGGGCTCATAAGGCGCAAGGACCGTTTGAGCCGACGCCCTGGTCTGGCCCGGGAACCTTTGCTGCCTTTTTACATCAACTACAGTCTGGAGTTGGTGCGCAAGCAGGCCACGTTGTTCCAGCGCTGGCGCAGGCTTCGCAAAATTTGTGCGGAGATCGTTAGCGATACGGTTCCGGGCAGCTATATCGACAAGGCCCTTACGCGCGTGTCTGAGGATGTCGAGGAGGATATGCAGCTTTACACGCAGACCGCCTCGGCCCAGTCCGCCGTGTCTCGCGAAAGACGCGTTGCGGGGGTGTCGGCGTCCTAGGTCTGGGATAGTGGCGGCGGATTCGCAGGCACAATTCTACTGGTCTCACGAACTCGGCTCAGAGCATTCATGCTGCTTCGCGACGACACGTGGGCGGCCTCCGCGCGCTCTATTGAGAGTCCTGCCAGGGGCACCTCCGATCAAGCGGCTCGAAGGTGGCTGTTGGTAACGAGTTTGCCGATGGACAAAGTTGGCGATCCTAATATCACAACCCTCCAGGCCCCAGTTCAAATTGTCTTATTCGGACACCGGTTGACTAACCCGCAGACGGACCGGAGGCCCGCCCCAAGAGAGTTGCCGCCGGTAGAAAGACCAACGTTAGCGCCACCTATCGTTTCAAATCGGAACGGCGATTAACCGCACGGTAGGCATTCCCCGGTTACACCAGGATGGAGTGATTGTTTGTTGATCGCTCGTAGAGGCGTCGCTTGGAGTTGCGGATGCGTTGTCCGGGTTTGCGGGTGTGGCTTTGTGTATTGGTTATTGCTGCGGGGCTCGCCGGGTGGTCTGGCGCGGCTTTGGCGCAACCTTTACCAAAGGCCTATCACATCGGTCTGCAGGCACCCGGCCAGGGAACCGTGCACCTTTACGCCGAGGAATACGGACAGGGGCGCCCGATCCTGCTCTTGCACGGGCTTGGCGCGTCGACCTTCACCTGGCGCAATCTCATTCCTGAGCTATCGCGGCAGAACCGTGTTATCGCCATCGACTTCAAAGGTTTCGGGCGTTCCGAGAAACCCTTCACCCAAGCCTACAGTCCCTACGATCACGCCAATCTTGTCCTGGACTTCATTCGCAAACGCGGGCTTAGGGATTTGACGATCATCGGCCATTCCTACGGCGGCGCGATCGCCATGATGGTGACCCTGCGGTTCAATGAAGTCGAGCCGGGG
The DNA here is from genome assembly GCA_029287535.1 of Filomicrobium sp. Lineage (GTDB taxonomy): Bacteria > Pseudomonadota > Alphaproteobacteria > Rhizobiales > Hyphomicrobiaceae > Filomicrobium. The sequence continues at coordinate 35,828 of JARFQY010000042.1, forward strand.
CGGGTTAGAAACCTTGTCTTGATGAACGCCCCAACCTACCGGCAGCCGGGAACGGCCTTTGTTGATTTCATGAGGTTGCCGGTTCTCCCCTATGCCGCGCTGATGCTCATGCCACCCGAGCTGACGACGTGGCTGTCGCTCGACAAGGTGCAGTCCGAGAAACTTCATATCAGTGAACTGCGGGCGTACGCGGCGCCATTCTATGACGCCGCGGCCAGGCACGCTCTCATTACGACGGCACGGCGTATCGTACCGCATCAAATGGAAAGCCTGACCGAGCGTTATCCTTCGGTGTGGCAGCGTACGCTGGTTATCTGGTGTGACGCCGACCGGACGGTTCCGGTGGAAACTGGTATCCGCTTGGTCAAAGCGATGCCGCGGGCTCAGCTCAAGGTGTTGACCGGTTGTGGCCACGTTCCGCAGGACGAACGGCCAGAAGCGGTGCTCGAGCTGATGGGGTCATTTTTGCGAGGCTGATACGTCCGCGCGTTCCTTTCTCAGCGCTTCGAACTCATGGCGCAGGCCTTTCAGCTCGTCCATCAACTCGGCGAAGTGGGCTTCATTTTCACGGTGGTGTTTTTCTTCCTCGACTTCACTCGCCGACTGCATTGCGTTGACGATGATCGCGATGAAAAGGTTGAGCACGGCAAAGGTGACGACAAGGATGAACGGCACGAAGAACACCCATGCGTATGGGTGGACCTCCATCACCGGGCGTACGATGCCCATCGACCAGGACTCGAGCGTGACGACCTGGAACAATGTGTAAAGCGACGCGCCGATCGTCCCGAACCACTCTGGGAAGGTTTCACCGAACAGCTTCGTCGTCATCACGGCGGCGACATAGAAGATCAACGCCAACAGCGCGATGACCGAGGCCATGGCAGGGATCGCGTTGAGCAGTGCCTGCACCACGGTGCGCATCTCGGGAACCATTGAGATCAGTCGCAGCACCCGCAGGATCCGCAAAGAACGCAATACGGCCAGGCCCTCGGCCGACGGCAACAGGGCAATCCCAACGATGATAAAGTCGAAGACGTTCCAGGGGTCGCGGAAGAAAGACAATCGATAGACGACGAGCTTGGATGCGATCTCGGCGCAATAAATCGCTAGGGCGATGTTGTCGATCGCATATAGCAGCGGTCCTGCGGCAGCCACGGCAGTGGGCGACGTTTCAAGGCCAAGCGTGACCGCATTGATCAGGATTACTGAAATAATAAACGTCGAAAACCACGGGGCTTCGACAACTCCTCGTAACCGCTCTATCAACCCGTCATCTCCCAGCTCTGGCCAGCGTCTGCGCGGTTGCGTCGTGTCGCAATACCCCGCCGGTCATCTGGGACATAACAGAAATTTGTCAAGGCGCTTACACCTGACCGAATGCCACCGGCACAGCTCCGTGTGGCCCGGGAGCAGTGACGCGCCGCAATTCGCTCAGTGTAAGCTGACACCCCAGATTGGCTGTGCTAGTCCAATAGTCATCTGATGTCATACAGTTTGGTGAGTGCCCCCGATGCCCGAGTCCTCAACCTTGTCTCCCGCCGCCTCAGGGCGCACAAAAGGCGGCATCCTCGGAATGCTGGGTATTTGGATGTTCCCGTATCTCCTGGCGGGTGGCGGGTATGCGGCCGGGGCGCTGTATGAGCCGGCAAAGTCGCTAAGAACATCGGTCACCGAGCTGCCGATTCCGGAGGACGTCTACTTATGGCTCCTGGTGATGGTCGTGCTCTCGGTCATCTGGCTGGTGGCTGAATTCATCAACGTGACCAATCGCGAAACCGTCGTGCGTTCGCTGCAGTGGGACGCTGCGATCAGCACCGTAACGGCCGCCCTCTTTTCGGGCTTCGGAGGGTACCTGATCGCAACTGAGCAGCTGCAGTGGTGGTTTGTCGTGCCGTGGGTCGGTGCCGTCATTGATTCACTGACTTCAGGCTGGCTCGGCATCAACAATGCGGCGCAAAAACCCTTCCTCAGCCAGCGCGGTACGATGTAAGGCGCAGCTGCTAGCGATGCTCTTCAACGGCGGCGTCGATGAGTGCTTTGTTGAAGAGATTGAGGGCATTAAGCCGGTCTGCGTGGCCGATGATGAGCGTCGGGTCAACGGCGGAGACAACAACGATGCGGGGCTGACCAGAACGGTCAAACTCGCGCAATGCCCGTTCCAGCGTATCGGTGGCCATCAGCCACGGGGCATCCTTGTCCTGCACATGCCGCGGCTCGGCTTCGGGGTCGACGGGTGTAAAGAAATCATCGACACGCAGCCGGCGCTGGATCGACTTGTGGGGGCCTTCCTGCAAGAACAGGCCGCGCCTGCCGAGTTGCCAGTAGAAGAGGGAATGGCCGAGGAAGGCCTGGGTCACACCAACCGCGATGGATACCGTCAGCAATAGTGCGATGGTCATTGTGTAGCCGCCGGTCAGCTCGAAAACGATCATGGTTGTTGACAGTGGCGCACCAAGGACGCTGGCGGCGACCGCGCCCATGCCCAGGATGGCGTACAGACCCTGGCTCGAGCCCACTTCGGGAAACACCGAGGTTGCGATGAGACCGAACGCGGATCCCGTCATCGCACCAAGATAAAGCGAGGGCGAAAAGATGCCGCCCGCGAAACGGCAGGCCAGCGATATGGCGGTTGCCGCGGTCTTGGCAACAATGAGGGAAAGCAAAAGCAGCAGCGGAAGTTCGCGCTGCAAGGCCTCGTTGGTCGCGTCGTAGCCAACGCCCAGAACCTGCGGGAAAAACACCGCGATGGATCCGACCATGAGCCCGCCCAGCCCCGTGCGCAGCCATAGCGGCATCTCAAAGCGCCAGGAAACCCGGTCGGTGGCCATCAGAGCGATTTCAAAGATGATGGCGACCGCGGCACAGGTCAGTCCAAGGAGCGCGAAGGCTGGGAACTCCCAGTAAGAGGTGATGGAGTAGTCCGGAATCATGAAGGCGACATCATTGCCAAAGTGGACGCGGGCAATGACGGCCGCGACGACACTGGCGATTACGGTGGGTACCAGGGCGCGGAACGCGTAGTGCGTGAGGATAACCTCGTGTGCAAATAGAACGCCGGCGATTGGGGCGTTGAATGACGCTGAAACGGCGGCGGCGACACCACACGACAGCAATGTGCGGCGCGCCCCGGGGGTTAGCTTGAAGCGGTCCTCAATCATGGCCGAGAGCGTTGCGCCGAGATGAACAATAGGTCCTTCGCGGCCGACGCTGGCGCCTGATCCGATGGAGATCGCCGATAGAAATGCACTGAACAGGCCGGTTTTGGGATCGATGTGCGAGTTGTGCAGTGCGCGGGCCTCAATCACATCGGCGACCCCATGGGCTCGCCGTCCCGGCATATAGCGCTCAAGTAGGAATCCGACGATGAGACCGCCGATGGTTGGCGCCAGAAGTATCTGCCAGAACGCCAATTCGGAGGCAGCCGTCGCCACTCGCTCGCTCTGCGTGCCGAGCCAAGGCAGCTGGATGATGCCGATCAGCCAGCGGAACGCCAATGCCGCGTAGCCCACAGCGACGCCTATGAGCAACGCCAAGCCCCAAACCAACGGCTGGCGTTCAGCGAGAAAATCGCGAAGGTTGACGATAAAACGGTCCTTCACGAACTTTCGGGAGTTCTTGAGAAGATCAGTTATGACCGCGCGAGTCGCAGAGCTTGCGCCCTCTGCGCCCGCTTTTTCAGCCGATTCGCTGTGTACAGAAGCCGTCTTGTTGTCTTCCTGCATGCCTTTTCGCAAACCGATTTCTAGTGCATTCGCCTGACTAGGACGCTCTGTTGCCGTTTCGTCATTGGACACTGTAGCCTTTTGAACGCTTCCGTGCAGTGCAACAAAAAGGCGGTCCCATTCCTGACCTTGTTGTGCGATAAGGGGAACGAAGAGGGAGCATGAAGAGGACGTCCCGAGGCTGGGGCTCGCCGCAGGTTTGCCTGCTCGCGTGGAGGGTGTTCGGTAGACGATCCCTTCGAAGCGAATTCGTGTATCCTACCCGCGATGTGGACTGGAGGCGGTGTTGAACACGTTCCTGATGTGGTTTGGTGGTCTCCTGATCGCGATTTTTGCCGCATTATTCGCCGGACCGCACTTTATCGACTGGAACAGCTATCGCGGCGTGTTCGAGGAGGAAGCGACGCGCTTGCTCGGGCGCCGTGTGCGGGTTGGCGGCAACGTGAACGTGCGCCTCCTTCCGGCGCCCTACGTGCTGTTCGAAAACCTCAGAATTTCCGATACAACCGGAATAGCCGGTGGGCCGCTTTTCAAGACAGATAGCTTCAAAATGTGGCTTGCCGTTCCGCCCCTGCTCAAGGGTGTGTTGCAGGCCAAGAAGGTTGAGTTGGTACGTCCGGTTTTGGCGTTGGCGTCTGATCGGGACGGTTTTGGCAACTGGCGCAACCTGCCTGATGTCAAGACGCTGCCGTTTGTGCCAGCCGGCGTCAAACTCGATTCGGTGACGATTGAGGACGGCACCGTTTCGTACAGCATTGAGCAGGGCGGCGAATTGGCAAGGGTCGATAAGATCACCGGGGAGCTGACCTCCCCGGCGCTTGCCGGTCCTTATGCGTTCCGCGGCGAGGCGGCCTTTGGCAAGTCACAAGGAGATGTGCGTCTTGCCACAACGGAGGCGGATGCCAGTGGGGCTTTCCGGTTGACGGCGCACCTCAGTGGCTGGGGAGACGACGACCATAAGTTCGACGGTCAAGTTTCGGGTTTTTGGGAACGGCCCGCCGTCGAGGGCAGCTTGATTTCCAAGTTGACGGTCGCCAAAGCCGGTGAAGGCCGTAACAGGCCGCTCGTTGCCGAGGCCCGATCGGTTTTAGCCGCTAGTGCGCAGACTCTGAATCTCGACGGACTCACGATCTCGTTCAACGAGTTTGCCCAGCCGCAAATTATTGCGGGTTCTTTGACCGCGATGTGGGCGGAGCGGCACAAGGTTGAGGTGGTCCTCGATTCGCGCTGGCTTGATATCGATTTGTTGGCCAACGGCCAGGTGGACGGCGGCGCAAACGGGGCAGACCCGACTTCGGCCGCGGGCGGGGCAGGCGCAGCTGCGAGTCGCGCCAAGAAGGCAGCCGCACCGCTGCCGATGTCGCGCAGCCTTATCGCGGCTCTGCTTGAGCTCTTCCCGGGTGAGACGGATGTCAAGGCGAGGCTCGATGTCGACCAGGTCATTCTCGGCGGTGAGACGGTTTCGGGTGTGGTGGTCGCAATGGAACGTGCGCGGGGGCCCCTGGAGCTTCGCACGTTGCGCGCGGTGTTGCCGGGCGGCGCACGCCTCAACTTCTCCGGCCGGGTCGAGTCGGTTGGTGGTCAGCCCGTGTTCGACGGCGACCTATTCCTTGGCGGTGTCAGCGCGGCGCGTGTGATCCACTGGGGTATGGGGTCAAGCGATATGGCTTCACCCATTACCGATGGCCCGTTTTCTGTCTCCGGACGAATGCAGCTTGGTACAGACCGGGTTATGCTGAGGTCCGCGGTGGCGGAATTCGCGGGAATTCCTATTCGCGGCAGCGTCAACTGGGACGACGGCAAGCGGCGCGTGCTTGAACTGATTGTCGACGGTTATGAGGTCGATACGCGCTGGTTTGGTCTTGGAAAACTGGAGTTACCTGCACTTACCGAGATTCTGTCTGCTTCGGATAATGGCTTGTCACAGCCGGAGGCCGAGAACGGCTTATACAGCTGGCTCGACAAGGAAGGCCGGGAAGTCTTGCTCAGCCTCAAAGCGGGACGGCTCGTGGATGGTTCGAACACGTTCAGGGATGTTGACGCTCAGTTCAAACTGGAGGGGCGCTCCATTCAGATTGAACGGATCAAGCTGGTGACCGCCGAAGGGCTCGGTATCGATCTTGAAGGAAGCGTCAAGGGCCTCGGGATGCAGCCTCAAGGGACGTTAAACTTCGTTGTCGGCGCCAAGGACCAAGCCGCGGCATGGAAGCTTGCAGATGTTTGGGCCGGAGAAGCCGCCTCGCCGGCTGACCGTGACCGCTTCGCCGCGTTTGCCCCGATAAGGGTGGCCGGCAAAATGCAGCTTGGCGGGCGTCTCAAGACAGCCGCTGATTTCTCAGTCGACGGGGTTGCCGGCGGTGGCCGTGTCGACGCGCGGTTAAAGATCGATGGTGGACTGGCTGGCTGGCGCAGTGCTCCAATCGACTTCGTGATGCGGTCCGAGGGATTCGATACGCGCCGCTTGTTCGCAAGTCTCGCCGGCGGGCAAGCCCAGGAAGACGGTGAGACCGCGGCCCGCGACCGTGGCACCGTGCTGGTCAAGGCAGTTGGTGTTCCGCAATCCGATTTGCTCACAATGATGACGGTCGACAGCAGCTCGGTGTCCTTGGTGCTGGATGGGAAAACCAAGGTCGGGGAGAACGGTGTTTCGTCGCTCGATGGCGAGCTGGTGCTTCGCACAGGCGATGTGAGGCAACTTGTTCAGCTGACCGGCGTCGAGCTTCCGCCTGGCGTGGGCAAGCTTGACTATGATGGTTTGGCGGATGTGTCGTGGACCGATGGCAGGCTGGTCTTCACGCCGCGAGATGTCAAATTCGCAGGCGCGCGGGTTGGTGGACGGGTCGTTATCACCTCAGGTGAGGATGGCATGCGAAGCGTCGACGGGCAGTTTATTGCCGATGAAGGCAGCCTGCCGCGGATCCTAACCGTTGTTCTGTCTCAGCCAGATGAAACGCCGACGAACCTGCAAGTCGCGGAAGCAGAATCCGCGGTTCGAAGCAGCGATTTCGCGGTTGCTGACGGGGTGCCGTCCGAAGAGGCGCCGTCGATCTTTTCCGATCGCGCTTTTGATCTGTCCCTACTCGACAGCGTGACCGGTACGATCAAATTGACATTCAACCGGCTTTCGATTGCGGAGTCGCTGGTGGTGCGGCAGGCGCAGGCGGTTGTTCGCGCCGAAGCGGACTCGCTGACCTTGCAAGTTACCGACGCCCTGGCGCTGGGTGGCAGTCTTGAAGCTGACTTGACGCTTGCAAAGGCTCCTGCAGGCGCGGTCGCCAAGGGTTCCCTGGCGCTGGCGCAGGTTGATGTTTCACGATTGGCCATGGCGTCCGACGGCTACCGCAGCGGCGCAACTCGCGCTTTTGGGAGCGGGCGTGCTGATCTCAAGATGAACTTTGAAGGACGGGGTCTGACACCACGGGGCGCGACCTCGGTTGCGACCGGAACAGGTACTCTCGAGCTTGAAGAGGTCGCGCTGGTCGGACTTTCGCCGACAGGCGTGAGATATGCGGCCGAGGCGGCATTGGCGACCGAGCAGTATTCCAGTGAGCAGCTTCGCAGATTGCTGGACGAGGCTGCGAGTCGTGGACGTCTTGAGCTTGGATCGCGAGACGTGCCATTGCGGATTTCAGATGGAGCGATCCAGTTTGACCGAATTGATTTGGACCAAAAGCAAGGCCGTTCGACGGTGAGCATGACCGCCGACCTGAGTTCTCTATCGCTCGATAGTGAGTGGCAGGTGGAAATGAAAAACCGCAAAGCGGGCCGTACTTGGCCGCCCGTTTCGGTCACCTATGTCGGGCCGCTTGCCAAGCTTGGGACATTGGAGGCACGCGTTGTGCCCGACGCCCTCGAGCGTGAATTGTCTGTCCGCAAGATGGAGCGTAACGTCGACGAACTTGAGCGCTTGCGCCGTCTCGATGAGGATGCCGGTGCACGGCAGCGCGAACGCCGCCGCCAGCTCGAATTGGAGAGCCAGCGCATCGAGGCCGAACGGGCCGCAGCCGCGCGGCGCAACGGAACCGTGGGAGGCGCTGGAAACAGTGTTGATGGCTGGCAGGCGACGCCCTTGCCCGCGGACCAAGGCTCGCAGGATGGTGAGCTGAATCAGCAAGAAGTGCAGCCGCCAGAGCGCAGCCGCCGCTCAAGACAGCGCAACCGTTCGCGCCCCTACTACCGCAAGCCGAAGCCGAAACCGTTTCCCAATCAGGTCTTCGGTATCGAGTAGCCAACTTCGCCGTCACGCATCGGTTTTGTCTTCGACGCGGTTGCGATAGTGCTGCAGGATAAAAACACGGACAGCGCCGGACAGCCCCGAGGCGTTCGCATCGCGCATCGTGTCGATCTCGGCGACAAGCTTGGAGAGCGGCACTTTCTCACGGTCAGCAATATCGCGCAGCGCGTCCCAGAACGGTTGTTCCAGAGATAGCGAAGTTCGGTGTCCGCGAATCTTGAAGGATCGTTTGAGCGGGCGGGCCATGGAGATATGCCAACATCGATATTGAGGCTTCGGTCGTCGCTTCGGACACTATCCAAGAAATCGGCGACGCACTATTGACGCCCTGAGGCATATGGCATACAGTATGCCATATGCTGGCGCAAGGTGACCTTGGTAGTTTTCGCGCTCGTATTTGGCGTTCTCCCCCTTCCCTCCTCTGGGTTGGCAGACTGGTGGCTTGTTGCATGACAAGCCACCGTTTTCTTATCTAGCCTGATTTTTGAGCTAGGCTTAGAACGCAGCATTCAGGAGGTGTCGGGATGTCGAAAGACGAAAGCTCCAGCACCAACATCATCGAATTCCGGAAGCGCTACGAGGCCGAGAAGCGGCAGCATCCCTACCTGCCCGAAGATGTTGATACTCACCTGGGCGAATTGGCAGCAGAGGCGCTCCGGGCCGTCCTCCACCGCGAGATAGAGCTGGCCAGCATGCGTTGGGCTCGTGATGGGGCGCTTCTTCCAATTGGGAAAACGCCGGCGAAAAGCGACTCTCCAGTCTTCTCAGCCTCCGAGGCATGTGCGCGCGTGGCATTGCAAGAAGCCATTCGCTCGGTCTTCTGGGAATGCGGTGCGCCGATCCCAAGAACGGACATGCCACTGCGTATCGTGCGCCTGCAGGAAGAGTTCAGCGACGGTTTGCGACGGGTGCTGAAGGACATTGGATACGTTTAGGTCCCTACGGGGCTCCGCTTGAACGCATTTGCCCGGTGTGGGAACTCCGGGCCCGTTTCGAGGTAATACGCTAGAGTGCCGAGGCGACGATCTTCGTTAAGATTGTTGGCCGTCACTGGGCTAGTGTGCTCGAGATGCGTTAGCCAGACTGGCGGACTTCCTAGGAGCTCACAATGTCAATTGCGGACATCAACATCGATGGCCTTGTCGGGACCATTACTCTGACCAATCCTGCAAAGCATAATGTTCTCTCGGCGGCTTTGGTCGACCATATCGTTGCCGGCCTGCGCCGCATGAAATCCGAAAAGGTGCGGGCCGCGGTCCTGCGTGCCCCCAAGGGCGTCAGGGTCTGGTCGGCCGGGCATGATGTTTCGGAGCTGCCGGAGAGCGGGCGGGACCCGCTAGGATGGGATGATCCGCTTCGGCATCTGGTGCGGGAAATCGAGGAGTTTCCAGCTCCCGTTCTCACGATGGTCGAAGGCAGCGTTTGGGGCGGAGCCTGTGAGCTGGTGTTTTCATCCGATCTTATCGTGGCGGCACCCGATGCGACCTTCGCGGTCACTCCGGCCAAGCTCGGAGTGCCCTACAACGTCTCCGGAATGCTGACGTTTCTCAATGCAACAACCGTTCGCATCATCAAGGAAATGACGTTCACCGGCCGGCCGGTTTCAGCGGATCGGGCAGAACGTCTCGGCATGGTCAATCACGTAGTGCCCGCTGAAGAGATCGAAGATTTCACATATGAGCTGGCGGGCGCGATTGCGCAAAACGCGCCACTCGCCATCGCGGTCATGAAGGAGCAATTGCGAATTCTCGCCGGTGCCCACCCGATGAGCCCGCAAGGTTTCGAGCGCGTCCAAGGACTTCGCCGGGCGGTTTACGACAGCGAGGACTACAGCGAGGGACTCCGCGCGTTCAAAGAAAAGCGCAAGGCCAGATTCCGCGGCGTCTGAGGTCTCGTCATCAGGCGAACAGAACATTCCGCGTCACCGGCGATAGAGGCACCCCTGGAGGGGACCAGGAGCGCCAGGGCGTCTTAGCGTATGCTCGCGGCCGCACCGCAGGCCTCATGAGGGTCCGATCATTTTTTCCGGACGGACGATGTTGTCGAAATCCTCGGCGGGAATGCCATCGGCAATGGCCTCTTCGCGAAGCGTGGTGCCGTTTTTATGCGCGGTCTTGGCGATCTTGGCGGCCCGGTCATAGCCATACTTCTCCTTCAGCGGCGTCACCAGCATCAAGGAGTTTTGCAGGCCCTTTTCGATGTTATCGAGGCGCGGTTCAATGCCGACGACGCACTTGTCGGTGAAGGAGTTGGCGGCATCGGACAGCAGGCGCACGGATTGAAGGAAATTGTAGGCCATCATTGGGTTATAGACGTTCAATTCGAAGTGGCCCTGGCTGCCCGCGAACGCAATGCCGGCGTTGTTGCCATGGATATGGGCGCAGACCTGGGTCATCGCCTCGCACTGGGTCGGATTGACCTTGCCGGGCATGATGGAAGAGCCGGGTTCGTTTTCCGGCAGTGCCAGCTCGCCCAGGCCCGATCGCGGGCCGCTGCCCAGCAAACGAATGTCGTTCGCGATCTTGAAGCAGCTCATGGCGACGGTGTGAATGGCGCCGTGGCTCATCACCATGGCGTCGTGAGCGGAGAGTGCCTCGAACTTGTTGGGTGCGGTCTTGAAGGGAAGGTTGGTTATGGCGGCAATCTTGTCGGCGACCATCTCGGCGAAGCCAATCGGGGAGGCGAGGCCGGTGCCAACGGCGGTACCGCCTTGGGCCAGCTCCATCAGCTTGGGCAGCGTTTGTTCGATGCGCTCCAGTCCGTTGTCAAGCTGCCTGGTGTATCCGGAAAACTCCTGGCCAAGCGTGAGTGGCGTTGCGTCTTGAGTATGGGTACGGCCGATCTTGATGATGTCCTTCCAGGCTTCGGCCTTGTCGTTCAGGGCGTTGCGTAGTTTCTGCAATGCTGGCAGCAGCCGGTGGTGGATTTCCTCGGCGCAGGCAATGTGCATGGCGGTCGGGAAGGTATCGTTCGAGGACTGGCTCATATTGCAGTGGTCGTTGGGGTGAACCGGCGACTTTGAGCCCATTTCGCCGCCAAGCAGTTCAATCGCTCGATTAGCGATGACTTCATTGGCGTTCATGTTGGATTGGGTGCCGGAACCCGTCTGCCAAACGACCAGCGGAAAATGATCGTCAAGTTTGCCTTCAATCACTTCCTGAGCGGCGGTGACGATGGCGTTTCCAATCGTCTCATCGAGCTTTCCAAGCGCCATATTGGCTTCCGCGCAGGCGCGCTTGACGAGGCCGAGCGCGCGCACGATCGGCAGCGGCTGCGTTTCCCAGCCGATCTCGAAGTTGCCAAGTGAGCGCTGGGCCTGGGCACCCCAATAGCGGTCGTGGGGGACTTCAAGCGGGCCGAAGGTGTCGGACTCGGTACGGGTCTTGACGGTCATCGAGTACGCCTCGCATGTGTGAGTGTTGGCGAATGTCGTGGGTTTTCATACACCGGCATGAGGGCGGCGCGCCACCGGCGGGGATGATCCGCTTTGGTCTTAGATGGGTTGGGATAGTCGGCTGGCTAGTGGTGCCAGCTCACTTCTTGCGGAAGGCGTCGAGGCTGACGATTTCGGCACCGGCAGAATCGCCGCCTGCGGTTTCATCCGT
>JARFQY010000093.1 GCA_029287535.1 Filomicrobium sp.
TGACGGCAACGAAGGGGAGTTTCTCCCGCACGGCGGTTTCGAACTCCGCGAATTGGAAGCCGACGGTTCCATCGCCCATCAGCGCGAAGATAGCTGCATCAGGGCGTGCACAACGAGCCGCGAGTGCATTACACAGAACGCCCCCTATAGCGCCGGCGGTTCCGTTGATAACACGCTCGTCAGCCTCTAAGACAGCTTGCGCCCATTGACCGAACTCGCCGCCATCGGCAAGGAACAACGACTGCGGCACCTGGTCGATTTGGCGCTGCACCGCCTCGCAAAGACTGAGCGAGGTAATTCTACTCCCGCCGTCACCGGCCGTTGCCGCATAGCTGCGCGCACGTGTCAGAGCCTTTACGGCATCCAGCCATTGCTGCTGAACATTGGTGCTTGGCCCCGGCTCCCAACTTAGTGTCTCCGCCACGGCTTCCGGAAGCGCCTGAATGGAATGGAGCAACCTCTTGCCGAGATTGCGCGAGGCCATCTCGCAGGCGGAAGCGTCCGCATCAACCACAATCCATTTGCAGTTCTTGCCGAACTTTGGTTCGGCGCCGAAGCCAAGCGTGAAGTCCACCTTCTTGCCGAGACAGACGATGAGATCGGCCTGTCCGACGACCTGCCCGATGCCGCCAAGCGCGGGATCGTTGAGGCCGCGCGGGCTCTCCATGGCCACCACCGGTACACTCAACGCAAGCTCGAGGCTCTGCAGCAGCGCGGCAGCACGGGTCGCGTTGAGCTGTGGCCCGGTGAGAATGATTGGCCTTTCGGAACTGGCGATTGCTTCTCTAATCGCAGCGATTTCGCCGGTCTGTGGGGCAAGTGCATCATTTTGAGCCGCAAAGCCCGGTGAGGTGTCAGCACTGTCCGCATCTGCCTGAACGACGTCGAACGGCAGCGCCAAATGAACGGGGCCAGGTCGGCCCGAGCGCGCGAGTCGAATCGCGTTTGCGGTCTCTGAAGCGATCGCATCAGCCGACATGATACGCTTGGAGAGCTTCGTCAACGGCTTCGAAATGGCGACCTGATCAAGCTCTTGAAAGGCCCCGAGGCCGTCCTTGGCGGCTGGCGCATCGCCGGAAAGCAGTAGAACCGGGCTCTCGGATGCAGCCGCTGTAAATAGCGGGCCGATGGCATTCCCGAAGCCGGGCGCCGCCGTCACCAGCGCGACGCCGATTTCGCCCGTCAGCTGCGCCCAGGCGTCGGCCATGAACACCGTGGTTGCTTCGTGGCGGGTGTGGATGATCCTGACATCCGTATCAATACAGGCATCATAGACGGGCATGATCTGATTGCCCGATAAGCTGAAAATTCGTGTGACTCCGGCCTTCGCCAAAGTCTGCACCAATACGTCTGCACCTCTCATCGAGCGTTATCCTCAATACCCTTCAAACTGATCTCCCGTGACCGACCGACGCAGTTCGACAGCAATTGCCTGGCAAGGTTCCAATCATCGTCGTGCCCTGGCTAGCGGTAAAGATAGATGGGGCTGGACCAGGCCTTGTGTCCGTCAATCTGGGTCACCCTTACGAATACCGGGCTATCACCGTTGTCGGCAACCCGAACGCTCATTCGATGTTCAAGCCTATGTTCCTGGGGCAGGTTCGGCAGTCTGTAGAGCTTCAGCAAACGGTCGAGACCACCGGCCTCGAACACGGAATCTTCGATGCCAATGTCGGCGATTGGCAGACGCATCGAAACATGGTTGGTCTCAATTTCAATATCCCCGCGCTTCTCTTCTTCGAGCCAGAGGTCTATGCCGCAGGTATTGCCTGTTGTCACCGCCTTCCAGCTCAGCGCGTCTTGGGACTGCGAGCCAATTCCCCTGTCGAGATTCCAGTTATTGAACATCTCGGCCCGCTCAATGGAGTTGCCGTTGACCCTAAGCGAACCATCCCAGACGGTTGTGCGGGCCCGGCCGCGGTATTCGGCGCCTTCCATGGTGACGCGGACGCGTCGTCCAAGTTCGCCGACCGCGTGGGGTCGTATCGTTTCGATGAGCTGAGGTCCGCTGAAGATATCGAGCCGCTCAATAGGTGCAGAGCCAAGGGCGCTGACCTGAAGCTCGACAGTCTCGTCGGTCACCTGTGCGATATCCCCCATGATGAGCTTGCGCACCATCACGGTCTCCGCCGTGCCCGTGCTTCCACCGGGCAATTGCAACGCGGAATTGTTGTTCGTTGTCACCGAGACATCGAGCAGCATGCGGTTGCCGGTCGTCGCGTAATGGTGCCGGCGACGCATGGCATTGAAGATCGCGTCACGGTCGAGACGCGGTGCGAGAAAGCACGTCAGCCCACCCTGGCTTCCGAAAAAACTGGCACCGGGATAGGAGGCACCTGGGCGGCCTTTGTGCCCGTCCGAGTTCGCCACGATACCGACCCGGAATCCTTTGTCGAACGCGTCTCTCACGATCCACTCGAACGTCCCCCAATCCGAATGGACTTCAACGGCGGTCTCGAGAACCTCATCATGGGCATACGTAATGTCCGCGTAACGGCCGCCGACATGCGCCATCACCACACAGTCCTTGCCCTTAAGCTTTTCAAACAGGTGGTCCGCGGTGTGGGCATCCGTTTCTTCGTCGACCATGTCGGTCGGGTCGGCGATCTGAGCGTGGCTCGATCGATGGATCGTTTCCCCCTCGCGCCGGTAGTGAACGTTGCGATCGCCACCGACCGCGGTGTTGGCCGACCATTCATAACCCGGGATGCAGACAAACTTGCCGGGTTTGTCGAATTCCGCGGTCAGCGCGTTGAGGTTCTTCCAGAAGCTGCCGGTCATCTGAAAGTCGTTGCCTTGATGGCCCATCACGTCGAGGAAGGCGCGGTCGCGGCCGAATAGGAAATATTCGTGCGCCGTGTTGGTGCCGAGGGTTTCATTGGACTGGCCGTGTGTGTCTCCCCAGAAGTGGACCAACTCCTGTGACGCGGCATCGGCGATGGCGCGGACAGGGTTTGATTGGCACAGAACTTTGCCAGAATCGTCACGCACCACGATCACCGTTTCGCCCGCCTCTTTGAGGGTGAGCCCGTCGGCGACGGCAGAAAACTTGCCGGGTTGGCATGTAAGCGTCGTAACCAAACCGTCGACTTCGGTTCCTTCAACAGAAAGATGCAGCCGATCGTTCATCTGGTCGGATGGGTTGCCCCAGGCGTCGTTCGCTTTGATGCAAAGCTTGAAGGGTGTGCCCGTTCGAATGAGTGTGGGCGCCACCGCGAGCCATTCGATGCCGGGCCCCGCAGCGATCTTGATCTTCGGGCTGACAGGAATCGCGACATAATCATAGGTCGCGATGACATCGGTGAAGACGCGAAACTCGAACTCTTCCTCGCAGAATGTCTGCATCCGAATGCCGGGAGAGCCCTGGCGGCGGTCCCCAAAACGGATTGTGATCGTATCCCCAGGCGCCAGGAAGTGCTTCATGACGCCGATGTATAAAGAACGGCTCCAGGGACGGATGTTACGCTTGAATTCCCAACGATACTCAAGCTTGGCGCCGTTCGAGGCCTCGATTGTCGTGTAGCCGGCAGCCGTGGGGTCATCGAATTGGACGGGCCCGAAGTCAGTAGCGAAACGAAACCCAATTTTGATCGAACCGGTATCATCAAGACCGAACTCACCAGCGGTGTAGACAAGCGTGAAGCTTTGAAAAGACCCAGCCGTGACGGGCCCTGAAGGCTCCAGCGTCGCGCTTCCCATAAGCTCCGGCCGATATTCGGAATAGGGCAATTGATCTCACTCCTTTCTCGCACTTGACGAGCTGCCGGCGCCCCCGCCGTCGCCACCAACCGCGCCATTAATGGCCCGAGCCTGCCTTTGGCCCGCTACTCTTTTGGCAACGCCTCGATGCCCCGGTTTCCAGCCCGCTGGCTTAAACCCGTTCGAATAAGCGCGACGATAGTGATCGCCGTTGCGGCCCAGAAGAACCAGGTGATGTAACTGCGGAACAGGATATGGACTTCCCCATTCGACATCAGCATCGCCTGACGGAAGTTGTCCTCCAGTAGCGGCCCGAGGATGAAGGCGATGAGAAACGGTGCCGCCGGCATGCCGTTGCGCATCATGAAGTATCCAATCCATCCCATGGTGAACATGACGATGATATCGAACACGTTGTTGTTCACGGCATAGACGCCGAACACGCACAAAATGAGCACCGAGGGCATCAACACCGAGCGCGGGACATCGACGATATAGCGGAACAACCGGACGGCGACGCTGCCGACGATAAGCAGCAGGACTGAGCTGACGATCAAGCCAAGGAAGAGCGCATAAACGATATTCGCGTTGGCAACAAACATCATGGGACCAGGCTGCAGTCCGTGAACCATGAATGCGCCGATGACGATGGCGGTGATAACGTCGCCTGGTACCCCCAGCGCCAGCAGCGGGATCAACGTCGCCCCGCACACACCGTTATTGCCGGCCTCCGATGCCGCGACGCCCTCCATTTCGCCCTTGCCGAAGTTCTCTTTGTCCGGCGAGCGACGTCGTGCCTCGCTATAGGACAAGAAGGCTGCTGGGGCCGCGCCGATGCCGGGAATGCTGCCGAGAATAACACCGATAAAGCTTCCGCGGATGATCGACCGGAAACACTTACGGTACTCCTTGAATGTCACGTGTTGTTCGCCAAGCGCCCGGACCGTACCCTCGCCCCCCCGCGGGTGCCAGACGTAGTTGAGTATCTCCGGGATTGCGAAGAGCCCAATCAGGACCGCGATAAAATTGAGACCACCCATCAGGTTCGGATCATTGAAGTTGAACCGGTTTGTCCCGTAGATGAGGTCGAGCCCGACGGTGGCGAGCAGCAGACCTAATACAGCTGACAGCAGCCCTTTGATCAGGCTCTCTCCCGACACGCCGGCGATGATCGTCAAAGAAAACAAGATCAACGTGAAGAATTCGGGTGGCCCGAAACTCAGTGCAAACGAAGCCAGCCATCCCGCAAAAAGAATGAGAGATAGGTTGGAGATAACGTCGGCTGTGCATGAGGCGTAGAGCGCAATCCCAAGGGCTTTGCCTGCTTGCCCGTTCTCCGCCATCGGATAGCCGTCAAGGATCGTGGCGCTCGATGCTGGCGTGCCTGGCGTCTTGATCAGAATCGCAGGGATAGAGCCTCCGAAGATGCCGCCCTTGTAGACACCCAAAAGAAGCAGAATTCCGGTGATCGGCTGCAGCGCGAACGTGAACGGCAAGGTCAGGGCGACGGCCATTGTCGCGGACATGCCGGGTATTGCACCGGCCACCACACCGATTGTTATTCCCGATGCGAGCGCGAGAAAGCTCTCGAGATTGGCGACCAACGGCAACGCAGCTGCGAGATTGTCCAGGAGATTCATGGTAGCGTCAGAAACCTTCCCTGCGGCACGGAGACTCCGGCGACGTGGCTGAAGAAGGCGTAAAGCGCCAACGGTAGCACAATGGCAACAACAATGGATGTCAGGGGACGCGGTGTAACAACAATCGCCGCGAAGAACGCAAACGCAATAGCGGTGGCCAGTACCATTCCGACAATCGGCGTCGCAATCACCAGGCCCACCATGAGAACCGCCATGGCCAGCAGTCGTCCCAATCCATACAACTGCTCTTCCCGCGTCTCCGGCACGTTTGCGGTCTCGCCCGAGCTCTCATTGGTCAAACCGGACATGCGAGATATTACCAGCGCCGCACCCAGCACGACGATGATATAGGCCACGATGGTCGGCCAGAACGTTGGCGCCAGGACCAAGGCTGGCACGTTGCTTGGGGAAGAGACAAAAGATGGTATAGCGAAGACGAGCAGAAATACGCCGAACGCTATGGCTCCAATACCAAGCCAGATGTCCTTGTTCATGAGATTCATGCGCGAAAAAACTCGCTAGGCGGGGCGGTGGAGGGCCGCCGTGTCGCCAACCCACGGCCCGCACCTGGGATGACATCGGACTTACGTTGCAATCCAGGTGCGGGAGAAGTGAGGGCGACCGTGGTGTCACGGTCGCCACATATATTCCAGGGGGAGGTCACCCCTCGACCCGCATGCCGAGATCGTCGACAAGTTTGCGGAACACTTCGTACTGATTTTGGATGAAGGCTTGCGACTCTTCAGGATCCATGAGTTGGATCACCGAACCGCGCGCCGTCATCTTGTCGAGAAAACCCTGGTCGGCCACGGCATCTTTGAGCCAGCCGCGCCACTTTTCCTTGACATCTTCCGGCAGGCCTTTGGGGCCGGCGATGCCAGACCAGCCGACGAGCTGGTGAAGGTTTGGCTTGCCGAGGTCCGCTGCCGTTGGCGCATCAAAACCAGGCACTGGTTCCTTGGTTGTGACCATCAAGGGACGAAGCTGCTTGTTGGCAACGAAGCTGGCCAGAGCCGAAGAGTTTGTGCAGATAAACGTTGCCGTACCCGACAGAACAGCTGTTGCTGCCGCGCCTCCGCCCTTGAGCGGGATATGAATGAGATCCTGGACGGGGTTTTCGACGCCGAATTCTCGCATCACCATGGCGCCGGCGATATGCAGTAGCGAGCCGACACCCGATGAGCTGTAGCTGACCGACTTCGGTTTCGCTTTGACCTTTGCCACCAGGTCTTCCATCGTCTTGATGTCGGAATTGGCGGCGACCGCGCATGCGACCGGGTTGATTTCGTAGACGCCCACGAAGTCGAATTCATCTAGCTTGTAAGGCAACGTCGCCTTCATGGCTGGGTTGACGGTGTGCGAACCGACGCGGGCGATCATCATCGTATAGCCGTCGTTGGCGGCATTTCGCACCGATACCGTGCCGGTTGCGCCGCCGGCACCTGTCCGGTTGACGGTGAGGATTGGCTGCGGGATGAGTTTGCCGAGTGGAACCGACAGTGTCCGCCCGGAAATGTCAGTCGCTCCACCAGGACCGTAGGGGATCACCACGGTGACCGGGCGCGAAGGGTATTCAGCAGCAGCTGCTGCGGACACCAATCCGCCGACGCCGAGCGCAACGGCCGTCAGGCCGAGTATGGCGGATCGTTGCAGCCCGCGCATTTTCCTGCCAATCATTTCGTTACCTCCTGTACTAACAACGCTTACTTGCGATACGTCCAAGTGCCGTTTCACGGTCTTTTCTTGGCCGGAGACAGGTCCATCTCCAGACGAATGACGTCACTTCGATAGAGGGCTTCGGCAACATAGGTGACGCGTCCCTCGGTGTCGGCGATCAATCTTCGGACCCTTGCGATCGGGTTGGCAAGTGGAATATCGAGATGTTTTGCAGTTTCGGCATCTGCGACATCGATGCTGATAGACTGCCGGACCTTGCAGATATCAACGTCTTTCATTCCCGCCAGGACAGGAATAACCGTCGATCTTCGGAACTGTTTTGGTGCGCGCAAGTAGACTTCGGCGGACAGATAGAACTCGATAACGCAGAAAGGGTCGTCGTTACTGTAGTGTACGCGTTTGACGTACTTGTAGGCATTGGCGGGCTTTCCGTCGTCCTCGCGAAGCTTCGGCATCCGGTCGGAAGCTTCAACCAGCATCACATGGACGTTGATTTTGTCGAGCATGCCCACAAGCGACGGCCAGTCGTTCGGCAACTTCAGCCAGTGCAGGTCGCGTGGGTCGTTTTGTACGACCGTGCCAATGCCCTGCCGCCGCAAAACGAGGCCTTCTGCTTCAAGCAGACCGAGCGCCTGCCGCATCGTTTGTGTTGCGACGCCGAAACGGTCGGCGAGTTGGTTCATTGCCGGTAGTTTGCTGCCGACGGGCCAGGTGCCGGACTCGATCTCATTGCGCAAGGATGAGGCAATCTGAGTGTACAGCGGGATTGCACTGCGCCTGAGGTTCGCCACGGTAAACATCCTTGCCGAGATCGGTGCCGCATATTAAGGTCATACATAATACTGGATGTCTAGTCTTATGCGTGGACATCTAACTGCGGCGGTGCAACGACCGCAGGATCTCAAGGGATTTGGAAGCATGTACGAGAGCGTGACGATCAGGCGCCTCGACGCGTTCGTTTACCGCTGTCCCATCGATCGACCCGTGGCGACGTCTTTTGGCATCATGCGAGATCGGCCTGCAGTTTTTGTGCGTGTCGAGGATGCCGACGGCGGATTTGGCTGGGGCGAGATCTTCGCCAATTGGCCAGCAGCGGGCGCCGAGCATCGGGCCAATTTGCTGACGAAGGACATCGCGCATTTGGTTCTTGGTACGCGAATAGAACACCCCCGCGAGCTGTTTCAAAAACTCGAAACCGAGACGCGCATCCGCGCCATTCAATGCGGTGAGCTCGGCCCGTTCCGACAGGTGACCGCCGGTCTCGACATTGCCCTTTGGGACTTGTTTGCCCGCCGCGCCGGCGTTCCGCTCGGACGCTTCTTGAATAGCGCCGCCGCCGACAGCGTCCCCGCCTATGCCAGTGGGATCCACATCGCCGGCGCCGAGGAACTGA
Organism: Filomicrobium sp.; assembly: GCA_029287535.1. Taxonomy (GTDB): domain Bacteria; phylum Pseudomonadota; class Alphaproteobacteria; order Rhizobiales; family Hyphomicrobiaceae; genus Filomicrobium. The sequence continues at coordinate 8,410 of JARFQY010000093.1, forward strand.
TCGGTGCGGCACGCGAAAAGGGATTCCTCTCATTCAAAGTAAAGGTCGGCTTTGATCTCGAACAGGACGCCGCCGCCACCCGCGCGATCTCTCAATCTCTGCAATCCGAAGAGCGCCTGTTCACGGATGCCAACCAAGCATGGGACCTGCCGGCCGCCAAAACTTTCGTCGACCGACTGAGCGGCAGCGAGATCGGCTGGCTTGAAGAGCCGTTGCCGGTTGACGCTCCCGAGGACGACTGGCGAGCTCTTGCAGCGGCAAGCGGCATCCCTCTCGCCGGAGGGGAAAACATCGCCGGTTTTGCTGAGTTCAAGTCTGCGATGTCCGTCGGAGCTTTGTCGATCTACCAGCCGGACGTGGCCAAGTGGGGGGGCGTCACGGGTTGTTATGATGTCGCCCGGCAAGCCATCCGTGCCGGCTACACCTATTGCCCCCATTTTCTGGGGGGCGGGATCGGCCTCCTAGCATCCGCTCAACTGCTTGCGGCCGTCGGTGGTTCCGGACTTCTGGAGGTTGATATCAATCCGAACCCGCTGCGCGATGCCATCGCCGATGCGGATGGATCGGTCGGAAGTGGTTGGTGGCAAATCAGCAATGCACCCGGCCTTGGTATCGAAGAACTGCCAGCCAGCCTAGCCGAGTTCGAAACGCTGCGAACGTCACAAAGCCTATGATTGCCGAACAGGATGCAAGGTGGGTCATGAAAGGAACCGGTCCATGAAGCTGTCACCAAAAGAGCAGGCGATGCTCGACGGCGAACTGGGGCCCGCGCGTCAATGGGCGATCCAGCATCAACAACAGGTTGGCCGCATGTTCGATGCTGAGGACATGGTCGAGGCGTCCCAGGCCCACATGATGGCGGACCCGGAATCGATTGGTGAAGCCGGCGTTGCCTTGTTTGAGCGATTTGGCAGCCTGCCCGAAGCCGAACGCCGTGTTGCCATCCCTATGATCACCGATCCGCGTGGCGTTGATCTGACCTGTTATGAGCCGCTAGGCCAGACTGAGGAGATGGCCGGTCTTGAGCGCCGCTTCATTGCGGCCTGTCAGAAACTTGGCATTCTGCTGACCGACACCTGCATCAACTACCAGACGATCATGCCCCCGGTCCAAGGTGAGCACGTCGCCTATGGCGATACCGGCGTGGTCATCTACTGCAATAGCGTCTGCGGTGCGCGGTCCAACTTTGAGGGCGGTCCCTCGGCGCTGGCCGCTGGACTAACCGGCCGCACGCCGCGCTATGGCCTGCATCTCGACCGTTACCGGCAGGCGACCCGCCGCTTTGTCGTACGCCAGCAGCCGCGAGGCCTCACCGACTGGGGCGTGCTGGGTGCCGTCATTGGCCGCAAGTCCGGATCCTATTGGGCAATACCGGTGATCGAAGGCATCGAGCGTGTGCCGAACTCCGACGAGATCAAGCACATGGGCGCGGCAATGGCGAGCTATGGTTCGACGCCGTTGTTCCATATCGTCGGTATCACGCCGGAGTGTCAAACGTTGTCCGACGTCGGCGGTGACAAGCTTGCCGCGGAGGACATCACGGCGGCTGAAATCGGTGAGTTTCGCAGACCATTCGGGGCCAAGGGAGAGAAGGTGGACGTTGTGGTGTTTGCCGCCCCCCAGCTCTCCCTCGTTGAAATGCAACAGGTCGCCGATCTGTGTCGGGGAAAGTCGATCCACAAGGACACCGATCTCATTGTCTGCACCCCGCCGAGCGTCTACAGCGACGCCAAGCGCATGGGTCTCATCGACGGTATCGAGAGCTTTGGGGCTAGAGTCCTTCAGGGCACGTGTTTCTATCAGCAGTACGCCCGTGAGATAGGGGAGGCCAATGGCTGGAAACGGCTTTTGTCCAACTCCACGAAGATCGTAAACATTCTCGGCGGCTACGGCTATCAGCCGGCGCTCGCGTCGATGGAAGATTGTATTGCATCAGCCGTCGCAGGGGAGATCGTCTGATGAAAAAAGAGCTGAAATGTCATGTCGGCATCGGAGGTGTCGTCGAAGGCGAAGCGCTGGTCGCGAATGACAACTTCTCCGCCCGCTATGACCTCGACCGCATCAAGGGTATTTTTTCACGGCCCAACCATGCTTTGGCCGGACAGTCCTACAAGGACAAAATCCTGGTCTTCAACACCGCCAAGGGCGGCGTCGCCTCCGCCTGGATGCTCCATGAAATGACCTCGCGTGACATGGCGCCGAAGGCTATTCTCTTCAACACCGCCAATACAATCCTGGCGCAGGGCGCGGCGCTCGCCGGTATGGCCATGTGCGACCGCTTTGTCGATGGCGATGTCACTCAGCTTATTCAGACCGGCGACAGGGTCACCGTTTACCCTGATGAAGGCCGCGTCGTTGTCAAAACCACGGGAGCGTGACTTGGACCAGAATGTCGAGCGGCTCCAGGTGAGAGTTTGGCGGGGCAATGCCAACGGTGGCGGCTATCGTTCCTATGAGGTGCCCGCTCAACAAAGCCAGACCGTGCTCGATGTCGTCACCTGGATCCAGCAGAATGCCGAGCCGACTCTGACCTACAGGTTTGCGTGTCGCGTCGGCATGTGCGGGTCGTGCGCAATGATGGTCAATGGCGAGCCGAGATGGACCTGCCGCACGCATGTCAAGAAGGTCCTCGACGGACGGCAGCTGGAGATCGCGCCACTGCGCAATTTGCCCGTCATCAAGGACCTGGCGACAGACATGGCCGCGTTCTTTGACAAATGGACCAGGGCTGAGGGTGTCTTTCATCCCACTGCCACACGCGCCGACGCCATTGCTCCGATCGTGCCGGACGATCCAATGCGTGTGTTGGCGAACGAAGCCATCGAATGCATCAACTGTGCGGTTTGTTATGCAGCTTGCGATACCGTTGCCGCCAATCCTGAGTATCTCGGTCCAGCCGCGCTTAACCGTGCCTGGACCTTGCAGAACGATGAACGCGACAGCGCCTATGCTGGGCGGCTTAGTGCTGTCTCAAGTGGTGATGGCTGCTTCAATTGCCACTCGCACCAGAGCTGCATGACCTATTGCCCCAACGAGCTCAATCCAACCGCCTCGATTGCAGGCCTGAAAAGATTGTCGGCCGCGTCGTTCTTCAAAGGGGGGAGGGGACGATGATCGGGCTGCGTCTCTATCTCGCCCAGCGTATCAGCGCCATGATTTTGGCCCCGCTGGTTCTCGGCCACATCGCAACGATGATTTACGCCGTCCAGAACGGACTGTCCGCTGCCGAAATCCTAGGCAGGACCCAAGGCAGCTTTTGGTGGGGCGCGTTTTACGGTTTGTTTGTTGCCGCGGTTTCGGTGCATGCTGCTATCGGACTTCGGGCGATTGCCTATGAGACGTTCGGTTTGCCGAGCCGATGGCTCGACGTACTCACGTGGGTTGTCGGCATTTCACTTTTCTTATTGGGGAGCCGCGCCGTTGCGGCCGTGGTGCTCTGATGGATATTCGGCACCGCCGCGACACGCTTCGAATTGCTTCCCTCATTCACCGATTCTCGGGTTTGGCGCTGGCTCTTTTCCTGCCGCTCCACTTCTACGTGTTGGGACTGGCCCTCAACGATGCGGCGCGCCTCGATGCGTTTCTCAACTGGACCGATTACCCGTTGGTGAAGTTCGTTGAAGCGATCCTGGTGCTGCTGCTTGCGCTCCACCTGTTCGGCGGACTGCGGCTTCTGGCTTTGGAGTTTCTGCCCTGGTCACCGCGGCAGAAAGCTTATGCGGCTTCGGCCGCTGCCTTGTCATTCTTCGTTTCTGTCGGTTTCTTTCTTAGTGCGGTGTAAACAGATGCTCGAACGTCACGATACCGACGTACTGATTATCGGAGCTGGCGGCGCTGGCCTGTTCGCCGCCCTGCATGCTCAGAAGGCCGCTCCTGATCTCAAGGTTACGATCGCAGTCAAGGGTCTCCTGGGCAAATGCGGCTGCACGCGCATGGTTCAGGGCGGCTACAACGTGGCCCTCGGCAAGGGGGATTCCGTCGAACGCCATTTCATGGATACGATTATCGGCGGCAAGTGGCTGCCGGATCAGGCGATGGCCTGGAAGCTGTGCGAGACAGCCGTCGTTCGCGTGCGCGAACTTGAAAACGAGATTGGTTGCTTCTTCGACCGTATGCCGGATGGAACGCTGCATCAAAAGGCCTTCGCCGGTCAGACCTACGACCGTACCGTTCACAAAGGTGACTTGACCGGCATCGAAATCATCAACCGTCTGATGGAGCAGGTCCTCAGCCGCCCGGTTGAGCGCCTTGAGGAGCATCGCGCCCTGGCGCTGATCAAGTCGAAATCCGGCGATGAACTTGCTGGCGTCTTGTTTGTCGATATGCGTCGTGGCGTTTTTCGCTTCGTACGCGCCAAGGCCGTCCTGCTTGCGACCGGCGGTGGGCCGACCATGTATCGCTATCACACTCCCTCCGGCGATAAATCGATGGATGGCCTTGCCATGGCATATCGCCTTGGCTTGCCGCTCCGCGACATGGAAATGGTGCAGTTCCATCCCACCGGACTGCTGGGCGGCGAGAACACGCGGATGACTGGAACGGTCCTCGAAGAAGGCTTACGTGGTGCGGGTGGGCACCTTCTTGATGGCAACGGTCGCCGCTTCATGTTCGATTACGACGAGGGTGGCGAGCGCGCGACACGGGATATCGTCAGCCGCGCCATCTATGATGAGATGCGTAAGGGAAATACAACTCCCAACGGCGGTGTCTATATCGCGATGAGTCACTTGGGTCCCGACGACGTTCGCAAGAAATTCAAGGGAATGGTCAAACGCTGCGCCGATTGCGGCTTTGACCTCGCCGGTGGGCGCGTCGAGGTGGTGCCGACCGCGCACTATCTCATGGGCGGCCTGGTGGTCGACCCGGAGACCCGCACGGAGCTGCCCGGATTGTACGTTGCCGGTGAGGATTCCGGCGGGGCGCATGGCTCAAACCGGCTCGGCGGCAACGGGGTCGCCAACTCCACGGTTTACGGTGGCGTCGCAGGCGACATCATGGCTGCCGACGTCACGGCGGCTGGCGGCGACCGTGAGCAAAACCGGTTCCGGGATCCCGATGAAGCCCAGATCGAAGCTGAGATTGCCCGTGCCCGTCTGCCCTTCGCGCTCAAAGGCGGCAATGTGCATGACTTGCGCCTGCGGCTCTTGGATTTGATGTGGGACGACGTCGGCGTCATGCGAACCGGTGACGGCTTGCGACGTGGAATGCAGGGTCTACAGGCTCTAAGTGCTGAGCTCCTCGCGACAGGGCTTCCCGACGACGATATGGTCTTTAACATCACGTGGCACGACTGGCTCAATCTGCAGAGCCTAATTGAAGTTTCCGAGGTGATCGCCGGAGCCGCGCTGTCGCGGGAGAATTCACGTGGTGCCCATTACCGGGAGGATTTCCCCGACAGTGGCGATCTCGAAACGTCATACTTCACGGTCGCAAGGCGGCAAGGGGAAGGCGGATTGCAGGTTTCAAGGCAAGCCGTCGACTTCTCCATCGTGCGCCCCGGCGAGACGCTTCTGAAGGACGAGCCTGAGACCCTGGTATTGGCGCAGGGCTGAGGAGAACACAATGATTGGTCTACAAGTTATACAAGACACGGCCATGACCTTGATGGACAAGGCCGCCATTGAGATTCCCGAAGACTATCTTTCCGGGCTCAAGCACGCTGCCCAGGTCGAGGATGGCGACCTGTCGTCATTCGTTCTGCAAGCGATGCTGGAAAACTACGAGGCGGCCAAGGAGGACCGCCGTGCCATGTGCGGCGATACCGGCTGCCCGCGCTGGTATGTGAAGATGGCCAATGAGGCCCGTATCGAGGGCGGTCCGGTTGCCCTTGAAACCGAGCTTCGCCGCGCCACTGCCAATGCGACTCGCAGCATCCCGTTGCGTCCCAACCGTGTCCACCCATTATGGCGTACCGACCATGATAACAACGTTGGAATCAACGCGCCGGAGATTGAGTTCGCCTTTGAGCCTGAAGGGGACTGGATCGACCTGACGACGGTGCATAAAGGCGGCCTGTTTGGCACGGACTACCGCATGCTGTTTCCTTCCGATGGTATCGAAGGCATCAAGCGCTTCTATCTTGATAGCCTTGTCGCCTTCGGTAAGCGTGGACTGTCTTGTCAACCCGCGATCATCGGAATTGGCCTAGGCGGTTCGAAGGATACCTGCATGGTGCTCGGCAAACGCGCCGCCTGCCTTCGCACCGTCGGCGACCGCAATCCCGATCCCCGAATGGCGGAATTGGAACTCGAGTTCATAGAGCTTGGGAACAGCATCGGCATGGGCGCGATGGGATTTGTTGGCAAGTCGATGGTTATCGATTGTCATATCGAAGCCGGCTATTGTCATACCGGTGGCATGCAGATGAGCGTCCACGCGTTCTGTTTGTCGTCCCGTCGTGCCTGTGCCCGTATTCATGCCGACGGGTCGGTCGAGTATCGTACTGATCCGCATTGGTTCACCCCGTATCAGCGTCGGGAGACGGTTGAATGGCCAGCAATACTGCCTTCAAAAAAGTCCGCTTGAAGACGGAACCCGCACAAGAAGACTTGCGCCAGCTTGCGCTTGGCGATGTCGTCTATCTCGACGGTTCTGTCTACACCGCCCGTGAGGGCGTCTACCGCCGTGCGGTCGAGGAGAACGTTCCGCTGCCGCTCGATCTGCCTGCCGAAAGCGGTACCAACTTCCACTGCTCGCCCGCTGCCAGCATCGCCGACAACGGCGACTTCAACATGGGCGCAGTAACCGCCACTGCATCATTTCGTTTCTCCAAGTGGATAGCGACTTGGCTGGAACTGTCGGGCGCCAAGCTGATCCTTGGCAAGGGTGGCATGAGTTCCAAGGACTATCGCGAGCACTTCGTCCCGCACGGCGCGATCTATTTGACCACCGTTGGATACGGTACCGGAGCCTTGCTTGGGCGCGGCGTGAAGCGCGTTAAGAACGTCTTCTGGCGCGAGGAGCTTGGCCTTGCGCAGGCCATGTGGTTGATCGAGGTCGAGAACTTTGGTCCCTTCATCGTGGAAAGTGACCTCGATGGAAACAGCCTCTTTGAACGGGAAAACGCCAAGATCTCCGCGGGCCTTTCGAAAGTGTATGAGGGAACCAAACCCGCCGTTTTGAAACGGTTTGGCGAAACCGATGATCGCAGTGACGAGCTAATCTGACGGCGGTTTGCGTGATCGCACGCCCGCCTTTTACGTCGAGTTCAAGGGGAGCATCAATCGCTCCCATTTCGCGGAAGAAACCACGAGGCCAGAAGGGTGTTTGCAGCGCTAACCTATCTCGACATGTTCGCCATCGCGTGGTTTGCGCTTTGTTATTTCGGGTATGACTGGGCGGTCCAGCTTGGGCCGCTAAAGGACCGCGAGGGATTGGTTGCAGCCATTCAGAAACGCCGGGTGCAATGGATGCTTGAGTGCGCGCGCCGCGATGTCCGCATTATGGATTCGCAGCTGCTTATGAATCTCTCCTCCGGCAATGCCTTCTTCGCTTCAACGTCGGTCCTTGTTCTCGGCGCCCTGACGGCCATGCTGGGCGCTGCTGACAACGTCAAACAGCGGCTCGAACAGTTGCCCTACGTGGTTGACGTTCCACTTGTCGTCTGGGAGTTCAAAATTCTGTTTCTCATGGCACTGGTTATTCGGGCATTCTTTAAATTCGCCTGGGCATTCAGGTTGACGCACTATCTCGGCACCATGCTTGGTGCGATGCCGCCCTGGGAAGCAACCACTGCCGTCCAATGTGAAAAGCACGCGATCAAGACGGCGCAATTGGCCAGTATCGCGGCAACCCATTCCAATGATGGCCTGCGGACCATCTATTTCGCCATTGCGGGGCTCGGCTGGTTCCTGCATTCAGTCGTTTTCATCGTGGGATGCGGTTGGGTCTTGGCGATTGTCTACCGCCGTGAATACGCCTCACGCGCGCTGATGGCCATTAAGGAAGAAGATGCCGAGCATGTTGGCTAACCAGACGGCGCGACACGCTCATTTGCTGCCCGCGTATAACGAGAGGAAATCTGAATGTTGAAAGTTTGGGGCCGGGCCAATAGCTCGAATGTCGGCAAGGTGATGTGGTGCATTGGCGAGCTTGGGTTGCAGCACGAGAGGATCGATTGGGGCGGCCGTTTCGGCGGTAATGATGATCCTGACTATCGCAAGATGAACCCGAACGGCCGCGTTCCGACGCTTGAAGAGGATGGCGAGTTCAGTCTCTGGGAATCCGGTGCCATCGTCAGGTATTTGTGTGCCAAGCACAGTGCGGGCGCCCTTTATCCGGATGAGCTCAAGGTGCGCGCCGAGGCGGAACAATGGATGGATTGGGCGGCGGTCACGCTTCATCCATTCAATCCTGTCTTTATAGCGAACATGTTTGTGCTTCCGCCCGAGAAGCGCGACCCTGAAGCGATCAGCAAAGCCGTCGAAACGACCGCGCCGCTGTTTGGCATCCTCGATCAGCACCTGGCCAATCGCGCGTATCTTTGCGGAAGCGAATTCACGATGGCCGACATTCCAGCTGGAACGCTTGTGCACCGTTGGATCACCTACGCTCCGGAGCGCCCGAAGCACGCAAACCTTGAAGCCTGGTATGAAAGGCTGAAGCAGCGCCCGGCTTACGTGGAACATGTGTCATCTGTAACACCAGGCCGCTAGAGCGACACCGGCTCGGGACACAGCAGGTCACTCCTTCTGCACGCAAGGGGCTTACTTCAAGTTGAACCCCTTGCTCCTCACGAAGTCCCCGAAGTCTTGACGTTCTGGCACGCTGTATTGACGTGCCTTGTCTTCGGACCAGCCATATCGGTCCGTCGTCCCGAGGCTGTCTGACAGACGCTGTTGTGCGTAGGGCTGCACGGACTCCCTCCGCACGTCATAAGCGTCGATGGCCTCGGGCGTGGTGGCATCCGTGTATCGGTCTTCATGAACCGTCAGGCCAAGCGGAAGCCGTAGGCTGATTGAGGTCTTCTCCTCAGGGTAGCCCAACGCTAACCCGGCGACTGGAAACACATGCTCTGGAAGGTTCAATAGGCCGCTCACCTCCGCGGCACGATTGCGCACGGCACTGATTGGGCAGCAGCCCAGACCGACAGCTTCCGCCGCGGTTACGAACGCGGAAAGCGCAATAGCCGCATCAACGGTGGCGTTGAAGAATGCGTCCAGATGGTCATT
>JARFQY010000189.1 GCA_029287535.1 Filomicrobium sp.
TCTGGTGCGGGAGATCTGTTCTTCCGTTTTATCCCCCACAGCAGACGAAGCGGTCAGTAAACGGCCAATGTTTAAATCAGGCCACTTGCCCAAGTCGCCAACGATCTGGCTGTTTACGGAGCAAACGACGCAACATCCCAAGAGCGGTCATCGGGCGGTCAGTCGTTGACCGGCTTGCCAGGGCAGCCGACGATGTCCGCTGCCAGGGGTGCTTCGACCGTCACCAACGCCGGCGGATGGGGAGCTTGCAGTCCGTTGTGTTCGCTCAAGCTCGACGAATGACCGCTGCTCCCTGGTAGCCGACAATCAGCGCACGACGCGAATGACCCGTTGCAGATTAGTCGACGTCGAAACCAGGGGCTGCGCGTCCAGCCCCGCACAACGATGATCCGTCCAATTCGGCGCCACTCAGCTCATTCAGTTCTCTGGCGAAGCATGCTGTCCCACGGCGCGCGAGGAGAAGATCGTGGGTCGGTGCGACGGGAGCGTCGTAACACGCGCCCCTTCCTTGCGCACGCGCTGCGCGCGCGGCCGCTTCGTCAGTGTCACTTGGCCTGGCCATCGATCATTGTCCGCATGAAGTGCAGTCGCTCCATGATCGGTGCGTCTGAAAACCTGAATAGATCGAATTGAGTTTCTGCCTCGAGAGACCACGGAACCCAGGACGGGATGACGAACATGTCGCCGATCTCGAGCTTATGGGCCTGGCCTGCCAACTCGACAGCACCTTCGCCTTCAAAAACCTGGAAGACTGTCGATCCGACTTCGCGCCGGTTGGGTGTTTTGGTGCCGCTCCGCAGGCGGTGGAATTCGCATCGGATCGTTGGCATGACGTCGCCGCCTGTGGTCGGGTTTACATAGCGGATCGCCGCGTGACCCTGCTCGACGGTAGCCGGCTGTCCTTCGTCTTCAAGTAGAAGCTGCTCAGTCAGTGCACGATCGGTATACTCCCAACGATAGGCACCAATCGGAGACGCGACGGTATCCTGTAATCCGGACAGCGGGCGCAGTCCTGGATGACACCACAATCGCTCGCCCCGCGAGACGTTGGGCGTGGCATAGTCGGTCACTTGATCCGATCCGAACTCGAAAAAGCCAACGTCGTTTTGTTGGCTGAAGGGGATGTCGAGCCCATCGATCCAGGCCATCGGCTGGTCTGTGTCATTGTGGTGGCCATGGAAGTTCCAACCGGGCGTCAGCAGCAGATCACCGCGGCTCATCCGCACCGGATCACCGTTGACGACAGTCCAGACGCCTTCGCCTTCGACCACGAAACGGAAGGCATTCTGGGAGTGGCGATGCTCCGGCGCTGTTTCCCTCGGGCAGAGGTACTGGATGGCTGCCCAAAGGGTCGGCGAAACATAGGCGGCACCACCAAGCCCGGGATTGGCGAGGCCGATTGCGCGGCGCTCTCCGCCACGGCCAACAGGTACCAGTTCACCCGATTTCTTGGCGAGCGGCAGCAGTTCGCGCCACTTCCATACGTGTGCCACGGCCTTGGGTTTGGGATGCTCCGGCATTAGATCGCCGGTTTGCGTCCAAAGAGGGTTCAGGTGGTTATCCTGAAACGCTTTATAGAGCGCCCTCAGTTCAGGTGTGTCCTCCGGCTGCATCGCATGTCCGGCGCTGTCCTGGGCAATTTCCACAGTCATTGGTAGCCTCCTATCGAAGCACAGTGGCTCGGGTAAAGTCAGGCGGCATCGGGTTGCCTGGGTGGAGCGGCTTTGGCGAACGCTTCGAGCTTGTCGAGTTCGGCAAAAAATTCGCGCGATGGTCGGATAGATATCAAGCGTGATGTCAAAGCGACGATTGGCAAGAGCAGCAATGTTGAACCCGCTCAGGACCGCTTCGCGGAAAGCGTGTGGCTGGTGCGATGCAAAACCAACAATCCGGAGACTTTGGCAGTGGGTCATTTTCTGCCGTTTCGCGCATCTCGATTTCGGCAGAACATTCTTCAGCTGTGGACATGATCAGCCAATACCCTGTGTCCCGTCAACGCGCGTGTGCCGACTTCCGCAACTGGGATGTTCCGTCGATCGGGCAGCGAACAGCCCGATCGCTGGCGATGTCGCTTGCTGGCCCATCGCGTCGACGCACCGATCGATGGTGGTCGGTCTACCCAGAAAGCCGACGAGGTTGCGGAATTGCGCCCCGTCCATCGCCTCATCCGATCGATGTCCGGTCTCTGAGGTGCTGCGGTCGTTGCCAAGCAGTTCTCTAGACGCTGGGTTCATCATGGCCGCGAGGTCCGGATCTCTGCTTTGCGGACGATCTGCGCGTCGACGCTTTATCCCAATAGCAGCCGTCGACAGATCCGGCGTCGCCCGGCTTGCTTGGGCGATCTCCTCTGTCCGCTTTCGAAGGCCAACCGGTCGAATTTTTCATCCGACAAACAGCCGAGTTTGATGTAGTGGACGACGCCCTCGCGCGGCATCGAGGTGCCAGAGGGTGATCGTTGACAACGAACCACATCAGAGGGGTCGTCCACACGCAAGTTAGCACAATCGGTTTGGATATCGCCAAGAACGTCTTCCAGGTGCATTGCGTTGATGCAGCGGGAAAGACGGGCGTCGTCCACACATGACCCAAAAGAGACCTCGGGACCTCGCCCAATCTCGATCAATCTGAGGTGGTTCCCAATAAAGATCATTGTCAGGGAGATTGTTATTCCGGCAAGCCAGCCCGCAAGAAAAGGGCCGTGTACCAGGCATCTCGCTTGGGATCATTGAGGGAATAAGATTTCATGTAGCGGCTCGCGGTGAATTTTGGGTTCAGCCGCTTCGCCTCTTTGGCGGCCGCCTTGGCTTCATTCATCCGGCCGAGATCGGCATAAACCGCGGCGAGACGAGCTTGGGCGGTGGCATTTCTGGGCTTTTGGTCGATCGCCCTCTTCAAGGCGGCCACAGCCTCCTCCTTTCGCCCCACCAGGTGCAGGACGAAACCGTAGCCGGCCGGAACCCACCATGGATTCTTCGGACTCAATCTGATGGCGCGTTCGAATAATTCGACAGCCTCTTGTTCGCCGCCCCAATATCCTAGTCGCGCTGCCAATCCAGCGATCACCGTGAAATCGTTTGGAGCGAGCTTGATAGCCTTCCGCCTCGCTTCGACCGCCCGCTTGGGTTGACCAACCAAAAACAACAAATTGCCGAGCGCCATATAACCGCTCGGGTCGTTTGGATCCATTTGGATGGCGCGCTCGGCTAACGCCATACCCGATCGGATTGAGTCTTCTCGCGAGGCGCTCCATCCCCGTCTTGCCTCATACCAATCCGGCTGTGCGAGGGCGGCAACTGGTAGGGCCCAATTGGGATCCGCGCGACGTGCGGCCTCATATAGCTCGCGTGCTTTTATCATCCCGTCCCGGGTCCACTTAAAAAGCTCGGCCTTGCCCTGCACAACTAGGAGCCAGGCTTCGAGGTTGTTGGTCCCTCGGCTTGCTCTACGCGCGTGACCGCCGTCCGTGAGTTTCACTTGGAGTTCAACAGACACACGCTTAACGATCTCGTCCTGCACAGCAAAGACATCACCATCCGGCCGATCGAAACTACCCGTCCAAACGTTGCGGCCGATCAGGGCATCGACCAATCTCGCGGTGATCCGGAGTTTGTCGTCGGCCTTCTGTACACTGCCCTTGAGGAGGTATTGAACGCCTTGCTCCTCCGCGACCTGCTTGATGTTGACCGGTTTGCCTTTATAGGTGTCCGTCGACCGGTCTGAGATGACAAACAGACCCGGGACCCTCGCGAGCGCGGTCGTCAGGCCCTCGGTCAGACCGCTGGTGAAATAGCCCGACTTCTTATCGTCCGAAAGAGACTCAAACGGCAGAACCGCGATCGAGGGTTTGTCGGGCAATGGAAATGCCATATTTGCAGCTAGAGCCGGCGCAAAATCGAGACTGTTGGAGCG
>JARFQY010000203.1 GCA_029287535.1 Filomicrobium sp.
CAGCCGCAGCGGCGGGCGGTGCAGCTCTTCTGCGGGGAAATAGTTCGCCCGCGACGGCTGCGCCAGAAGGTCAGTTCGAGGTCACGAAAACCCCCGAGGAATGGCGCAAAATGCTGACGCCTCAGCAATATGCGGTGTTGCGCGAACATGATACCGAAGCTCGGTGGACGAGCCCGCTCAACCAAGAGAAACGAAAAGGTACGTTTGCCTGCGTTGGATGCGATCTTCCGCTGTTTGAGTCAAAAACGAAATTTGAATCGGGAACGGGCTGGCCGAGCTTTTATGCGCCGATTGACGGGAATATTGGCACGAAGAAGGACTTCAGCTGGGGCATGTCCCGCACTGAGGTTCATTGCCGTCGTTGCGGCGGGCATCTTGGTCACGTTTTCAACGACGGGCCGAAGCCAACCGGCTTGCGCTACTGCATAAACGGCGTCTCCCTGAAATTCATCCCGGCCTAGAGCCGCCGAGTCCTACCTCACTGGCTCGGGAGCTGCCGACTTTTGGGCGTCACTGGCAGAAAAGGGCCAGCGTCGAGATGCGGCGGAACCAAGCGCAGGGCGACGCGTTCTCACCAGTGGCGGGGTCAGTTGTGCGTACCCCGCTCGCCGTACGGGTATTACGGGGGTGAGGGAGTCGGGGACGGCTGCCCTCGCTCGTACTGTCACCCGGAGCGCCTGGACGACGCATCACCGTCCCGCCACACCTTGTTTCCACCATCGTTCGAAGAGTTTGCCGCCTGCTTCTCGCAAAGGACGAAGCACGCCGGCGAAACTTGCCGTTTTGGGACCGTCTCAAACCAACAGCTTCTCAATGCCGACAAAAAACGGGCCGAACGCTGACACCTCGCTTTTGTAACTTGGGTAATCAGAAAATTTCGGCTTTGCTTGGCCGAACAGCGCCGAAAAAGTAGGATCGGTGCATGAGCCTCACGGGATCTGAAATGAACACTGGTCATCGTCACTGCCAGTCCAAGCAGGGACCAGTTTGGCTCGCGCTTTGCCTGCCGCTTCTCCTTGCCGGCTGCGATGCAAACAGCACGCAGACGCAACAGGCCTCCAAACAGAAGGTCGAGGTCGCAATGGCTGTTTCGACCGAAATTCCGCTCGTTAAAGAGTTCGTGGGCCAGACTGCGGCGGTCAAGCTCGTCGATGTTCGCGCCAAGGTCCAAGGCTATTTGACGGAGCGGCCGTTCACGGAAGGAGCTGACGTTAAAAAGGACGACGTTTTGTTCGTGATCGACCAACGGCCTTTTCAGGCGGCGGTGGACCAGAACAAGGCTGACCTTGAGCAGAATCAAGGACGGTTGGACTTCGCGCAGGAGCAGTTGAAGCGATACGAGACCCTGAAAGACGAAGGCACTGCATCGGTACAGAAGTACGAGTCCACACGGGCCGAAGCTATCGAGGCGGCCGGCGCGCTTGCGGCCAGTCAAGCCGCTTTGCAGAACGCAAAACTCAATCTGGACTACGCGACCATCACGGCGCCGATCGATGGACGCGTGAGTAATACGCTCGTTAATGTTGGCAATCTGGTAAGCGCAGAGAACACATTGCTGACCACACTGGTTCAGCTCGATCCCATATACGTCTACTTCAGCCCGAGCGAGCGCGATTACCAAGAGATGGTTCCCTTCCAGGAGAAAGGGCCATTAAAAGTCTCGATGATACTGTCCTCGGGAGAGCTTTTTCCGAAGCAAGGCGTTGTCGACTTCGTCGACAACCGGGTCGACCCCAACACCGGTACGCTCAAGATGCGGGCGGTGATTCCTAATCCAGACAAGACACAACGGCCGGGTCAATTCGTCACGGCGAAAGTTACTTTGGCGGACCAGCATAAGGTTGTCATGATCCCCGCCAAAGCCGTGGCTCAAGACGAAGGCGGCCACTACGTTTATCTGGTCGACAAAGACAGCAAAGTGAATCGGCAAGACGTTGGGATTGGGGCTGAGTACGAACAGAACTACGTTATTGAGAAGGGCATCAAGCCTGGGGACAGGGTGGTCGTGAGCGGTCTTCAAAAGGTCAAAGCCGGCACGCAAGTTGACGTGGTTATACCGGAAACGAAGCCCTCCGGAACTTCGGCTGCTAACGAAAGGAGCGGCGGTAGGACTAATGACAATTCAGCTGCCAGGGACAACGCTCCAGTGACATCAGGTCAAGAGGCCGCTGCCAAGTCAGACTGAGGAGTTTGTGTTCACCGGCCGCGGGCTCAAGCTTCCGACGGCTGCGCGTGTCGAGTCCGCAACCGTTCGATCAGGACGTAGAAAACCGGGACCACGAACAAGCTCAAGACTGTTGCGGCGAACATGCCACCAAACACGGCGGTGCCCAGCGATTGACGGGCGCTTGATCCAGCACCGGAGCTGAAGACCAGCGGCGTGACGCCAAGAATAAAGGCAAAAGCCGTCATGAGTATGGGCCGCAACCGAATGCGCGCCGCTTCAGTTGCTGCTTTCTCGATGGAGAAACCATCCTCGCGCCTGCGGCGCGCGAACTCGACGATAAGAATAGCATTCTTACTCGCTAGGCCGATCAGCATGATGAGTCCAATCTGACAGTAGAGATCGTTGCTCAACCCACGCAAGGCCTGGGCACCAAGTGCACCTACCATTGCAAGCGGCACCGCCAAGATCACGGTGAAGGGCATTGACCAGCTTTCGTACTGCGCGGCGAGACAGAGAAACACCATGACCAAGGCAAGAGCGAAGATATATGGCAAGACGTTGCCGGCTTTGATCTCCTGGTAGGCGCTGCCCGTCCACTCGTACCCCATAGTGTTCGGCAGTATGTCAGCCGCGATCTCTTCCATAGCTTGAATGGCTTGATTGGAGCTATAGCCGGGGGCCTGCGAACCGTTGATCGCAGCGGATTGGAACAGATTGTAGTGGCTGATGTTCCGTGCGCTGACCGCAGCGTGCAGGCTTACGAGGCCGCTAAGGGGTATCATTTCACCTCGGACATTCCTCACATAGATATCGGAGATATCCGTGGTCAGTGCCCGAGCATCTTTTTCCGCCTGGAGATAGACGCGGTAGACGCGCCCGAACTTGTTGAAGTCGTTTACGTAGTAGCCGCCGAGATAGACTTGCAAGGCCGTGAACACCTGATTGAGTGAGACGCCCTCACTAAGGACCTTGTTTCGGTCGATATCGATGCGATAGCCAGGCGTCTGAGCTGAGAATGTCGTGAACAAGCCCTGGAGTTCAGGGCGCTTGGACGCGTCTTCGATGAAAGAATTGGTAATGTTCTCGAGTTCGGTCAGCGAGCCTCCAGTATAGTCTTGCAATTCGAACTGAAATCCGCCCGTTGGACTAAGGCCCGGGATTGCGGGCGGGTTGACAGCGTCGACCTCCGCATCGGGGAACTTGGCGAACTGAGCGTTCAGTGTTGGGAGAATATAGGTCAAGAGCTGCTCATTGGCGGCTGTGCGTTCCGACCACGGCTTAAGAATGGCAAACAACGAGGCTGCGTTCGGCGCGGAGTTTGAGTTGAGGAAGCTGAAGCCGGCGAATGCAATGACATGCGCCACTCCTGGCGTTTCCATTAGCGTCTTCTCGATCTGGCTCACGACCTCTTGCGTGCGTTCAAGCGACGTGCCTTCAGGTGTCTGCATTAGGACAATGAAGTAGCCCTGATCTTCAGGTGGTACGAAACCTGTCGGCACTGACTTGAAGAGATAAACGGTCCCGACGAGCGCAACGATGAAGAATCCAACCACCAAGACCCAGCGTCGTATCAGGATACCGACGAGACTCTCGTAACCTTCATTGAGATGCGCAAAACCCTTGTCGAACCAAGCAAACAGAGGGTGCCTCTTGCTCGCTTCGTTCGTCAGGAGCACCGCACAAAGCGCCGGGCTCAGCGTCAGCGAGTTGAAGGCGGAGATCGCGACGGCGAAGGCAATCGTGAGCGCAAACTGTTTGTAGAGTCCGCCCGTGATCCCAGGCGTGAAGGCAACGGGGACGAAAACGGCCATCAGGACGAGTGAAGTTGCGATGACGGGTCCTGTGACTTGATTCATGGCATCGTTCGCGGCCTTGCAAACGTCGATCGCTTTGCTCTCGAGATTTCTCGTAACGTTCTCGACGACAACGATGGCGTCGTCGACGACAAGACCGACCGCGAGCACCATTCCGAAAAGGGTCAGTGTATTGATAGAGAAACCTGCGGCCAGGAGCGCCGCCAATGTTCCGATAAGGCAAACCGGGATGGTAATCACCGGGATCAGCGTGGTGCGAAGACCGTGCAGAAACATGAAGATGACGAAGACGACCAGCACGATCGCGAAGCCCAGCGTGGTCAAGACCTCTTTGATTGACGCTCGGATGAAGAGCGTCGTGTCGTAAATGGTCTCGTATTCAAGGCCCTCGGGAAACCGCTCAGACAGCCGCGCGAGCTCGGCCTTGACTTGATCGGCGAGCTCAATGGCATTGGCGTCTGGGAGCTGGAAGACGCCGAAGGGCAGGGCGGGCTGACCGTCGACATTAGCCGCTTCATCGTAGAGTTCGGCCCCAAGCTCCACGCGACCGATGTCCTTAATCCTTACGATCCTTTCATCAGCCTCGGCCCGGACAATGATGTTGCCAAACTCCTCTACCGTTTGGAGGCGCCCAAGCGTGGACAAGGTGAATTGAAACACCTGCCCCTCCGGCGCCGGTTCTTGTCCGAGCGCACCTGCAGCCACAACCTGGTTCTGATCGGAGACGGCGCTCGTCACATCCTCGGCTGTAACGCCGAGGCTCGCCATCTTTTGGGGGTCGAGCCAAATGCGCATCGCGAAGGTGCGCTCTCCGAACATCTGCAACATGCCGACGCCGGGAATGCGATTTATGACGTCGAAGATGTGAATCGTGATGTAGTTGCTGATGAAGAGCGTGTCGTAACGGCCGTCAGGCGAATAGAGATTGGGGGCGATTGTGATATCGCTCGACTGCTTCGTGACAGTGACGCCGGCCCGGACCACTTCGTCGGGCAATTGGGACGAAGCGATCTCGACATTGTTCTGCACGTCGACGGCTGCGATATCGAGATTGTAGCCCGTCTCGAACGTCACTGTGATCGTCGACGTGCCGTCGTCGGCGCTCACCGATGACATGTAGACCATGCCTTCGACGCCGTTGATCTGCTCCTCGAGAGGCGTAGTGACGCTGTCCTCGACTGCGCGCGCGTTGGCCCGGTGAAGGTCGCTGAGACGACGACCGTCGGCGGTGCAATGGGTGGGTACTGGCCGATGGGAAGAAATGGCAGCGATACAGCGCCGAGCAACACGATGACGATCGCAAGCACGCTCGCGAAGATCGGTCGATCGATGAAAAACGCGCTCAAGACTGTGTTCCCTCGTCGCGCACCCAAGCGCGGTCACGACGCACTATGCCCTAGAAGAGCACAGCCTGAGCGAGGCCGGCAACCAGCCGAAAAAGAGGCTTCTCAAACTGAGATCTCTCGAAGGGCCCATCAGGCCGCAACGTGTTACAGCCGCCCCGCGAGGCGAAAAGAATCAAGTGAACGAAGAGGGTGGCTCCCCGGGCCGGACTCGAACCAGCGACCCAGCGGTTAACAGAGTGGGCTGGCATAGGCGTCGCATGTAACTTTGCCACCGCGTGGTGCAAGGTATTTCACTATGCGTTGCAAGTGCCTCAGATACCCATACGAAGTACGAAGCTCTGCGCGGTTGACGAAAGCAATGAAAGTCGCTCGATACGCAGCGCTGTAGGTTAGAGGAGGTATCCGTGACGAAGCGGCTCGATTGGGATAGAGAGAACCAAGAAAAAAAGATGCGGAGCCAAGGCGTTGAGAGGGTCGGCCTAGACTTTGGAACAGACAAAGATCGCCCCGCGCCACGCCAGAATCCTGGAAAGAAAAAGGCCCAGGTCCCTTTCCGCCTTCTTATGCGCGGTTTTAGGGATCAAGTGCGGGCGGATTACGAGGCGAGGAAAGCTGGCGTTTGGAGAATATTCAAAGCGCGTGGCGACCAAGATTGAAGCGATCGCGGTGACGTTGGCTTGGCTCCGTACCCATGCTGTACCCAAACGATCCGTCCGGCTCAAACAATTTATGCT
>JARFQY010000209.1 GCA_029287535.1 Filomicrobium sp.
CAACCATGGAAGGTTTCGCGATGGGGCTCCTCGTAGACGGCAAATGGCAGGACACCTGGTACGACACGAAGGCGACCAAAGGACGCTTTGAGCGCAAGGCCTCGCAGTTTCGCAACTGGATCACGCCGGACGGCGCGGCCGGGCCCAGTGGGTCCGATGGCTTCGCCGCCGAACCGGGCCGGTATCATCTGTACATCTCGTACGCCTGCCCGTGGGCCCATCGCACATTGATCTTCCGCAGCCTCAAGGGTCTGGAGGATTCGATCTCGCTTTCCGTGGTTCACTGGTACATGGCCGAGAATGGCTGGACGTTCGCAGAGGCTGATGGCGTCATCGCCGACAGCGTCAATAGCGCGGACTTCCTGCATCAGGTCTATACCGTCGTCGACGACAACTACACCGGCCGCGTCACGGTTCCGGTTCTCTGGGACAAGCAGCAGAACAGGATCGTTTCAAACGAGTCGTCTGAAATCATCCGCATGTTCAATTCAGCGTTCGACGGAGTTGGCGCCAAAGCCGGCGACTACTATCCGGCCGCCCGTCGTGAAGACATCGACGCAGTCAACGCGCGCGTCTATCGCGATGTGAATAACGGCGTCTACCGGGCCGGCTTCGCGACGACACAGGAGGCCTATGAAGAGGCCGCGACCGCGCTGTTCGACGCGCTGGACTGGCTGGAAGAGCGCTTGTCGCACAGCCGCTATCTGGTTGGCGACGAGATCACCGAATCGGACTGGAGGTTGTTCACGACACTGGTGCGCTTCGATCCCGTCTACGTCGGTCACTTCAAGTGCAACCTGAAACGGATTGCCGATTATCCCAACCTGTCGAACTACGTGCGCGATCTCTACCAGCAGCCGGGCATCGCGCAAACCGTGCGCATGGATCACATCAAAGGCCACTACTACGCGAGCCACGACACGATCAATCCGACCCGGATTGTGCCGGTTGGTCCGGATATCGACTACGGCGCGCCGCATGACCGCGGCCGGTTCTAGAGTGGGTTCGACGCAAACGGAGCTCCTGTGATAAGCGGGACTTGCGCTGACGGGCGACGGCAGGTCATTCGTTTCCGGAGCGCTCGGCGAATTCCTTGAACCGCTTCATGAACGTCACTGTCTGCTTCTTGAACATTCCAGGAAGCAGGAAACTCATGAGGTTCATGGCGACACCCTTGCACCTGAATTCCGAGTCGAGGATCCACCTGGTCTTGCGCCCGCCGACATCGATGAAGCGGTTCTCGACGAGGTTCCAGACATTGTCGGCTTCGTAGGTCGCGCAGAACCTGTCGGGATAATCGCGAACGGTAATGGTCTCCAGAATCTCGACTTCGCGCCCGCCCATCTTGTGAACCTGGCGCGTCTTGGTTCCGACGTCACGCGCCTTGCCAGCGCTGACAGGATCGAAACTCACAAGATCGGGCTGCCATCGCGGCAGGTTCCGGGGGTCGAGGAACAGCTCAAGGACGCGGTCTCTTGGTCGGTAGATCTCAAGTTCAAGTCGGTAGCGCATGCCCTACTCTCTCACGTAACCGCAAAGACGCGATGGATGGGACCGCCGTCGCCGGTTCTGGACGTGCTCACGGCGATAATGTTGTTGAGCCAGGCATAGCGCGCATCACCGGTTTCAAATTGGGGTGCCGCGCGGAAGTAATAGCGCCAAGCACCCGCCGGATCGTCCGGCTTGTCGAGATCGAGCGCGTACTCGGCGTCTTCCGGTGCCGACCAGAACCGACCTTGCCAATGAAGATAGAGCAAGGCGTTGTCGTGCGTTTCGAGGCAGAAGCGCACGTCCAACAACGCTGTTCCGTCCGGACGGATGCGTATCCAGTCGGCGCCCGCATCCGGCACCACGCGCCCGCGCAGGTTAGGCCCTTCGAACGTGCCTCCCTTCACGAGAAAGATCATGCGATTACCGTCAGCCATCGCCCCAACATCCAATGGCGGCAGGTGAAGCTTCACGCGCGCCTCGAACAGGAACTCGAGGCCCGGCGGGCTGTCCGCGTCCCAATCGGCCTCGTTCGCTTTCAGGCTGTCAAGCATGACGGTCGCTCCTCTTCATGCCGCTGGTTATAGCGCCCCGGGCCGGTGAGGTCAGTTCGATGTCGTTGTGCATGAAGGTGAGGGCGGCTGAGACTTCCTGCAGGTTCTTGGCGACGCCCAATTCGTAGGCCGGCTCATACATGCGCTCCGGGGTCATTGCCGTTTCTCGTGCAAACAAGCAACGTTTATATGCGTGACGCACATATTATGAGTCAAGCGCGTTTGCAGAGTTTATGCGGCGCGCATACAATTGGCTGTCATGGACCGAACCACGAATCTGCTTGGGGCAACCGCGCTCGCGATCACCGACCGGATCAGGGATGAGATGCAGGAGTTGCTCAACCGATCGGGTGAGACGGCTGCGGCAATCATCGTACTTGGCTATGCGCCGGGATTGTCGCTCGAACCGCTCCGCCAGGTGCTTGATCTTTCGCATCCCGGCACGGTGCGGTTGATCGACCGCCTGGAAGCCGACGGCCTTGTCAAGCGACGCAAGGCGGCAGATGGCCGTGCCGTTGCGCTGCATCTGACATCAAAGGGCGGCAAGTTGCGTCAGCAGCTAATCGACCGTCGTCTTGATACGCTGGAGGCGGCCCTCAAGGGGCTTACCACTGAAGAGCGGCTGGTTCTTGGTGACTTGCTCGCAAAGGTCCTGACGAACCTGCCGGAAACCGAAATGGCAAAACACCGCATTTGTCGGCTGTGTGCCGTCCGAGTGTGCAGCAACTGCCCTATTCCAGGTAATGCGATTTGATTACTCATCGAGGAACGACCCAGAAAGTATCTGAGGCGACGCTAGGTTCCGAAAACCTGCGGAAAGAATTCACCGCGGCCCTCCGGGGTCATATCCAAGATCCCCCAAATCGGCCAGGCCAGATCCATATGCCGGGGATGCCCGTCGAGATCGGCGTATAGCATTTCGCTTCCCCAAGAATGGCGGATCACACCCTCCTGCTTCGTGAAAACATTCATCATGGGCTGTTCGCCATCAGCGGACCTGCCGTGATACAGCGACTGGTAGTCCGTGCCATAGGCGGAAATCAGCAAGATGCTCTTCCAATTGCGCTCCTTGCTGATGGTGGCGAGTTGCTCCGGGCGAGCGGACGAAACGGCGGCGAAAGCGATCCTTTGGGTAATCTGAGGGACGAGAGCATTCAATCCGTCAAGCAGACTTGTGCAAGCCGGGCAGGGACGCGCGGCGTCGAGCGCATACATGTAGCTGTAGAGTGCCAGAGTGGTTTTGTCGCCAAACAGGGATGACAATGTGCGCGTTTCTCCATCCTGACCGATGAAGGCATAGTCCTGTGAGAGTTCTCCGCCCGGCGGCAAGGCGCGACGCTTCGCGGCCACGGCTTCGATTTGTGCTCGCAGGGCAATTTCCGCATCGAGCAAGTCGTTGCGCGCCGACCTATAGGCATCGGTCTCATTCGGATAAGAGAGAGGCATTTGCTGACTCCACTTCCATGGCACCGCCTGAACACTCTGCAATCAAAGGCCAAGCCGGCAAGCTGATAGGATTATAGGGTTGCAAAACTACGACCGGTCGGCACACGGCTAAGCTTCTCCAGCGCAATATGCTTGCAACTGGCTCATCGCGCCGTTCCAACCATGGCTGACACCGTCGCGCCCATCCTGCATTGCGATGCCTTCGTGACAAAGCCGAACATGTGTGCGGTCACCGTTTGCCTTGAACGTCACTGTTACCTTGGACTGCGGCGTGACTCTTTCTTCACCGTCAGGCCGGACGACAATATGCGACCAGGTGAACACGATCTTGTTGTTTGGTTCGATCTCGAGGTAGGTCCCTTCGACGGCGGAACGCTTGTTCTCAGTGGCGGCAAACTCGAAACAAACCCGCCCCCCGACACGAAGATCAACGTCAATTGCAACAACCGCTCCTTTCGAAGGCCCAAACCATTTCATTAACTCACCGGCATCCGTCCAGGCGCGAAACATGCGCTCGACGCTGGCATTAAAGTCGCCCTCGACAACAACGACCTCGTCGCCCGGTGTTGAGCTCAGAAACGGTAGGCTCATTTGTCTTCCTCTTCGATGAATTGCGTCAAAGCGGCAAACTGGTCGTCCCAGAATTGCCGGTAGGTATTGAGCCAGTCCACCGCGTCACGCATCGCTGCGGCTTCCAGCTGGCAATAGCGTGTGCGCCCGCGCTTCGTGACCTTCACGAGTCCCGCATCCGACAAGAGCCGCACGTGCTTGGAAACGGCCGTCAACGACATATCGAATGGATCGGCCACCTCGGAGAGCGTAGCCTCCCCTTGGCTCAAACGCGCAATAATCGCGCGTCGGGTCGCATCGGCGAGCGCGGAAAACGTCTGATCAAGATCTGAATGCATTGGTGCCTACATTTTTAGTCAACTAATTGGTTGACTATTTGAGAGACGCAGTTTAGTCAACCAAAAAGTTCACTTTTAGATCGAGGTTTTTGACATGAAGCTCTACAATGGGTTCTCGCCGAACGGAGCCAGGGTCGCGGTATTTCTGGCGGAGAAGGACGTAACCATCCCAACCGCCGACGTCAGCGTACTCAAGGGAGAGACGCGAACGCCTGAGTTCCGGAAGATCAATTCCCTCGGCCAGGTCCCGGTCCTCGAACTTGACGACGGGACCATCCTGACAGAAAGCGTGGCGATCTGCCGGTACCTGGAATCGCTGTACCCGAAACCATCCCTGTTCGGCGAAGATGCACTCGCGCAAGCTCGGATCGAGATGTGGAACCGGCGGATGGAGCGCCACATTTTCGATACCGTCGGCAACGTCGGAATGCACGAAATGCCCTTGTTCGCCGATCAGATCGAGCAGATCCCCGAGTATGCCGCATCACTGCGCCGGCGTTTCGCCGCGAAACTCTCGTGGCTTGACGCTGAAATGGCGGATGGCCGCCCATTCATCGCCGGAGACACATTCTCGGTGGCGGACATCACCGGGATGGCCGCGCTTATGGTCTGCCATTTTATCGAGGAGAAGGTCCCCACTGACTTCGAGCACGTCAAGGCATGGGAAGACAGAATGCGTGCCAGGCCAAGCTGGCCCAAGACCTGATGAAATCCCGTCCTCGCCGCGGATCGATCTAGCGTAGTCGAGGCGGGTCGTCGGCCTCCCGCCAGACATAGTGCGGGCTTCTTTCACCAGCCGCGAACCTGATGACGTCGATCGCATCGATCAGCAAGGACACAGAATTGAAGGCGATCAGGCTCAACACCCAATAGTAAAGCAGCGGCTCGGTTTGTTTGTCGGGAAGGCTGCACGCAAACCAAATCAGCATCGGTATCCAGAAAATGTGCCCGACCCCCAACAGCCGGACAAAGCCCAGCCGTGCGTAGATCAGGATCATGACGCCGATGCCGGCAAGGGTCGCCAGCAGATTAGCGAGACCGTATTGGGTCTGGATGAAAGCAAGCGACCCGAGGTTGACGGCAATCAGAGCGATGACCCAGACGCGCGCGAGCGGCCGGAAGCGGAAGAGCACAATTCCCAGCATTTCCAGCGGCAGCTGCACGGTGACGGCCCTAAGTGTTTGGCGGAAGTCCCATAGCTTTCCCCGGCCGGCGGCGGCTGGAGAAGGTTGAGTTGGGCACATGTTTTTTTCCCGGACACAAGCCCTGGGATGATAAAAGGGGCGGGCTGTGTTCGACCTGGGTGGCAATGCCTCCGGTGCCCGTCCACCTTTTCGTTCCGGCCCAAAGTTGACGTTTATCAGTGCTTCGGTCAAATAAGCTCCGTGCGACGAACAAGTCTTGGGGGCATTTTCAACTTCCGGCCGGTCGTGACCGGGACGCCAGGGGAGGGAGACCATGGAACAAATTACAAGCGCGGTTGAGTGGCTGAACGGGATCGTCTGGGGCGTTCCGATGCTGGTCTTGATCCTCGGCGTCGGCATTTATCTGACGATCGGGCTGGAGCTCAAATCCGTGCTCCGCATTCCGTTTGGCTTTCGCCTCCTGTGGTTGGGACGCAGCAGCCGGGGCGAGGGGGAAATCTCTCCATTCTCGGCGTTGATGACCTCGCTTTCGGCGACCATCGGCACCGGCAACATCGCCGGCGTGGCGACCGCGATCTTTCTTGGCGGACCCGGGGCGCTGTTCTGGATGTGGATGACGGCTCTGGTCGGCATGGCGACGAAGTACGCCGAGGCCGTGTGCGCCGTGAAGTACCGCGAGGTGGAT
>JARFQY010000276.1 GCA_029287535.1 Filomicrobium sp.
ACCCGCCGTGCTTATCGCTCGGCGCCTGCCGGCAGTGTGACGGGACGCTGGGCCGGCTTCAAGCCGACCGGCAAGGTTATTCGCCGTGTTGAACTACCGCCGGGTAAGAAACTCGTCGCCTTCACATTCGACCTTTGTGAGCAACCCTTCGAGATCGCCGGCTACCAGGGGGACATCGTCGATCTCCTTCGTGAGCATAAGGTTCGGGCAACCTTCTTCGCTGGCGGAAAGTGGCTGCTCACTCATCCAGAACGCGCTGCCCAGCTCGTGGGTGATCCCCTCTTCGAGGTTGCCAACCACGCCTGGGAGCACCGGTTCTTTCCGCTGCTCGACCAAGCAAGGATGGATGCAGAAGTCCGTGCCGCGCAGCTTGCTTATCAGCAGGTTTTCACACGTCTGCGCGATCGGCGCTGCCTGGCGTTGAATGGCCGGCCGGCCTTTCAGAATGCGGCTCCTCAGCAAAGGCTTTTTCGGTTTCCCTTTGGCGCTTGTACACCAGAAGCGATCAAGGCCGTCGAAAGCCATGGACTTAGGGCCGTGCAGTGGGATGTCAGCTCGTCGGATGCATGGCGTGGCCAGTCGCGCAATGGTATTGTGCGAAGTGTGCTGAAGCGGGTTCGGCCAGGTTCCATCGTGCTCTTTCACGCCAACGGGCGCGGCTGGAACACTGCAAAGGCGCTGACGATCCTCATCAAGCGTCTGCGCGAGCGCGGTTATGAGTTCGCCCAGGTCAGTGAGTTAATCGCGGCCGGCCAACCCGTTTATGCCGACAAATGCTATGATTTCCGCGAAGGAGACGTGAACCGGTACCTTCCAGTGGCGATCAAACTTGAGCGGTCTTATAATCGCTTCTACAAACGGCTAGGTAAGCGCCATCCTGGGAGCCCGCAGAGCGATCCAGGATCGCTCACGCAAAATCGGGATTAGTTCCCGCCTGACCGAAGACGAAGTCCCGAATTGACATCGTGATGCATTCGTTCAGTTCTGGACCACGAGGATCGAGTATAACCCTTCCTCCAGAAGAGGAAGTCGGCCCAACAAACGCATGTCACTGAGATCAACACTTATTGCCTCGATCGTCATGGTTGCAGTTGTCACACTGCTCTTTGGCGCTGCCATTAGTTATTGGAGTGCGCTGTCCAAAGTCCGTGAGGAGATGGACGCCGCGATCGCAGTCGGCTCACGTATCGCCGCCAACGCGGTCGACGATGCCGAGGAATCCTTAGATCCTAGCCGCCGCCTGCATCTCTTGGTCGCCGACTTCGACGGTGACCGTCACCTGCGGGCGACATGGTTGGACTCCGCGGGCCGAACAATTGCAAAGTCGACTCCCGCAACGTCGGGCAAGTCCGTGCCGGAGTGGTTCCAGGATATCATCCGTCAACCCGAGCGCACTGTCCGGGTCAAACTGCCGACCGTGTTTGATGGCTTGGGCAGCTTCGTGCTGCAAACGGATTCCCGCAACGAAATCGGTGAAGTATGGGACCAGCTCTTCAACACGCTAGCCATTCTCGGCTTGTTATGCAGCCTTGTGCTGGGTTGCGTGTACTGGCTCCTCGGTCGCGCGCTGCGGCCCCTCGATCGATTGGCCGAGTCATTCAACCAGATCTTCAAATCAGAGGATACACCTCGGATCCCTGAAACGGGCCCAGCCGAACTTGTAAAGGTCTATCGCGGCTTCAACGAGATGGCCGAACGCCTGTCTAAAATGGAGGTAAAGAACCGCCGTCTCACTGAACAAATAGCGACGGTGCAGGAGGAAGAGCGCGCCGACCTTGCCCGCGATCTTCACGACGAAATTGGTCCATTTCTGTTTTCGGTTGATGTCGATGCCGCCTCCATCGCCCGATGTGTTGATGAGGGCAAGCACGCGGACATCCCCTCCAGGGTGTTGACGATCCGCGAGTCCATCGGTCATATGCAGCGCCACGTAAAGGAACTGCTCGGGCGATTGCGTTCCGCGGCGCTTATCGATGTCGGTCTGGTCGACGCGATCGACAACCTGATGAGCTTCTGGCGCAACCGTTATCCCGCTGTCAGCTTCGAAGTGAGTGTGCCCGATTGCTCCTTTGGCGAAGAGATTGACCAAACGATATTCCGTATCATTCAGGAATCTTTGAACAACGCCATGCGTCACGGCAATCCCGACAAAGTCGAGGTCGAAGTCGTCGACAGTCCCGGTGGAATATCGATCACGGTCCGCGACGATGGCCGTGGCTTGGTGGACGCCAACGACACGCCGGGTTTTGGAATTGCCGGAATGCGTGAGCGTGTGGCTGGGTTCAATGGCAGTTTGGAGGTCCGACAGCGAAGCGACAAGAACGGAGTCGTTGTGTCCGCTTGGCTACCGCTTGCTGCCTCGTTGGAGAAGGAGTCGAATGAATTGGACAAGAAACGCGAAAGGCCTGTGCTCCATGAGCAAGCTTAAAATTCTGCTTGTCGATGACCACTCGGTTGTACGCGCCGGCGTCCGGCGTTTGCTGGAGAGCATCCAGGGTACCGAGATACTGGAAGCGGAGACGGGCCACGAAACACTCTCGCTGTTTCGCTCCAAGGAGCCCGACTTGGTGCTTCTGGACCTCAATATGGAAGGTGTTGGCGGGCTCGAGTTGCTGCGCCGTTTGCTGTTGGAGGACAAGCGCGCTCGTGTGGTGGTCTTTACAATGCACTCAGAGCCGATCTATGCGGCCCGCGCACTGAAACTCGGAGCAAAGGGCTACGTCACCAAGAGCGCCAGCGCGGACGAACTCGTTGCGGCCGTCAAGCAGGTTGCCGACGGTGGCCATTACATCGAAGCGGAACTGGCCTCGAAGCTCGCCATCGGTCAGTTCGACGGCGAAGACCCCCTGCACCAGTTGTCCACCCGGGAAGTTGAGATTTTGCGCCTTCTCGGCGACGGCAAGAGCCTTACGGCCATCGCCGAAACACTCGGTGTCTCCTACAAGACCGTGGCTAATACATGCAGCCTGATCAAAAACAAACTCGGCCTGCAGCGCACCGCTGACCTGATCCGCGTTTCATTGGAGCACCTGCACAACTAGAGTCTCTCAGGTCCAGATGGAGTCAGTTCTGTTTCTCCAGCAGCGAGCCGAGCTAGCAGGAAGGCGGCGCGTCACTTCACCCAGACTTCGACGCGCCGGTTGAATTGGCGGCTCTTCGTCGTGTCATTGCAGGCGACCGGAGCCAGTTCGCTATAGCCCTTAGTTTCGACTTCTGCTTCGTAGCCGGCATCTTTCAGGGCTGCCGCGACGGTATCCGCGCGCCGCTGCGAGAGTGAGAGGTTGCTCCCGTAAGCACCCACTGAATCCGCGAAGCCGATGAGGAGCACCTGCTTGCCCTCATAATCGGGGGTTTTCAGGAGCTCAGCCAATCGGTCAATGTCGCGAGACGCCTTCGTGTCCAGCCGGAAGGAACCGCTTTCAAACCGTAGTGTGGTCGTCAGGCGCAGAGATTGCGAGATGTCGGTGAGCAGGCTTCGCATGGCCGTGATGTCAAAGTCCTCCTCGGCGGCATTGAGGGCAAATGCGATCCGCGCGCCTTGGTCCTTGAATGTTAGAGCTTCGGGCGTCTGATCGATAAAATCAGACTCTGCGACAATCTCTTGCGCATCATCCGAGAGCGAAAAGGTCAGGAGTTGACGGGCAAGCGGCGCCTTCGGCCTGCCGGGCGAGTAGAGATAGAGCCGGCGGGTCAGCGGGTATTCCTCCGTTTTCATGGCGAACCGTGTAGGGCGGGTAATGAGCCCACATGCCGACTGCAGGTTGAGTGCCTTTGTATTGTGCTGATCCGCAATTCCAACGAACCCGATACCCAGCGGGTCGTTGGCGATCAGATTGGACTGTTGTTCATCACTGTCAGTGCGCGTAGCCTTCGCGGTGATTTTGAGCTTCCGCGGCTTCAGCACCAGGCTGTCGAACATATTTAAGCTCACCGAGCCCTCTGCCGGTGCGTAGACATTGATGGGGCCGGGCGGTAGGCCAAGCTGTACCCAGTCGGTGATCTCACCAGAAAAGATCTTTGCGACGTTGTCGACGGAGATTGAGACGGCTGCACTGTCGGGCCCCACAATGACAATGAGGCCTTCTAGTGCGAGCACGTGCTCATGCGTCGGCTGCAGCATGTTACCGAGTCCCGCTGCAGCGAGCTTGGTGACTTCCGCCTCCGTGATCCGCCGGGACGACATCGCGATTTCGGTTGTCCCCTCTTCCAGTTGATTAAAGGACGCCGTCGATCCATATCGCGACAGTTGCAGAGACGCGACCTGCCGCCCGGCCCTGGTCTTCAGCTGAAGTGTCAAGTCGCGCGGGTCATTTCCGACGGCACGCGCCGCGTCCAGGCTAGCGCGCTTGGCGAAAGCCTCAATGAGATTTGGCATTAGCACATCGCCAATCGCGGCCGAGCCGGCGATTTTGATATTACCTTTGACGGACCCAATGGCGGTCGGCGCGAAGCTAACCGGCCGCTTAGGGCAGTTGTCCCCCAGACAATCAAAGCGCCGGCCGTCAATCGTCATCTTGCCGAACGCCGGAGAGTTCACGACGTAATTGACGCCATCATAAGAATAAAGCTCACCAGTGATCTCAAACCCGCCACCCTTCAGCTGCAGCCGGATCTCTGCTGCCCCGCCAGCTTGTGTCGTGGCGAAGATGACCGCCAACGACGTGGCGGGCAGCCATTTCCAATTACGCTTCATTTGACTCGCTAACTCCTCTGGATGCCCCACTCCGCTTCCCGTTATCCCCGTGGCCGCCAGCAGAACCCTACGTCTCCTATCCCTTAGCGCGACCGGCGCGCAAGGTCCCCGGGTCCGTTACGCGGGCGCTCCATGTGATCGCCGCACGCCAGCGGCGCTTATCAAGTTCCTTGAACAAACACTGGATTTGCAATGCCACCCGCGCTCCTCCCCAATTGGTCGCCCCTGTTTCCCGCGCTTGCCGGCCTTCTTCTCGTCGTCGGCGGATACGGAGCCTACCCCTCTTTTCCGTTTTTCCGCATATACGATTGGATAAATGTCGACTTTGTCGCCAAAGCGGTTGCCGACCACGAATGTGTACATCGAGCCCCCTTCCGCAAGCTCAGCCGAGACCGTTATGACGCTGGTTTGCGGCAACGGCGTCGCTTGGCCCCCTTGTTTTGACGACTTAGATCGCGGTGAGCCGGTCCCCTGTCTCGGTGCGTTTGCCAAGACAAACCCGAGGGCGGCCAACAAAAAACCATTGCCTACAGTGCGTTACGTGGCCGTCGATCCAACCCAACCGTAAGTGCGATATCACGGTCGTCGCCGTCGGCCGGCGCATACACACGGAACCGAACAAAAACCGGTAGCTGCAACGCGACCCCAACGGCGCCCATTCGGATTTCCAGCATTTGACGCGTCTATGACGTCTCTATGACGTCGGACGATAGGAGGCCGCGCGTTTTGAGTGTGGAATGTTGATGCGAACGCATGTCCGCTGTCGATGGACCAGGCAGTCCGTGGCTTTCACAGCTCCACGTAGGTCAGCCCGCTCAGGGCCGGTTCGGCCGCAAGGATGATGTTCGTCGGCACGCGCCGCATCCGGCTCGACATCTTGCCTTTGCTTTCAAAAACTTCACGGAAGCGCCGCGCGTCGGAACGGCCGCTCCACCCCTTGACGACGCTGCCGCAAAAGAACACTCCGCCCCAGGCCCCATGCGCCAGCACAAGATCGCCGGCCACCCTGGCCAGCAGGTCGGAAAACACGCTGAGGGTTTCCGCGTAGCTAGCGTCCGCTTCGCAGAGCTCGAAAACGGTCGCCGCATCTAAAGGTTGTTCTGCGACCGCGGCGGCCTCAACCCTTTTGCGGAGCATCTCATGAAGTCGCACGACGCCGGCTCCGGACAGGAAATCCTCGATTGATTGGGCGGCCCCGAGCAGTTCGCTCTCCGCTTGTGAACGCGCGGCGTATGATATGTGCCCGGCTTCCGTTGCAAGCGCAGTCCAGCCCCCGCCTGGCAGCTGAACGGCGCTGGCTGCCCCAAATCCCGTACCGACATTGATCGCGATTGGGTTTCCCGCAAGTGGCTCTGCAATTGGCGGGCCGATGCGCTGCACTGCGTTTGCAGACAGATGCGGCAATGCCAGTGCGACCGCTTCGAGATCATTGAAGAGCCGCACCGTCCCGAAGCTGCCCGCCTCCTGGAGCTCCGTTGAGTCGATGTGCCAGGGGGAGTTGGTCAATTGCACCCGCTGTTCTTCCACCGGTCCCGCGGCCGCGATCAAGGCCGCCCGGCAGTCTTTGGCAGCCCTGGTGTCACTGACGCCGGCAAGGTAGCCGACGACGGCATCTCGAAACGAAGCATGTTCGGCGGCTTTGAAACTGCGCACCTCACGCAGCCTCCCTGGCCCGTCACTGAGTGCAAACCTTGCATTGCTGCCGCCGACGTCACCGACAAGAACCGGCCCTCTCACGCGCCGTTCTCCACTCCAGACAGGCGCAATTCGTTGAGAAACGTTTCGCGCCAGTTCTTCACATCGTGTTCGCGCACTCTTCGGATCAGGGCCTCATAGCGCTCCCGGCGCTCCTCCTGACGCATGGTCAACGCCCTTTGCAGCGCCAGCGCGACTTCCTCTGTATCGTAGGGATTGACCAGGATTGCCTCGACCATATCCTCGGCGGCTCCGGCAAACCGTGACAGCACCAGCACACCCGGATTATCGGCGTCCTGTGCCGCGATGTACTCCTTGGCCACCAGGTTCATGCCATCGCGCAGCGGCGTCACGAGCCCAACCTGACTGCCACGGAACAAAGCCGCCAGCGTATCGCGCGGCACCGCGCGGTGAATATAGCGAACCGGCGTCCAGTCGAAGTCACCGAATTCGCCATTGATGGCGCCAGATAGTCCTTCCAGTTCCTCTCTGATGTCCGAATAAGCGGCGACATCCTCCCGCGTCGGCGGTGCGATCTGCATCATCGTCACCGCTTTTTGGTTTTCCGGATAGAGTTCGAGGAGACGCCGGAATGCTTTGAGCCTG
>JARFQY010000296.1 GCA_029287535.1 Filomicrobium sp.
TGCGCTTCAGCAGCGATGATACTATTTACGCCGCGGCTGCCGCCGTTGGAAGGAACCCGCCAGATTGCCTTGTCCAGAGGTCGGCGTACAACCCGCCCCGTGTGATTAAGGCCTCGTGCGGCCCGTCTTCGACAATCCGGCCTCGGTCGAGCACAACTAAGCGATCCAGATGGGCAATGGTCGATAAGCGATGGGCGATGGCGACCACGGTCTTCCCCTCCATCAGTGCTAGTAGATGCTCTTGGATTGCGGTTTCCACCTCGGAATCAAGCGATGATGTCGCCTCATCCAGCACCAGAATGGGGGCGTTCTTTAGGAAAACGCGGGCGATCGCAATACGTTGGCGCTGTCCTCCGGACAGCTTAACTCCACGTTCGCCAACATGCGCATCATAACCAATACGGCCACTAGCGTCGCGGACATCTGCAATGAACCCATGCGCATGAGCGCGTTTTGCTGCTGCGACTACGTCTTCATACGTTGACGTCGGTGATCCGTAGGCAATGTTATCGAAAATCGACCTGTGCAGGAGCGACGTGTCCTGGGTGACAACGCCAATAGCGCGCCGCAAGCTGTCTTGGGTGACATGCTTGATATCGTGTCCGTCGATCAGGATGCGACCCTGTTCCGGATCGTAAAGGCGCAGAAGCAGGTTCAGCATTGTGGTCTTGCCGGCGCCAGATCGCCCGACAATGCCAACTTTCTCTCCCGGTTCGATCGACAGAGCGAGATCTTCGATTGCGCCGCTATCTTTTCCGTACGTAAATCGGATGTTTTCAAACTGGACCGCACCCTTTACGCCCGCAAGCGAACTGGCTTGCGGCTTGTCGACAACGCTGATTGGGACTGCCACCGTGGCAATGGTATCCTGTAACGTTCCAAGGTCGCGGAAAAGTCCGTTGAATTGGAACATCATCCAACCGGACATGTGATTGATGCGGAGAACAAGAGCCAAAGTAACGGCGAGTGATCCAATTGTGATTGCACCTTGCTGCCAAAGCCAAACACCGAGTAGGCCAGTCGTTGTAATCAGCAGACCGCTCAACACAGCCAATGTGATCCTAAGGCCTGATATCAAACGTGTGAACGCACGCGCTGCAGCCAACATCTCGGCGAGGCCCTCGCGAGCAAATTGGTCCTCATGGAACTGGCCGGTGAAGAGCTTAACCGTCTGGATGTTGGTATAGCTGTCGACCATCCGTCCATTCAGAGCGGAGCGCGCTTGCGACATGGTCTTTGATCTGCGGCGCACCTCTGGGAGTGTCCGGGCGAGCACAGTGAAATAGGCCGCGAACCATCCGATAAGTAGGAGCGCTAATCGCCAATCAAGTGCCGCAAACAGGCCGATCGACGTGACACTGAAGACCGCAAAGAACCAGATGCTCTGTATCAGGCTGATCAGGAAATCGCCCAGAGACTGGCCCGATTGCATGACTTTTGTGGCAATACGGCCTGCAAAGTCATCCTGAAAGAATTGGTAGCTTTGACGCAGCACGCGGCGATGACTTTGCCAGCGGATCAGCGCAAAGAACGATGGGACGATGGCTTGCTCATTGATCAATGTGCTGATCGAC
Organism: Filomicrobium sp.; assembly: GCA_029287535.1. Lineage (GTDB taxonomy): Bacteria > Pseudomonadota > Alphaproteobacteria > Rhizobiales > Hyphomicrobiaceae > Filomicrobium. Next base: position 1,575 of record JARFQY010000296.1, read on the forward strand.
AGTGCTAGTGTTCGAACAAGCAGGACTACTGCGCCCATACCTATCAACATCCACGCATGCTCGGACCAGATTGTTGCCGGATCCGAGACCTTGAGTGTGTCGATCAAGACGCCGACGAAATAGAACAGGCTTGCTTCGACCAGGCCCACCAAGCCGCCGATAACCAGGAAAGCGATGAACGGCCATCGCGCCTGTCGAAGAAAGTAAAGGATGAAGCTGCCGACGTCGGCTGGCATATCAGCCTGGGGCGATGCCCGAAATGGATCTATCCACTTCTCGAATGCACTGAATATCGGTCTCATAGAAGTTGCACGTTCCTTCTCTGTCGAAGCTCCCGCAACGAGCCTCTAGGGGCACGACGGACCATTCGCAGACGCCGCTATTTGGTTTGATGCCGCCGACATCGCTAGGGGCAGCATGCCAGTGCGCAATCGATTGGGAAATGCGATGCTAGACTGGCCAAACGAGCGATGACTTGTCTTAGGCTACGGTTCGGCGGCGGCTAGGGATCGCTGATCGCTGCCTTGCTGCCGTGTCTTTTGGGTTGGGTTGGCGGCTGCGCCCGTAGCAAGTCGATGAACGAGGTCTCGTCGCTGTTCGCACTGTGCCCTTGTTTGGTCGAGTTGTCCCGGAATTGTCGTTCTTAAAAAAAAGCAGCGCAGAACCCTTCATTGCTTCAGGAGCTTGGCGTGACAGAGAAACCGGAACAGCCCAGTACGATTTTGGTGGGAGAGAACGCACGCCAGTCCGACGTCGATCAGCCCTGGGAACAGGACAATCAAGCATGGTGGGACTGGTACGTGACACTGGCCGACAACAGCGAGCAGCGAACAGCCGAGTTGTCGGCTGTGCCACCAATGCCTTCAATCGATCTGCCGAGCGACGCCGCGATTTTTGAAGAGTTGCGGGTGCCCTACGCACTAACGCGCGAGCACTGTGAAGCCTTCCGGCGTGACGGCTTTGTGAAACTGACGAATGTCCTTTCACCAGAGGCAGTTATCCGTTTGCGTCAAGAGCTGACCAAGCTGTTGGGTGAAGCGTTCGACACCTCTCTCGACGGCGGCGTGCAGGATCGCTTTCTCAGCCTTGAGATGGCATGGCTCGATAATCCAGTTATTAAGGCCTACGTCCTCAGTCCACGTATCGGCAGGATATCTGCAGAACTGCTGAACGTCCCGAGCGTGCGCCTCTACCACGACAATATCCTGTCGAAGGAACCAGGATGCGGTCGCACTCCATGGCACTATGACGATCACCATTTCCCTCTGGCAACCAATGATGTGGTGACGGCTTGGATCCCCGCGCAGCCGATCCCGATCGAGATGGGGCCACTATCTTTTGCCAAGCCGCTCAGTGTCTTTGAGTTGGTCGAGGCTATCGAGTTTAACAAGTTCGATACCAGCTATGACCGCCAGATCGCTGAAGTGTTCAAGGCCAACGACGTTGTTGTCGAAGAAAGCCCATTCGAGATAGGGGAAGTCAGCTTCCATCACAATCTGAGCTTCCATACAGCTGCCAGCAATCGGACACGCCAGAGCCGGATTGTGCTGGCCAATACTTACTACGCGGACGGGGCGCGGATACTTGACCAGCCGACCATGGTGTCGGGCGATTGGCAGAAGTTTATTCCCGGCGCCAGCCCTGGCGATGTAGCTGCGAGCAAACTTAACCCGGTCTGTTGGCCGGTGGAGACCTGAGCAGATGTCAGATACTTTCCAGCGAAGCTGCGAGCACTGGAGCGAGGCGGGGCGGTCGGAGATGGATCATTTCTATGCCCTCGCCTCGGTGGACTATCGCTACCTGGCCGAAGCCCACGATTGGAAGAACTGGCTGGAGACGCGGCAAGCAGAGGTTGGTCAACGGCGATTAAAGCTTTTGGATGTCGCCTGCGGCTCCGGCAAGTTCCCCTTTGCCCTGGCACGGTATGCCAAGGTGTCGGAGGCAAACGTATTGCCCATCGAATATGCGCTTCTTGATCCATCGGCATTCTCGATTGCCGAGGCTCGGGAAGCCCTCATGCCACCATTTGAGGCGGGAGCTGAGTTTGAAACGACTTTACAAGGGCTGACATGCGCGCGTGGCGCATTCGACATCGTGTGGGCCACGCATGCGCTATACGCCGTGCCAGAGAGTGAACTCGATGCCGCTCTTGAACGCTTCGTGCGTGCTATGGACGGCGCCGGATTCATCGCGCATGCAAGCAAGAATGCCCACTACCTCCGCTTTTATCAGTATTATATCGATGGCTTCAAAGGCGGTATGGGCGTGCCATTTTCGAGTGCCGAAAGTATCGTGGAATCGCTGAACCGACTGGGCGTAGATTTTCAGGTTAGCCACATCTCTTATGAAAATGGCGCACCCGAGGGAGCCAAGTCGCAAGTCGAAGGCTATCTCCAGCGCTGTCTTTTCGATGATACGATTAGTCTGGAGGCGATGAGGGCCAACCCTATAATCGGCCAATACCTGGACACATGCCTGAAAGCTGGCCAGTGGCGGTTCGAACAGTGCGTGATGTTGCTTTTCTTCCGACGTGCCAATCGTTGATAACGCCGAATCTCTTGACAGAAACACTGCCCCTGGGTGCGTGCGAAGCGGTGCGAGCGCCGCTGGAATACCCCCTTCTTAGTATCGTTCTCTCCTGTACTCCGATGGATACCTCTCAAGCATGAACATGCGAACGAATATCAGATCCTGCTGGACGCAAAGCCTCCAGCGCGGGGAACAGCCCAGCCACGCGAACCTGCGGGAGCATCTCCTAGCAGTCCATCGAGACCACGCAGGCTTCACAGAATCCTGCGCTGGACGATGCCAGGATGCGTTGGGCCGAAACACATATGAGTTGCTTGCGAACGTCGTGGATCCGACCCAGCACTCGAATATTCTGGATCTGGCTTGCGGAAGCGGGGTCTTGCTCGAAATCTGCCGTCGTCGGTGCGGCCCGGATGCCGCGTTGACCGGTGTGGACATGAGCACGGAAGAGCTGGCTTTGGCGCGACAGCGCGATCCGCTTTCCACGATCCAGCTACATCGGGGCGTCGCACAAGACCTGCACTTTATCGGCGATGGAACGATGGACGTGGTCTTGTGTCACTGGGCGTTGACGTTGATGGATCAAGTCCCCCTGGTGCTGCGGGAGACCAGACGGGTGCTCAAACCGGATGGGGTTTTTGCCGCGATCATCGACGGCGACCCTGCGACCGCGCCGGGCTATTCCGAGGTGCACGACCTCATCTACAGCATAGTCCAGGATGAATATCCTCACTATGGCGCAATTGATTTGGGAGACCCGCGCGTTCGCACGGCGCAAGCCATGAAGCAGCTTGCCCTTGGTTCGTTTGAAGGCGCGCGGGTAGACATCGAACCCCTGGTTCTCAACCTGCATGCGTCACCGGATGTCTTGGCGAGCGAAGCGGCCGGATTCTTCTATGCGTCGTTCGTTTTGTCGCCCCCGGCACATCGCCGAATGCTACGCGAGCTGGAGGCTTTCTTTACTCGACAGCAGAAGGACGATGGCAGCCGGTTTGCCTTGCCCGTCAATCAACTCGT
>JARFQY010000301.1 GCA_029287535.1 Filomicrobium sp.
GGACAAAACCGCCATTGCAAAAAATTGCCTCGGTTCCATTCTTGGGTTGCTTCGCACCATGAGGACCATTTTTGCAGAGAGCCAAAATTTACGCCGACAGATTGTCGTTTTGGTCTTCGCCATAGAGCTTTGGCTTGCAATGATGCGGAACAAGACCACCCACTGACGCGCCCAACCCGACCTTGGACTGCATGTATTCGAGGACTCCTGAGTCATATCTATGTGGCCGCACTGTCCGATAATCATAGATAGCCTCACAGACCGAACGGGAAGGTATCCTTCGACCCAGGCAAGGGTTCCGCAGGTAACGGTACCACAGCTTGCGTGCGGTCAAACCAGGCATAACCGTCGTATTGAGAGGAGAGGATCGTATGACTGTAGTGACTCCATCTTTCCGTCTCAGGCCGGTAAATGACGCCGATATATCGTTCAAGCCGCGGCTCTGACATTGCGGATCGGAGCGCCTCATTGACCCCGGGCCGCAGGTCGAGCAGAAAGCGCTCGCCCCCTGCGGAATGGCAGACCCCCTCATGGCTGTCAGGACGCGATGGACGCACTGCCTTGATCTCCATGGGGCCATCCCAGTCCGACGCGCAGGCCACCGTGCCGGTATGGGTTCCAAATCCGATGAGGGCGGCGTCTTCGCCCCATTCTTCACGACAAAGCTGGCCAATGTTGAACTCGCCTCGGTTCACCCCCATGTCGGTGACCCTTGCGTCGCCGATGTGAGAATTGTGCGCCCAGACCACGGCCCGCGCGTCCGGTCCAACATGGTCCATTATCTGCTTCAAGGTTTGGAACATGTGCATGTCCCGCAAGTTCCAGCTTTTGGCCGAGCCGTAGTACATCATTCGATAGTATTGCTCGGCACCAGCAACAACCCGGGCGTTCTGCACTGCATTGAATAAGCTGTCGCCATTGCGTCGCGCCTGAGAGAGCTCTCTTGTAAGTAAGTCAACCAAGACCCGCATCACCGGCTCCTCGCACATTGCGTGGCCACGGGACAAAGCTTCGCGGCCATAGGCTGCGGGCTCGTTTGACCAAGGCGCAAGACATTCGTACCGCCGCCGCGCGAGCGCTGCGGCTGATGGGTCGTGATTGTCTAAATAAGACAAAACTTCCGCGATCGAGTTGAACATACTGTAAATATCCAACCCTTGAAAACGAACGCGTTTCGCATCTGGGAGCTTGGTGTTGTAATCGCAAAGCCAAGAGATGAAGTCATCCACATCACGATTGCGCCACATCCAGACAGGGAAACGCGAAAACGCAGATACGTTGCGGCTACGCTCTGGCAGCCCACGTACGCGGTGATCGAGTACCGCGGCATCAGGCCAGTCCGCTTCAACAGCGACAATGTTGAAGCCATGCTCCTCGATTAGTCTGCGCGTTATTGCTGCGCGGGCGCGGTAGAATTCCGATGTTCCGTGCGACGACTCTCCGAGCAAAACGACTCGAGCCGTGGCAAATCGATCAAATGCAGCACCGAAGTTCGGATCGTCCAACTCAGGCAAGGCCTCGCCTGCGGCGCGGACTACCTCATTGGGAGTGGCGGGCACCCGCTCCTCGGTAGGGGGAGGCACAAGAGGCGCCTCCGACTTGACCAAATAGTGCTGGAACCAGGCGCCAGATATATCAGTAACTTCCTCCAGCTCACCTGACCCTTCGAACAGATGGCCAGCGCCCGGTACGATCCGCAATTGTTTTTCAAAGCGCAGCTCTGCGAGGGCGCGGCGGTTGAGTTCCAGAACCTGAAGATCATTGCCTCCAACAACTAGGAGTGTCGGCGCCATGACCTCGGAAAGCCGTTCCCCGGCGAGATCAGGACGACCCCCGCGGGATACTACAGCTGAGATACGCCCGCTAAGTTCGGCAGCGGCCAACAAAGCAGCGCCCGCTCCTGTACTCGCCCCAAACAGGCCAAGGGGCAGATCGCCCAGTTCCGGTTCCGATGCAATCCACAGATCTGCGTCAAGCAACCTCCTGGCCAAAAGAGGAATGTCAAAGACATTGCGTCGATCCTCGGCCTCTTGCGAAGTCAGTAAGTCCATGAGCAATGTCGCGAAACCGAGCTCGTTTAGCCGCTCTGCGACTTCCCGGTTGCGCGGGCTCAGTCGGCTTGACCCGCTACCATGGGCAAATAGGATGACGCCACGCGGATCGGGCGGGACGACCAGATCACCTAGCAACCGCAAGGGAGGAATTTCAACGGTGCGGCTCAGCACCGGACCGTCCACGCTTGCTTGCTCAACAGTCCACGCCCGGCGCAAATAGCCGACAGTCTCTTCATCGCTGAGTTGGTGAAAATCAGCGTACGCACCACCCACGCCGCGAAAATACGGGTCGACGACCAGGCAGATTACCTCATCCGCAATCTCTTGAAGTCGAGGTATTTCAGAGGCGGGCGCGACAGGTATGGCCACCACCACTCTTTCAGCGCCCCAGCGCTTCAGCGCGATCAGCGCAGCCTTCATTGTGGCTCCTGTTGCAAGGCCGTCATCAACGACGATCGCCGTCTTGCCTTCAACATCGGACCTGCCACGCCCGCCGAGGTACCTTTCACGACGGCGCTGCATTTCGGCTAATTGCTGTTCGGTGGCTCTCTCCAGATATGACTGATCGGCACCTGACCGACGCATCACCTCTTCGTTGATAACCCGCTCGGGTGGGTCCC
>JARFQY010000307.1 GCA_029287535.1 Filomicrobium sp.
CCACATCGTCGAGATCGACTTGCTTGATATACGCGACTTCGCCGTCCCCAAGCAGCGCGAGCTCTTTCGGACTAATTGTGGTCTCGGGGTCGTCGTCTTGTTGTTCGTACATTGCCCTGGTTCCCAAACCTCTCAGCAGGCGGATTTGATGCTGACCTTTTCGGAGCGTCGTTCCTGAGGCAGCCGCTCAAGTTCGATAGCTAGAAGGCCATTGTGCAACACGGCTTCGCGCACTTCCACGCCGTTGACAAGTGCAAATGCCTTTCTGAAGCGCCGGCTGGCGAGGCCGCGATGCAAATAGTCCCTAGGGTCGTCGTTCGGTCTGTCACCGTGAACATGGAGCGCGCCGTCTTCGACAGTTACGTCCAAGTCCTTTCGTGAAAAACCGGCGAATGCCAATGTAATCCGAAGCCGCTCTGGAAGTGTGTTGTCAGCCGGCAGGATCTCAAGGTTGTAGGGCGGATAACTGCCCGCAGCCGGCTTCGCCGCAGCATTGCCGCTGGCGGTTCGAACACTAATCCAAAGGCTGCCGTCAAGACGTGTCATGGGCGATCTGACATTGAGCCTTTGCTTTCACACCCGAACATGTAGGTAGAGAACACTGATAAACCAAGTGGCTGACGGGTCCTTTCCTCTCGAAATCAAGTTCGCCTATAAGGTCTCGCACCTGCCGCTTGCGGGCCGCCGCGCTCCACATTCTCGAGTTCACCGGGTTGCCAAAGGACAACTTGACGAGCCTACCTAGTGATAGGTAGGATGCGAGCCATGTCGAAGCAACCATGCGATATGCCGTCAGCCGGTCGGACGATGCATCCGTGCGATGGCCGTGTGGTCTCTACGCTGACGCGCAGGGGGGTGGTGTTGGCAGCCCTTGCTTCAGCCTCGTTACCTCTCTTGCGCCATCTGCCGGCCTATGCGGCCATTGACGATGTGACCGAGGTTGCACCCGGCGTCTTCGTGCATCAGGGGCTCTACGAGGTTCAGTCTGCGGCCAACGGTGGCGACATCGCCAATGCGAGTTTTGTCGTGGGATCCGAGGCCGTTGCCGTAATTGACACTTCGGGTAGTGCCAAGCTTGGGGTGCAGCTGAGAGATGCAATTCGGGCCGTGACCGACAAGCCCATCAGGTACGTGATCAACACCCATATGCATCCTGACCACGTTTTCGGGAACGCCGCTTTTAAGCAGGACAACCCAGAATTCGTCGGGCACTACAAACTTGCGCGAGCACTAGGCACGCGTAAGGAAGGCTACCTGGCTGCGAATGAACAGATGGTCGGTTCAGATGCGTTCGCAGGTAGCGAGGTCATCCTTCCAACGGTTAGCATCAAAGAGCCGACAAAGCTGGACCTTGGCGACCGGGAGCTGCTGCTAGAACCCCAGCCAACGGCTCACACGGACAACGACCTGATTGTGACGGACCTGAAGACCGAGACGCTTTTTCTTGGCGATCTTCTGTTTTCGGTGCATGTGCCGACCATCGACGGCTCGATAGCAGGGTGGCTTTCGGTTCTCGACGACCTGGAGCAGCGCAACGTGGCGCGGGTCGTTCCCGGCCATGGGCCAAAAACCATGGAACTACCGGAGGCGCTGGCGCCACAGAAGCGCTATCTCTCCGCCATCGCGGATGATGTCCGCCGTCAGATTGCAGAAGGAAAGACGCTGGAGGAGGCGACCAAGTCGGCCGGCTTCTCGGAAAAAGATGCATGGGAGCTGTTCGACCAGTATCATGTTCGCAATGTGACAGCCGCCTATGCGGAACTTGAATGGGAATAACGCTGAACAACGCGACAAGAGGAACTCCAAGGCCATGACTCACGCTCTCAAGAAGCTCAGCCGGACAGTGTGCGGGGTAGTGCTCGCAGCCAGCATCGGTGTTCTGGCGGACACGTCGGCGTTTGCCGAAGAGGATCTGTGGCCGACGTTGCGTGCGGAGGCATTCGGAGACCGGCCGATCGCAGAAGAGAATGGCTATGTCGTTTTGGAGACTCCTAAAAAGGTGGAGGACGCAGCCATCGTTCCTCTCACAGTTCGTATCCCTCCTCACGTGAAGGACAAACTCAAATCCCTGTCGATCTTTATCGACAATAATCCGGATCCGAAGGTTGCAACCTTGAATTTCGGTCCGGCGGCCGGGGTCGGCGGTGAGCGCAGCTTCGCAACCCGCGTTCGCGTCGACAACTTCTCTCACGCGCGCGCAGTTCTCGAACTAGAAGACGGTAGCCTGCACATGGCGACCAAGTTTTTGTCTGCGGCCGGCGGATGTGCAGCGATGCAGGCAAAGGACCCTGATGCCGATATGGCTGGAATTGGAAAGACCGTTGTTCGGACTTTCTCACCGGCCCTCAGTAGCAATCCGATCTGGTCGGGCCAAGTTATGATCAAGCATCCCAACCACAACGGTATGCAGCTCGACATCAACACGGCGACGTTCATTCCCGAACGCTACGTTAGAGAGGTGACCGTCGAGCGGGACGGAGAGCTTGTGTTTAAGCTGGACAGCACGTTCTCGATTTCGACCAATCCAAACTTCCGCTTCACCTTCGCCAAAGGTGACAACAATGAACTTGATGTCTCCGTGGTCGACACGGACGGCGTTGCGTTCGACGGAACGACCAAGCGCGAGAGCGGATCTTAGGCCGAGGGTGAACGCGCAGTTGGGGTGCAGATAATGTCGATTGGAACACGCGACCTCTTGCTGAAGGAGGCGGAGACGCTTGCCCGAACACGCGGGTATGCAGCTTTTAGCTATGCAGACTTGGCGAAGAGAGTCGGTATTCGCAAGGCAAGCATCCATCACCACTTCCCGACAAAGGAAGGTCTGGGCGTTGCGCTGATTGACGGCTATTTGGCCGACTTCAAGGTCGCGCTGGCTAAGGTCCTTGAGGAGGAGTCATCTGCGAAAGCCCGGCTCGCGATATACAGCGGCTTCTTTGTGGACAGCCTCCGCGGTGGGTTGATGCCTCTATGCGCGGCATTGTCGGCGGAAGCTGCAGCTTTGCCGGAGTCGATGCGCCTACAAGTCTCGACATTTTTCGAGCTGCATCTCGACTGGCTGTCCGGTGTGGTGCGCGACGGTATTGCCGATGGGGAGTTTCGCGCAGACCTCGACGTTCGTCAGACGGCGACAATGCTTCTTAGCCTCTTGGAAGGGGCTAGCCTTGTTGCTTGGGCGCTTAAGGACACGACGCATATCGAAGCGACATTCGCGCAGGCTGTCGCGTGTCTTTCCGAGACGGCCTCGAGCTAGGGCCGCTTCGACTGCATCGACGACAACACAATCAAGCCGACCTCTCAGCAGATCATTGATGAGAAGGCAGACGTTATCGTCTAAGGCACCGGCGGTTGCCTGGGAGCGCTTGGGGCATATCCGATAGGACATCAACAGGCGGCAATGCGGGGACTTGGTGGAGCCAGGCGGGATCGAACCGCCGACCTCGTGAATGCCATTCACGCGCTCTCCCAACTGAGCTATGGCCCCTAAGCGGAAACTGGCGGAACCTCCGGCTATGCCGCGATGCCGCTGATTTCAGACCGCATCGTTTATTCCGTGCAGCCAGTTCGTTCAAGCGAAATGCGACGTGCGGTAGCGGTTGGGCAGGTACCAATCGAGGGGTCGCCGGCCGATCACATTGGGCGACCCTAGCTTTCGTCTTCCCGTTCGTTCTTCACAATACCAGTAACGTCGGTGTCTTCCTCTTCGTCGTCCTCGAGAAACGCATCCTGATCGTCGCTATCGGGGATGTCGTCACCGTCATCTCCGATGTCCGCGATCTCTTCGTCCTCGGCGTCAGCCTTCTCCGCCTCCGCCGCCTCATCAAGGCTGATGACCTCGGCGCCGCCGCCCATGACGGGTGTATCGTCCTCTGCCTGGGGCTCAGCCGCTGGCTTCGTCGCGGGTGCCGGCGTGGGTGCAGGTGCGCTGCGCCGGGAAGGCGCTGGGACTTGGTAGATGTCTTGGCAGACGGGACAGGTAATCGGCGTATGACCCAGGTCATAAAACCGCGCCTCACAGCTCGCGCACACGCGCTTGGATCCCCGTGCGGGTTTCGACATATCTCTCCTCAAAGGTAGTCTAAGCGTGACTCCCCATTGCCACGCCTCATGGGTAGTGTCAAAAGCTATCAAGCATCCTAAAACAGCAATCTGACCTCCATGCCGCAGCCTCTGACAGCTCGCCGATCCGCGCCGATTTCTGGAC
>JARFQY010000347.1 GCA_029287535.1 Filomicrobium sp.
GCGAGTTATTACCCACTCGGGAGGCCCCAAATCTGATCATGCGTAGGTACCGAATGGCCTCTCGAGTCAGATCCCAGGGAAAAGACAAACGTTCCGCGCAATATATTGATCTCATGCCACGTGTTTCCGCCGTTTGAACAAACGGCAATGGAGTCCAGGCTCAGGCAAACGCTTCGGTGTCAATCTCCGCTTGCGTCGCCGGCGGATAGCGGGTGCCGCTGATTGTCGTGTTGTTGATCAGGGCATCGGCCTGATCGATCACGCTTTGATCAAGCTTGACGCCGAGGGCACGAACGTTTTCCTCGAGGTGCGTGGGCGAAGTCGTGCCCGGAATCGCGTGGATATGCTCCCCGCGTGACAGTACCCATGCCAGTGAGAGCTGCGCCGGGGAGCATCCGGCGGTCGCTGCAAGGCGCCGGAACGGCTCGAGTACCGGCAGGTTCTTCGAGAGATTCGGCTCGTTGAACCGTGGCATGCCGCGGCGAATATCTTTCTCCGCGAACTCACCGGGAACAACGTCGACGGATGTGAGGAACCCTCGCGCCAATGGCGAAAACGCGACGAATGCCACGCCGAGCTCTGCGCACGTATCGAGCACGGAAATCTCCACCTCCCGGCTCCATAACGAGTACTCGGATTGCACGGCCGCAACAGGATGCACCGTGTGCGCTCTTTGGAGCGTCTCTCCGGACACCTCCGAAAGCCCGATCTCCCTGACTTTGCCTTCCTTTACAAACTCACTCAACGCGCCGACGCTGTCCTCTATAGGTACAGGCGTGCCAATGTCATAGCGATGCAGGTAGTACAGATCTATGACGTCGGTCTGCAGCCGGCGCAATGAGTTCTCAAGATCCTCGCGGAGTTTTTCGGGGCGCCCATCGATCGAGCGTTTGCCATCCTCGCCGCGGAGCCCGCATTTGCTAACGAGCACAAGACGGTCTCGATACGGCTTCAGAAACGGACCGACAAGCTCCTCGTTCCGGCCAAACCCGTACAGCGCCGCCGTATCAAAATGATCGATGCCGAGGTCCAGTGCTTTCTGCAGGACGGCCTCCCCCTGCTCCCGTGTCGGCGGCACGCCGTACGCGTGTGACAGATTCATACACCCAAGGCCGACGGCGTTCACTTCAAACTGACCCAGTTTTCTCATTGGGCTTCTTCGGGCCAATAAAGCTGCATTGGATTCTCGACCAGCATCTTTCGCTGTAGATCGACAGTTGTTGCGATGCGCGGGATCATATCGACTATTTCTCCGTCATCAGGAATCGCATCCTGCATGTTCGGATGTGGCCAGTCGGTGCCCCACAGGCAACGATCAGAGTAATCGGCAATGAGTGGCGCAACTGCACGTGCGAACGCATTCCACGGCGGTCCGGCAGGATCAAGTCGGTCAGGGCAGGTCGCCTTGAACCAAATGTCGTCCCGACTATCGAGCAATCTGCGAAACGCGCCCATGTCGCTACCGCCCGGCCCTTGGGATACATCTGGTCGACCCATGTGATCGATTACAACGGGCACCGGGATTGCATCAATGAACGGGCGCAGTTCCTCAAGAAGCTCCGCCTCGAAATAGACAACCACATGCCAGCCGAGCACCTCGATGCGTCTCGCAACCTCGAGAAACCTGTCCTTCGGCGCATCGTCCACGAGGCGCTTCAGGAAATTGAAGCGCACACCTCGCATACCGCCCTCGTGAAGCGCCTCAAGCTCGGCGTCGTCAATTGCTGGATCCACAACGGCCACACCGCGTGCCTTGCCACCTGATGCAGCAATTGCGTTGAGCGTCGCCGAATTATCCGTGCCGTGGCAGCTCGCCTGCACAATAACGTTCTTCGAAAAGCCAAGGTGATCACGTAGTGAGAAAAGCATTTCCGGGCCCGCATCTTCCGGCAGGTACTTTGCTTTTGAACTGAACGGAAAATCAGCCATCGGACCGAACACATGGCAGTGTGCATCCACCGCTCCCGGCGGCGGCACGAAACGCGGCGGCGATGGAGCGCCGTGCCAGCTGACTATGCGTTCGCTCATACGAAAACCCTCCCATCCATCAGTTTGCGTGCCGTGCGCAAAGTACCAGAACTCACAACTGTGCCGTTGTGATCGAGCTCGATAACGCACGTTGACTCGCCGCTGGGATGTTCGACACTCATGACCTTGCGCGAACCCTTTGGCACTACAGATACTTCAGCCGCTGGTGATCCTTCAATCAGGCAGGCAGTTGCGACACTCACAGCGCCCAGCACGCCGACCGCCGCATGCGCGCGATGCGGAATGAAACTCCTTACGGTGACAACGCCCCCGAGTCTTGGCGGCGCGACGAGCATCATTTTTGGCACCGACTTTCCAGATACGTCGCCCAGGTTCATCCGCTCACCGACCTGCAGCCGAATAGCCTCGATACGTGCTCGCAAATCCTCTGCAGAATCCAGTTCCTCGCGCGTTTCGTAGCCGGTCGCCCCAACATCGTTTGCTTTCAACACGACGCAGGGCATACCGTTATCGATCAATGTGACCGGGATGCCATCAACAACGTCAACCGAATTGCCACTCGGCAACAACGCGCCGCAGGATGAACCAGCCGAATCGCGAAACTCGAGCGGTACGGGCGCTGCAGTGCCGGGCACGCCGTCAATTTTCGCGTCGCCGACGTAGCTGACGATACCTCCCGGGGTTGATACCGTAGCCACTGCAACCTGGCCGGTATTCTCCATGAAGATCGTGACCCGTGTTTCTCCTTCGGCGGATAGAATCAAACCGCGTTCAATTGCAAAGGGCCCGACGCCGGCAAGCATGTTGCCGCAGTTCTGCTGATCAGACACCAGAGCCTGATCAACGAATACCTGCAGAAACAAATAGTCGACGTCGATGCCCGGCCGACTGGATTTGCTAATTACCGCAACCTTGCTTGTGAGCGGGTCCGCACCGCCCATGCCATCAATCTGCCTCAGGTCTGGCGAACCCATAACGCGCAACAGAAAGCTGTCGCGCTCAGCAACGTCAGTCGGCAAGTCGCCGCTGAGAAAGTAGCCACCTTTCGATGTACCACCTCGCATCCACATTACGGGGACACCATCGTCAGACATACTTCAGTCCCATCTTTTGGAGTTTCTCGCGCATGTCATACATGTCTAGTCCGAGCTCACCGCTTGCGAGGCGCGCGCGTTTAGTTTCTTCGTTCGCTTCGCGAGCCTGCGCTGCTTCGAGAACCTCGACAGCATTCTCTCTCGGGACAACGCATACACCGTCATCATCGGCGACGATAATATCGCCTGCGTTAATTGCAGCGCCTGCGCAAACAACAGGCACGTTGACGGAACCCAATGACGCCTTGATCGTGCCTTGTGCAAAAACCGCCTTCGACCAAACCGGGAAGCTCATCTCAGTCAAATCCCGAACGTCGCGAATCCCCGCGTTGATGATTAATCCACGGCAGCCTCTTGCCATTGCCGACGTCGCGAGCAAGTCGCCGAAATAACCGTCTTCGCAGGGAGACGTGGGGGCGATAACGAGAATGTCGCCGTCCCTTAGCTGCTCGATGGCGACATGCACCATCCAGTTGTCGCCCGGCGGTGCAGAAATCGTGACCGCCGATCCGGCAATTCGCGCCCCGGGATAGATCGGTCGCATGT
>JARFQY010000001.1 GCA_029287535.1 Filomicrobium sp.
CAACCGCCCCTCGCGCAGTCCCCCACCTGCAAACTCAGTGCAGCGTGATTGCGTCGTCTAGCAGACGTTTACACTTGTGTGGCGCTTGCTGCTTTGCTGCGTTAGTACGCTTCGCCCATGGGTGTGATATTGCATTTTATGCAAGTCATGGGGCATACGGTAACTCATGAAGCTTTACCTAGAACCAACCCCGGAACAGCTCAGGTCAGCGCGGAGCTGGCTTGGCTGGAACCTTGACGACGCGGCGGAAGCAACCGGCGTGAACCGGGGAACGATCAGCCGCATTGAACAGGAACTAAGTCAGGGCACCCGCGACACGATCAAGCGTCTGGCGACTGCCTACGCTGATGCGGGCATATGGCTTGATGAAAACCAGATTACCTATGTTGAGCCCGAATTGGTGGCGCTGTGAAGATCTCATTCGGACGAGATATTATAATCCCGTTAGTCGTGACAGCAGGCGGCGGGTTCATTGCTATGGCGCTGTGGGATATAGCAACCAAAGACCTGACGTTAGGTGGTTATATCCATCGCGGCGCAATTGTTTTGCTTACACTTTTTGTTGCGACTGTAGTGTGTGCCGCGGCTTATGACTTCGCCGGGTTTAAAGCGCCCCGCCAACAATGGACCGACGTTCAATTCTGGGCTGCGTTATGCGGAATTGCGGGATTTGGATTTCAAATGGCGGCCTGGACCTGGAACGGCGTGCAGTCGCTCAGAGAACGCAGCAAGGTCGAAGCCTGAGTGGCGGCCGGATGCCTCGGTGAGCCGTGTCGTGGTTCGCCGAATGCGAGCGCGTGAACTCAAGAAGCACGATTGGTCCTATTGCGCGCGACCGTGCCCCCCTCTTATGTAAACCTGAGCCACACCTGTGTCGCGAGACACCCCAAAAAAGCAGCACCGGCGAGTTACAATGGAACAAAAACAGGATCAGGATTTGAGCCATACCAAGCCATTGCACGGATTGCAGAATCCTTCTCAGCCTCCCCCCGGCACCAGCCCGGAGGACGATGCCAAACAGCATATGGACGGCATTTATCGCTATCAGCGCTACATCTACGATGCGACGCGCAAGTATTTCCTGTTGGGCCGGGATACACTGCTCGATGAGCTCGATCCACCGGACGGGGGCAGCGTGCTGGAAGTCGGTTGCGGGACTGGGCGCAACCTTATCCAGGCGGCCCGGCGCTACCCCAATGCCCGTTTCTATGGCTTCGACATTTCTACGATGATGCTCGAAACAGCCCGCTCCAATATCAAGAGCGCCGGTCTTGCCGATCGCATTACGGTAGCCGAAGGGGATGCGTCGCAATTCTCCAGTCAGGAACTTTTCGAATTGCCGGGCTTTGACCGCGTGTTCATCTCGTACTCCTTGTCGATGATCCCGCCGTGGCGCGAAGCAATTGCGCAAGGCCTAGCAGCGGTCGCGCCGGGCGGTTCGCTGCATATTGTCGATTTCGGTCAGCAGGGGCGATTGCCCGGTCTGTTCAAGAGCGGACTCCACGCGTGGCTGGCGAAGTTTTCCGTCGAGCCGCGGCAAGATCTTGAGGATGAACTCAAGACTCTGGCTCAACAAAACGGCTGCAGCTTGAAGTTTGAGCGGCTTCTTCGGGACTACGCGCAGCATGCCGTCGTGAGCAAGCCTGCTTCGCAGGCGTAATCGAATATTAAAGCCACTCCATCAGCCAATGGACTCCGAAGGCCCCGGGCACCAACAGCACGCCCGCCCATAAAAAGGCCGAGGCGAAATTGGCGATCTGAAACGTCCGCCACGGCATTTCGACAATGCCGGCAACCAAAGGTACTGCCGCGCGCAACGGACCGAAGAACCTTCCGATGACAATTGCCCAGACGCCGTAGCGTTCAAAAAAATCATGGCCACGCGGGATGAGCTCGGGGTGCCGCGATAGCGGCCACATTGCCGCGATCTCCTCATGGAAATGCTGGCCAAGCCAGTAGGACACCCAATCCCCGAATGCGGCGCCAAGACTGGCGGCCACCCACACGATGAGAAGTTCGTTCGTCGTCCCGCTGCCACCAATCAGCGCACCGATACCGACCAGCATGACCCAGAACGGCAACAACAGCGACACGAACGCCAGGCTCTCTCCGAAGGCTAGAATGAAGATGATGGGCGGAGCCCAATGGCGGTGCTGCTCGACAAAGCGCACGATCGGTTCTGCGTAGCCTGGTAGATCTTCCATATTCAGCCCGACTCGGCGCTTTGCGGGATGAGCGTCCCCGCGGCGATTTCCATCCAAGCCAGCAGGATCGCGACGCTCAACACGGCGAGTGCAAATGCCGTCACAGGCATGGACAGGGCCAGCACCGCGAGCGCTATGAGTACCGCGTTGCAGACGGCTATCCTGCGCACAACGACGGCATGGGATCCAAGCGCCTGAGCCGAGCGCTGATAGAAATGGCTACGATGGGGCTCCCAAATCCTCTCGCCGCGTCGCAGCCGCATCAAAATCGTGATGGTGGCATCGGCGATGAAGTAAAGCGGCAGAATGATAGCGGCGGCCAGCGAGTGCTTCACCGCAAGCCAGATGAGCAGCGCACCACACAAGAACCCGAGTGGTACCGAGCCGACGTCACCCATGAAGATGCGCGCGGGGTGCCAGTTCCAGAACAGGAAGCCGGCCGTGGCTCCGAGAATGGCAAGGGCTAGCCCGAGCAAGGGAGAGGTCGCCTGGGCGGCTGCAACAACGGCGGCGAAGCCACCCGTAATCGCAATCACTTCCACGCCTGCAATGCCATCTATGCCGTCCATGAAATTGAACAGATTGATGAACCAGACCAATGCAAACAAGGCCACGGCACGATCCAGCCAAAACGGCAGCCAGCCATGAAAAATCAGCTGTGAGCTGGGAATGGTATAGAGGCACACGACCGCCGCCGCGATATGGGCGCCAAAGCGCAGCCAGCGCGAAACAGGTTGCAAGTCATCCATGAAAGACACGACAGCGAGCAGAGCGGCAGCTGAGAGCAAGAGCGCATGCACGAAGCTCGCTGGCCATAGCACAAGGAATACCGCCATCGCCGCAACCAGCAAGGGCAGTCCACCGCCCGTCGCGGTGGAGCCCTTGTGCATTGAACGCTCGTTGGATTCAGCGACAATACCGCGACCATCCAACAGACGGATAAAGAAATGCGTCAGCAGGACGCTGGCCGTGAATGCCAGTAGAACGGTAAGTATCGCCAGCAATGCGCATCTCCCTGGTATCCGGCGCTGCATTGCGTCGCCGGGAATCGCGTTGATCCCGCGGAACCTACCAACCCGATGCGGCGGATCAAAGTCTGATATTCACGGTATCAAGCCTCAGTAAGTCGCGGTTGAGACGGTCAAGTGGAGGCGAGTATCGAGTCGCCAGCTTCCAAAGTGCCCAAACGATCAGAGGCAGCACATATGTCATGGCGTAGAGGTGCGTCCAAGAGTAGCCACCATCGAGCCTCGGAAGCTGCAGCGTGGCGCAGGTAATGGTCATGACCAGTAGGGCCGGGTGCGGAACACGAACGGCAAGGGCGCACAAAAAGCCAAAGTACCAGGGGTAGTGTGGGGAGGTGAAAAACACGAAAGCGGCGCCCAGGAGGACCATGCGTCCCGGCTTGAACTCATCCGCGCCTCGGCCGAACAAGGCCCAAGCAGCGATCGCGGCCAGTATCGTCAACGCGACCGCGACGAACTGTGCTCCGGACGGATCAGCGATTTGGAATTCCCTTAGATACCAAACGGCATGGAAGCCCCAGCCGGAACGGTAGCCCTCGTTATCGAGATGCTGTCCCAGAAAGCCCAGCACTCCGGTTCCCGCTGAACTCATGTAAGGAAGTGCGATAATCGCCATGGTCGCAGCAAGAGCGACCGGCAGCCGCCAGTCCCATCGCCGCCATAGGGCGGGCAGCAGGACAACGGGGAAGTACTTCACGAGCGCCGCAGTCGCGAACAGCGCGCCGGTCAGACCCTGGCGCTTGCGAACCGCCGCCCAGATGCCGAGTACCAGCAATGTTGTTGCCGCCGCATCGAGATGGGCCTGGCTGGCGAACTCCCAGATCGGTAACGGGTGCCAGGCATAAATGAGGACACGCGATAGCGGCAGGCCTTCCGCACGCAACCAGCCGATCAGAGCGGCCACCGTCACTGCCTCGCAAAGCAGCATGAGGGCCTTCATGCCGGCAATGCCGTCTTGTATAGCCACGCCAATCATGAACAGAAGCTGCGCGACCGGTGGGTAGATCGTCACCGCCCGCTCCTTCTGATTCAGATTGGGGTAGATCTCAGCATCGCGCAGGGCGGCCAACTGCTCGTCGGCAGGCACGAAGAGATAGGGACTGATTCCCTCCCAGCCCAATCGTCCATCCCAAACGTACCGAAAAGCGTCCGTTGAGAGATTCGGAAGCGCGGTCATGGCAATGGCACGTAGAATCAGTGCCACAACGAGGACGACGACAAGCGTCTTCGTCCCGCCCGGCCACTTCAGGACCGTGATGATGGCAACAAGGTAAATCACACCGTGCATCAGCACGATGGTGACGTAAGAACTGATGGCGGACTGGTTGACGTCTAAGACGCCAAGCACCGTCAGCGTGGCCAGCAACGCCGCTGCCGCCAGCAGCGGCAAAAGGCCTTTGTCTTCCGACGCCGCGGTGCGCATGTTGCGTCTTCGTCCCCAATATGATCAGTTAGCCGCAGGTCGCTCTTAAGTGCCTTAACTGCCTGCGACGACACAATACTTGTTGAATTGCCTTTTACGAATGTATATTTGTTGCAGTGCAGCAAAATTCTGCCGCCAAATTACAGCCTTTGCGACCAACACCGTCGTTAGTCAGGTGCGGTTCATCTTGCGTGGGCGAGTGTAACGCTCGCCACATCGTGATCAAAAGTTCAGTGAACCGGCCGAAAAAGGAGGATACCCGGATTATCTCGGCCGCATGGGTCGCACGCGTCTGTCACGGTCCTGACCTAATCATTGGGCATGAAACCAACAGGGCGGTTGTGGCGTTGAATGCGACGTAGAAGAAGTCGTCTCGCCTTTGGTCCACAAGTGTAAGTGACTGAATTAGCGTGTATGCTTCCGCACATCCGTTGGAGATGAGAATGAAATCTAGCGCGGTTCAATCCGCTATTATTGAAATTGATTGGGCGGCACAGACGGTCCTGCCGATCGAATTTCGCGGTCGCGAGCTAAAGCTTGAGGCACGCGCTTATCAAGGAAAAGACCCCCACGATCAGGCCATGGCTCTGATCAACAGGGCGACAAATGGGCACAGCTCGATGACCCCTGTTGTGCGGGTGCATTCCGGCTGCGTCACGGGCGATATTTTCCATTCATTGCGCTGCGATTGTTACCAGCAGCTTCAATCCGCACTCGAAGTCATTGTCGATACGCCGAACGGCATTTTGATCTATCTGCCTTCGCATGAGGGCCGAGGGATCGGCCTCGTCAATAAGATCCGTGCCTACGCCTTGCAGGACAAGGGGCTAGATACGGTCGACGCGAACGTTGAAATCGGCGCTCCAATTGATGCGCGTGACTATACGCTCGCCGCCGACATCTTGTTTGATCTGGGCTTCCCGGAGATCAAGCTCCTGACCAACAACCCGGCGAAGATCGAAGCGCTCCGAGCCCATGGCATTTCTGTTTGCGAACAGGTGCCGGTGGTGACGGCACCCAGTTCACACAACAAGCGCTATCTTGAGACGAAGCGAGAGCGAATGGCCCACAAACTCTGATAGGCGCCGCCGCCGCACGCTGACAAGACACCAGCGCAAAAGGCCGCATGATATTTGATCAGCGGCCTTTTTCTTGTTCCACAGATTCGTCGGGAGCGGGGACGGAGAAGCCTCCTTCTTTGACCATGCGAGCAAAAAGCCCCCCTCCATCCTTGAGCTCAGAAAAGCGACCGCGTTGGACAATGCGACCCTTTTCGAGAACCAAGATGACGTCGGCATCGGTCACCGTCGATAAGCGGTGGGCGATCACAAAAGTGGTCCGGCCGGCGCGGAGTTCATCAAGCGCCCGTTTGATTCGCGCCTCCGTTTCGGCATCAAGCGCGCTTGTTGCTTCATCAAGAATCAGAATCGGGGCGTCCTTCAGGATTGCGCGCGCGATGGCCAGGCGCTGGCGTTCACCACCGGAAAGAGAGGCGCCGCGTTCACCAATGACAAAGTCATAGCCGCCCGGTTTTTCCATGACAAACTCATGTGCCTCGGCGAGTTTGGCGGCACGTATAACCTCTTCTTGTGATGCCCCGGGTCGCCCCACTCGAATGTTCTCGGCAACGGTCCGATTAAACAGACCGGCGTCCTGAAATACGACGGCTATGGTCTGGCGCAGAGAGGTGAGGGTGACTTCTGAAATATCCTGACCATCGACCTTAATCCGACCTCGGTCGGGTGTCCGCAGGCGCTGTAAAAGTGCCAGGGTCGTTGTCTTGCCTGATCCCGTTGGACCGACGATGGCCACCGTCTGGCCGGCCTTGACCGTGAAATCGAGATCAAAAACGCCCTGGTTGCTGCCGGGGAAATTGAAGAAAACGTCCTCATAATTGACCTGGCCTTGCGATCGGGACAGGGGCTTCGCGTTAGGGGCGTCGACAATCGCCGCGCGCTCATCAATAAGGGCGAAGTAGTTGTCAAGCGCCGGCCCGGCCTGCTGAATGCGGACAACGAACGCGGATAACTGGTCGAGTTTGCCGATCAAGAGGTTGGCCAGCGCGACGAACGAAACGATCTCACCAATTGTGACTTCGCCCCGGGCAGCCAACAGCGAACCGACAGCAAAAATTGCAACCATCGCAACGGTCGCCGCCGCCCGTTGCAGAACGGTGAGCACTCCCCACCATGTCAATACCGGGTACTGGGCAGACAGAAGCTCACCGGTCATGCCGCGCAGCGCCTCGGCTTCGGCCGCAAGTCGCGTGTAGCTTTGCACAACCGTGACATTGCCGATGACGTCGCCGACCCGACCGCTCACGCCATAGCGATACTCTTCAACCTTCATCTGACCGGTATGCGTCTTGGAGACGACGAACAAATTGAGGGCCGTGTAGCAAACCGCCAGCAGTGCCAATATCGAGGCCATACGCCAGTCGAGCCAGATGGCGACGGGGATCAGGAGAATTATGGCGACAATTGCCGTCAGTTGCTCGCGCAGGGCGCTCAGCCACAGCCAGAAAAGCTCATCGGTGCCGCGCAGAACGGCAGCCACGACGGCACCGGACCCGCGGCTAGCGTGATAGCTGAGTGGCAGGGTAATCGCCTGCTCGAAGGCGTCCGCTAGTGCCCGCAGTCTGCTGCGGTGCGCAAGGCGGTCGGCGTATACGGCGACGACGACGCTTGCCAGGATGCCGAACAGCCCGAGCATCGCCCAGGCGAAAATGAGCGGTGCCGACGGTTCACCGCGCGCGACGGAATCAACGACCCAGCCAAACAGTACCGGCTCGGCAAGCTGGACTCCTGCCACCGCGATACTTGCCACGGCAAGAGCTGAGGCCAGCGTCCACTCGCGCGCCAGCATCATGAGGGCACGTATGTACGTCTTAGCGAGTTGTAGAGGACGCTTGAGGTTCGCGGTCAACGGGAAAGGACCTGGTGCGGCAATTGGGAGGTGGGGGATCTACGGCGACTGCTCGAGAGCAGCAACCCCTTATCACTGCTTGGGCTTTCTGACATGAAGATGTTTGATCCTTCCGCAAAAGTGTTGGTTGTGAAGGTAAACAGCAGAGGGTGACTTGATCGCGGCGACGGCCCCTGCAATAGGGTTGCCATGTCACCTGGCCGGAATCGAGAACGGTCCTTCGAGCGCAATTTCAGGAGCCAACCTCATGATGCCCAAACCGCGTGCCGATCTGAAGCCAAACACGGCCGAATTCGAGCGTCTGCCGCTCGTGAAGCCGACGGGATTTCGTGAATATGACGCACGCTGGCTGTTTCCTGAAGAAATCAATCTGATGGGGCTGAACGCCGTCGGCATGGGCCTGGCAAAGCTATTTGAAAACCGAGGCGTAAAGAAGCGCATTGTGGTCGGCCATGACTACCGTTCTTATTCGGCGCAAGTGAAGCAGGCACTAATCAACGGTCTGCTTGCAGGCGGTTGTGAAGTCCACGACATCGGTTTGGCGTTGTCACCGATGGCCTACTACGCGCAATTCGCGCTCGATGTCGAGGGCGTCGCGATGGTCACCGCCAGCCACAATGACAACGGCTGGACCGGCATCAAGATGGGTTTGCAGCGGCCATTGACGCTCGGGCCGGAAGAAATGAGCGAACTCAAGCAGATTGTTCTGGAGGGGCAGATCGAGGCACCCGGCGGCGGCCGATACATCTTCGTACCCGATATGGCCGAACGTTACATTGCAATGCTGTGCGACCGGCCGAAGCTCTCTCGAAAGCTCAAGGTAGTTGCCGCCTGCGGCAACGGCACGGCGGGCGCTTTCGCACCGCAGGTGCTCGAGGCGGTCGGCTGCGAAGTGGTCCCGCTTGACGCGGAACTTGACTACTCTTTCCCACGCTACAATCCAAACCCGGAAGACCTGAAGATGTTGCATGCCATTGCCGATGCCGTGAAGGAGAACGGCGCCGACGTTGGCCTTGGCTTCGACGGCGATGGCGACCGCTGCGGGGTGGTCGACAACACCGGTGAAGAGATCTTCGCCGACAAGGTTGGCGTCATGCTGGCGCGCGACATCTCCGCTTTGCACCGGGACGCGAAGTTCGTCGTCGACGTGAAGTCGACAGGCCTGTTCACGACCGATCCGGTGCTTATCGAGAATGGCGCTTCGACGACGTATTGGAAGACCGGTCACTCCTACATCAAGCGCTTTTCGCACGAGACCGGTGCGCTGGTCGGCTTCGAGAAGTCGGGGCACTTCTTCTTCAATCCGCCGCTCGGGCGCGGCTATGACGACGGTCTTGTGGCGGCGCTCGCCATCTGTGACATGCTCGACCGCAATCCG
>JARFQY010000082.1 GCA_029287535.1 Filomicrobium sp.
TGCGATCCTTCAGTGTTTCGAGGTCAAGGCCAGGAAGCGCAAACAGAGCTATTCCCTTGGGGCCGGTCGCCCGGTCGACCCCGACGATCTGCGGTAGATGGCAAGACGAGCATGTCGCATCGAACGATTTCAAGCTAAGTGTTGCACCGTCATTGGTGGGGGTATGGCAGTCTGTGCAGGCTTTCGGCATCGACTTCAGGTCAGGCTGGTTCTTGCGGGCCTTTTCGAAGTGTTCCGAGAAGTGTTTTGAATGATTGTACTTGATGGACACCGGCTTGCGTGAGGCATAGTCGGTGAAGTCGGGGTGGTCCGATTGGAAACTCGTAAAGCTCACCTGGTGGCAGGCATTGCACGTGCGGTCGGTGGCGGTGTGAACCGCACCTTCTGCTTGCCGGTGCTCGCTGTGACAGGTGGCGCACCCTATTCCGGCGTGGTTGCGGCCGGTCATGCCCAGCGCCCTATCGAGAAGGTCATTCGCAGCGTTCGCCAGGGATGCCGCATCAGGCGACTCGGCGATTTGTTTCTGCTTTTGCTTCGTGGTTTGCGCCAGACGGCTGGCGGGGAGATTATGCGGGGCGTGCGGGGCGTGCGGGGCGTTCCCCAGCTGGTGGCAGGTCAGGCAGCGTGTGTTGTCGGCGTGTGCGTCCGTCCTTGATAGGATTGCCGATGCCCAGCCAAACTGCTGCTTGCCAACGTTGGAATGGCAGGCGCCGCAATCATCGATGGCGCGGTGGGCAGGCGACAACGGTCCAGGTGTCAGCAGCGTGCGCTTCGAATCGTAGCCTATCGATAACGCAAGCACGCCCAGCGTCAGGATCGCCGTCCAACGCGCAACCCTTCCTGTCAGCTGCGCATGCTTCGCGGCGCTATTTTGAACTGCGTTTTCCGTCATGTTCCCCCAGTTTCGATCGCTCTGCCGCCCGCCTTAACGCGCACCGTTGATGACAGTCGATGCGGCCGTGACGTCATGACCGCCAAGAGTGAATGCGTAGACCGCGCAGACATGAAAAATCGTGACCACGACGAGCGCGTAAGTCGCAGGCAGATGAACAAATAACCAGGCCTTGAAGGCCAGCTCGTGCACATGCCGACCGTCAAGCGCGTATTTCGAACGGACCAGTTGCTTCAATTCCTCAAGGGAGTCGTGATGGGATGCACCGTCATCGCGCTCTGCTGCATTAATTTCGAAGACAAGCTGCTTCAGTGGCCGGCGAGAGCCCTGCAGATGCGCCAGGGCGTGGCGAGGCCGATCGAAGAACTCATGCAGACGCTCGGCGTAGAGGTCGACAATGACGCGCGAACCCGACTGCTCGACGGATTGAATAGCGAGACGGACAGCTGCGGCCGCAATGCGAGCTCGGGCCGCGGGCGTTTCCTCGACCGCTTCGGCGGTTCCATCATTATCTAGTTTCAATGGGATGACGTTGACGAGGTAGAGCCCAATCAAGCCGCTTGCCGCGACAGCTATAAACAACGTGAAAAGCGCCCATTCGAGAGCCGTGTCCGGCAATGAAAAGCTGATGTGGAGAGCAAACGTCAGTACGGCAAACAGGCCGATTGTAACGTGCCTCTCAGTCCATCCGGGAATCCCGCCTGGGATCAGCTTCGGCATGTGTTTCTTAAGCCGCAAGACAAGTTGCAGTGCCATGGCGGCCGCCAGGACCCAGCCGGTCATGAATACCGGGTCGAGCAGGTGTAATTCAAAAGTTTGGGTGAGCCAGAAAACGCCGGCAAACGCGGACACGATCAACAGTGCGTGCAGCAGAAGTGTTCTCATACCCCCTCCACTTGCTTAGTTCGAATCGGACGGTTCACCGACATACTTGCTTTTGCCGGGAATGAGCGGATCGATGGCTGCGAGTTTCCCGCCGTCATGACGCGCCGCCAGAACCTTGCCGGTTGCAGCGACTTTATCCGCGGCTGCCATCAGTGCCTTCTTGTTATTCAGTTTCAACCCGGCCGCATGAGCATGCTCGACGATGCTGCCAAGCTCGGGAATGTCGGGAAGCCGTTTCGCGGCGGCCAGCATTGCTTTGCGCGCCTTGTCGGCACGATGGGCCATTCTGATGGCATAATCCTCGAACTTCGTCGCAACGGCGATGGCGCGCAGTGCGGTTTCGAGTTCTACGGTCAGGCCGACGAGATACATGAGGCGGCGGCGTTTGGTGCCCGCCAGGGCATTTTGCTTGCCGTTGTTGTACCAAACGTTATGCCTGACTTGGCCTTGCGACCATGACACCAGCTCGAAAGGGCTGCCTGCTGGATGGCCGCCCACATTGACCAGTTTTTCATTCGGCACGACGTGGCAACCGTAGCAGTTCTTTGCGACCCCATACATATCGTCCTTGCGGATCATGCCGTGGGCCACCGACTGCTTCCAACGCTGCGCTGCTTCGGCCGCCGTCTCCGCCTTCTTGTTGGGCTTGCCGGAAAACTCGCTGTGAAGCTTGATCCAGTTTTGGGCGACCCCGTGGCAGGACTCGCAAGAGATCCCCGCGGTGACACGGGTGCGGCTGCGTTTCTTCTGGGATGTGAAATGGCACCCCAGGCAAAGGGGAGCGGCCTTGATCCGTTTGATGCCCAGCTTGCCTGCGATTCGGCGCGCTTCCTTGCTTCGCGGCATATCACTGAAGGTCTGGTAGTGGCGGGTATTCTTCCAGATGGCGGTTTCCTTGGTGTGGCACTCCGCGCATGCGTTCGCGCCGACTGCGACCGCCTTTTCAATGGAGCGGGCTTCATCGTTCGGGGCCACCAAGGCAGCCAAGACCGCAAGCGCGAGAACGCCCGCTATATACAGACGGAACCGGTCCAGACTTGGTGTCTTTTTAACTGAAGGTCGCAATGGCAGCTCTCATTAGATCTCGCATCTCCAGAGCTGTTATCAGTCCCCCAGAGGCACGAATCCCCAGCGCCGCCAACGCAAGGCGAGTCTTCTCCGCCAGCTTTGTCGCAAATGTGGCGAGGCTCTCGTGATCCAACGTTTCGGCAGGGTCTTTCTAACCAGACGGACTAATAGAGCTGATAGCCCGTGGACCGCCTTTCAAAGTCCCTGACTTCACTGCGCCAGGAAGCGATGATCGCGGCGCCGTTGGCTCCATTGAGCAACATTCTTCGCAGGCGCCGAGTGCCCGCGATAGCGTCGAACATGCCCACTTTTTTAATGAGTGGGGAGACACCCTTGGACCTAGCTTCACGGATGACTAGCGCCAAGGCGTGGATGCCGACCTCCAGAGGTTGATAGCTATTCATGTCGGTGACGACGACACGCACGCCACGGATTGATCGCCCGACAAAGACCGGGTTCTTCGCCACACGAGGTATGGAACGCGGTTTGTATCGCACCGCCTTAAACTCAACACCGGGCAAACCCAAGGCGTTTAATCGGTTGGCCATGCGGCGTGCGTTGAGCCATGGGGCGCCGAAGACCGTGAAGGGCTCTTCCGTACCGCGGCCTTCATTAACAAGCTGTGTTTCTCCGATGATGCCGATACCGGGATAGACGAGAGCGGACTTGAATGTTGGAACATTGGGGCTTGTGGCCACCCAGGGTTGGTCCGTGCGGTGCCAGCGCATCGATCGTTCCCAACCGCGCATGGCAATGACGCGCAGGTCGAGGCGATCGAGACCCTTGCGCCAAGCTTCGCCTTGGATCATGCGCGCAAGCTCGCCGACGGTGAGGCCATGAACAACCGGGATGGGATATAGCCCGACAAACGAGCGGCGCTTGGGCTCCAGCACGAAGCCTGACACGTACTTGCCGCCAAGCGGATTGGGCCGGTCGAGAATGAGGAACGGGATGCCCGCGGCGGCGGCCTCCATGGCCAAACCCATCGTCGAGATGTAGGTGTAAAAGCGGGCACCGACATCCTGAATATCGAAAATCAGGATATCAATGCCGCGCAACATTCGGGCAGTTGGTTTCTTCGTGGCGCCATAGAGGCTGAACACCCGTACGCCCGTTTTGGTGTCAACACCGTCGCGCACACTCTCTCCGGCCTCGACGGCTCCGCGAAAGCCATGCTCGGGTGCAAATATCGCGGTAAGCTCGACGTTGGCAGCCGTGTGCAACAGGTCGGCAAGATGCTTATCGCCGACAAGCCCGGTCTGATTGGTAACTAGCCCCACCCGTTTTCCATCGACCGCAGCGAAATTCGAACCGACCAGGATCTCCGCACCCGTACGGACGCCAGGCAGGTCCGGGCCTCGTTCGCTTCTTGAGGAGGTGCTGAGAACCATAATGCAGAATAAACAGCAGGCTGCGGCAAGCCAGCGGCGATGGATGGTCAACGCAGGCATCGTTCCACTTTTCTCCGGGAGTTGCGCAGCGACTTCGGTTCAAACGGCCCTTAGTCACAATTGTCCAGGTGGCAAGAAGATGTCCAGGCGGGATGAAAGAAATCGCCTGTTCATACACTCAGTCGGAGCCTCAAGGGGGCTCGATAACCCCCTGAGCCGGCATGTGACATTTGAAGTTTATGTCCGTCATCAACGTTGATTTGTCAGGGGGTGTGGCAGTAATGCTCATTTGCCTGGCAGGTCAGACTCGCGCCGCCAGGTACAGTCGGGACTGGTGCCGACATACACCCCCCACTCCCACCCTCTGGTGTCAGTCCCGGCACTGACCATCGAATGATCGTTTCCCTTCGGCGGCTCAATGAAGTCTGGGCCATCGACATTCGAGGTTTGCGGACCTTCTAAGCAAGAGCGTCCGCTCGTCGATTTCCAGAACGCGTGAACTGACTGGCTGGGCTTACGTTGTCTTCAACGGCATGGTCAGACCGCGACCTGATGCGCCCTTTTGGTGCCGACTTTCACACGAAGCGGCGGCGAGAGCCTCTGGCGCACGGTTTCCTCGTCGAGCCCGAAATCCGAGAGATTATAGACGTGCGTATTGTGCCGGTTGCGTGGGTTGGCCTCCATGAAGCTCTGCATGGTGACTTCAAGGGCAGGGTCGTGACGATACCCGAAGCGGGTATAGAGACTGGAAGCGATCCCAACCGGGTCCTGCACAAACTCGCTGTAAGCGACCCGCGCCAAACGTTCTGGCGGCAGATTCGCGAGCGCTTGCTCCGCGACGGCGCGTCCCCGCTCGGCGACGCCCAAAACGTACGTGCCGACCTCCTCCTGATCGACTTGCTTGCCTAGAACATTCCACATCAATGCGGTGAGCGAACAAAGAGAAGCAACAGAGCGAACCGGGTCACGTTCCATATGGATGATCCGGGCGTCAGGGAATACTTCGAGCAATTCAGGCAGTCGGGCAGTATGGACGGGCGACTTCAATACCCAGTGCTGGCCGGAGCGCACCCATTGCAGAAGTTTGAGTTGGCGCGAGAGCTGACGGTGGGGCGCGGTTCTATCCGCCAACCCCTCGAACCAGTGCCAATACGTCGGCAGTCTGGCAAAGTCGAAGCAATCGGGAAAAAGCTGCGTGTAGAGGAAGAGGTAAAGGCACTCTTCAGGATCTTGTTCGGAAGTAATGGGATGAACGGCTCGAAGTTCGGGCACTACGGAATTGAGTTGCCATACCGCGTTGCGTCCGGCCTTGATGCGGCGGCGCGTATCATCGGGGCTTGGATCGATGGTTCGCGGTACAGGTTCGTGGGCTTCCCAAAATGGAATGAACCGAGCCCCAGCATGACAGCACATGAGCCGCTGCATCAGCGTTGTGCCAGAGCGCGGTAGGCCGACAATGAACAAGGGGCTCTCGATCTTCTCACGCAGGATTTCAGGTCGCTCAACATAGGCGCGTTCGAATGCCAGCTGGTTGGCAACGCAACGGATCAAGTCGCGCTGGACAATGATCCGGCCGAACAACGACAGGCCGGCATCGTTTTCATAAGCGAGGGCACGAGTTTTTAGACCCTCAAGGGATAACGGGTCGAGCTTTGTTGGAGCACCATGCAGCCGCTGCGCTTTTGCGAGGATATGGTCGGCGTCGATGCGCGGCTGAAGACCGAGAGCCTCCAGCATTGGGCCAAGTCGATTGATTGTGCGCACGGCCAGTGGCAGTGAGGCATTCCCCGTTACGGTCTTCGCAGGCTGCATGGCCTCACACCTTTAGCTTACGTGCCCCGACAGGGCAGTTGTACAGACGCCGCCGCTTGAAATCCCGTCCGCTTGGGACTTCAATGAATGCGCTCATTTGACACCAGATCATTTGTGCCACCCGCTTTTCGAGCTGTCATTTCGGCGGTGGCACTGGCTGGCCTCACCGGGGCCAAGCCCTTTGTAAGCAAGATAATGAAGCGATTCGTGACGTGGACAATTGGACCCGTGAAATTCACTGTCGGTCTTGCGATAATCGTCGCCAAATAAGAGTCAATTTGAGAAGAACCGCAACCGACAACAGCTAGAAAAGACGTGGCAAATTCTCGCGGTGGTTACGATGGCCTAACGCAGCGGAGCGGATATTTGCTTCAACCGGAGCATTTGGAACAAAGCAGAATGCTGCATCAATCGAAGCCTTCCGACGTAGGATGATGTGGGTAAGTCAGTTTTGCTGCTAGCAAGGTTGGTTCGCCCTCCCCACTCTCTGGCGCAGAGTGGGATTTGAACGGTTCGATTGAACCAACTTGTGGGGGTGCTCCAATGCGCAAGATCAGTGTCATGCTCGCCGGTCTATGGACATTTACGGCGTTGAACGTTGCCTTCGTCGTCTCGTCGATCGGCTTTTATGGGTGAGTTCCCTGATCGGCGGTGACCGGACGCTATTTTCGGTAATGTGTCACCGCCTTGTCTGGGCCAATTTCGTTCCCCGCATGAAGCGGTTTGGCAAGCATCGCGATATCGGTTGAGGTTGCTTTCGACCTCACAGCAACCACACATCGCCTAGCAAAAAATAGTGGCGCTGGAACTCCATGGTTCCGCGCCACTTGGGGCTGTCCTGTTTTAAATCGCCAGAAAGCGCGTGGGGGCCGCTTCCCAGCGCGCTGTCAACGGCCGAGTAATACGGATCGCATTTTCTGGCGCATCTGTTCGCTAATGTCGTCGAATTTCTGCATTTGCTGATTGCTCAAGATTGGTACCAATTTGCGATGCACTTCGGTCGTGATGTTGCTCATCTTCGATCGGATTGAAATGAGGTCCATGAAGGACGGGCGGTTGCCCGGTTCGAAGTTGTACTCCTTGAGAACCGCCAATCGCTGCTCGACGGCACTTTGCAGGATCGGATCGACCTTCGCCTTTTGGTCGGCACTGAGGCCGAGGTCGGCTTCAAGGGTCTTCAACCCTCCCTCCATCATGGCGCGAACATCGACTGCGAGTGCCGCCGAGGTTGTCGTTGCCGCAAGTAGCAACACAGCCATGATGGCCGCCCAACCGCGGTTGTGCTGTGGGGTGCTCATTATCGTCCTCCAAATTCTTGAATACATCAGTGACAAATAGGGGTGTCGGATCACGCTCCCGCCCGGCGGGCGAAACGCAGACCATTCAAAATTCCCGATAATGAGGCGCTTTTGGGGTCCGACTTCTTCCATTTATCGCTCATCGCGAATTGCGGGCTTGGGTATTGGTCCCCGCAGGCGCCGTTGCCTGCCCCGAACTTGTAACTTTACCGATGGGCGATTGTTTGCCGTCTTTGCGGCGCATCGAGGTTACGAATTTGAAACTACCGGCAAGATCGTGGCGGTGCTATCTGCTTGATCAAGCCCAGCGTTGCTGGCCATGATCCGTTTGGGTGGCGCTGGGTAAACTCAACCCGACACTTCATCACGTGGTCAATCGTAGCTCACGAGTGCTAAGGCACGCGTGTCTCGGTGTTGCGCAACTCTGACAAAGCGCGATGTTGTCGTCGGGCCTTTTTTTTTGCATCGACCGTGAAGCGGCTGGCGCCGGTTTCGATGCGCCTCAATCCTCTCACCGGGCCTCGCAATTCACGCGCGCGGACTGTGCGACGTCTCAATCAATGTGATCGAAATAGCCTGGTGATGTTATCGGGATGAAGGGGATGGCACTCTCATCAGATCTGAACGCATGGGAGCCGATGATCTTTAGGATGCGGCACACAAAGTAAGGCCCGACGTCGTTGATGCGCTAACGACGCCGGGCCATAAATCGGGAGAGCGCGGAAGGGAGATTTGGGGCAGACGCTTCTCATCCCGACAAAACTGTACGACGCTACTTCACCGCCACTGGTCAACAGATGGTTCGCCGCGGCAGGATTACTAATCGAATAGGCGACGGCCAATCATCGGAAATGCCAATGGCCGTCTGCGCAAAAAAAAGACCCGACATCATCATCACGTTGAGCCATAGGTGCACAGCACCAATGGAAGCGGTCGCGCTCCAATTGGCCAAGTCATGGTGTGCCGGGTTGAGGTTACTTAGCGGCCCTTCGGTGCCATGACTCATCCCAGGAGGCCATGACGGGCGTTGCTAAGCGTGAAGTGGTTCTAGCACCAAAGAGTTTCCAGAAGTAGTTTCAACTTCGTAAGGTTGGGTCTTCGGCCAAGTTATTGCTCG
>JARFQY010000089.1 GCA_029287535.1 Filomicrobium sp.
GCCATGCGGTATCAACGCATAGCCAATCGCCGCAGACAGAACTGTGGCGAGAAGGCCAGGACCGAAGCCTCCAAATCCGGCAGCGATGGCTAGGCCAGGAATGAAGATTAGGAACGACGCGCGTCCCTCAAGCCAAGGATAAAGCCCCCAGGCAAGGCAAGCCATGCCCACCGCGGCCACCACAGCAACCGCGTAGTGAACTGCACTCGTTGAGGGGCTGAGTATCGAGCGCCGTAGCCGCTCGATTGCGCTTGGAGGCGCCGTCTTCGCAAAGGGGCCGTGCATGTGTCGGACAATAGCACTTTCGCGCTCAAGACCTAGGTTGAGAAAGCAGTTCTGGGCCATTCGGCCTCTGTGCACTCACCACTGCTCTGACCAGATCGTCTGCCCTAGTTGACTTTCTTTGCAGCGATGACTTTGGCCCCGTTATCCTCAATGGGAACGCCGGGACGAAATGCCGACTTGTCGTACCCATCTCCGTTTGCGCTGAGCTTCGTCGTCCATCCGGTCGTCCATTTGATTACCGCACTCGCTCCATCCACGGACCATGAGCCATTTAGGACATGGCCTTCCTTTTCACCCCGCGCCATTCCATCTGCATCCAGCGTAATCGTGAAGGCGTTTCCTTTCGTGTCTTCCGTCAAAAACTTTCCGGCCCAATCATCCGCGTAGCTGCTGGCAACGCCCAGCACTAGCAGTAGCGCGGCTGTCAGCACCCCAATAGCCCATCCGTTCTTCTTCATACTGTTTCCTCTCTTGAACTAGCGCGACTTGGCTCGTCTACGCCGGTCTACTTCGCGCTGGCTGACTTCTCCCGCCTGGACCAGCGCCCGAACACACGATTTGGACAGGACGTTACCATGACGGCGCATACAATTTCGCAGCGCGTTGGTCTCGAGACCAAACTCTCCACAGTACTTCTTGTAGTCCGCCCGACAATGCTTTCGTACAGCCTCACTGTAGGCGGAGGCGCGGGCATCGCCTAATCCCGATCCGCTCAACAGGAGCCCAGCAAACATCGCTGCAGCAAGATTTCTCACGTTGCGGTCACCTCTCTATCTACGCCGGAAGATCCCCGCTCGTCCTGTTCCATATTCGCAACTGGCCAAACAAGACCTTGACCGGAGTCAACGCTTAGCGAGGCCCAATTTAGCCGTCCACCAAACTTTTCCTGAATGGCAACTCGGCGAAAATCGTACGTAATGTTCCGCAGTCTGTGATAGACGAACGCCCAGCCGGGCGAAGGGATTCATGGCAGTAGAAAACCAGAAGGACGAGCAGAGGCCTGGTTTCTGGCTGGTCGTAATGGCAGCTTGTTCCGGCACGTTCGTCGTTGCTTACAATACGACGGCTGTTATGACCGCGCTTCCAGCGATCAAAGTCGATCTGGATCTAGACGTGGACACCCTACAATGGGTGATCAATCTCTACATGCTGTTTGGCGCCGCTACACTCGCGGCCATGGGCCATCTTGGCGATACATTCGGCATGACACGTATATTCTTGGCCGGTGTCGCAGTATTTGCGCTTGGCTCGATCGCGATCGCCCTCACCGACGAATCTGCATTGCTCCTATTGGGCCGTGCGCTTCAGGGGCTCGCTGTAGCATCCATTATGTCGGCCTCAGTCGCCCTCATAAACCGCGCGACGCCGCCCGAGAGCAGAGCGACTGCGCTCGGTATCTGGGCGGCCGCGCTGGCGCTCGGCTTCGCTTCTGGTCCGCTGATTGGCGGCATACTGACCGATAGCATCAGTTGGCGGGCCATCTTTGTTCTCGATCTTATCATCCTCTCCATCGCAACACTTCTTTGCGTTTGGGTGATCCGCGAGGGACTTTCACCTCCGGTCATTGAGGGAGGAAAGCGAAGCGACTTCCCGGGTATCGCGCTACTCTCCGTGGCGCTTGCGTCGTTCCTATATGCACTGTCTTCTGGACCTCTTTACGGCTGGACATCACCGCCAACAATCTCTCTCTTCGTGCTTGCGCTTATCGCAGGCGCTGGGTTTGTGACGCGAGAGCTTCATTTTCCGGATCCGCTCATTCGCCTAGGTTTTTTCCGTTACCGGAACTATGCGGCCGCGACAACGAGTATGATTCTCGCGGGCTTTACTCAGATTGGAATCCTGTTCTTCATAAACTCTTTTATTCAGTCCTCTGACGGCTTGAACTTCAGCGCATCACAAGCCGGTCTTGCCCTTTTACCCTTCACCGCGGTGATGTTTCTCATCTCCTTGGTCGCACCACACGTCATTCCGGAGAAGGCTTACGGCATTTGGGCGACTATTGGCATGGCCTGCCTTATGATCGGTTTCTGGCTCATGCGCGATGTCGATCACCAGACACCCTATGAGGAGATTTGGTGGCGATTGACATTCATTGGAGCTGGCGTTGGCCTGAACATGATGCTGCTGCCCCGTATTGGCTTAGGCGCGCTGCCGGAAGCTAATACGGGTCAAGGCTCAGGTGTGATCAATACCTGCCTCTATGCAGGCCTCGCCATCGGAACAGCGCTAGGCGCTGTTGTCGTCGCGCAAATCAAACAGCACGTTGTTGGTCCTTACATCGATCGCGTCGGCGCCTCGCTTCCTGATTCACAGGCTCTAAAGATCACGCTGGTCCACGGCTCTCAGAGCCAAGTCAGTAAGGCCTTGGCTGAGCTGCCGTCGACTGAATCTAAGAACGTGCAAGACGTCATGCTCAGAGCGTTCGATCACGGTTTTTCCGGCGTTATGTTTCTCATGGCTGCCGCAGCCGCGATAGGCATGGTTCTCTGCGCTTTGGTGATCCGGCGCCGCCAAGGCAATGGCTGATCCGCGGTCAGCCATCACAATAGAGTAGCCTTGAGG
Organism: Filomicrobium sp.; assembly: GCA_029287535.1. GTDB lineage: Bacteria > Pseudomonadota > Alphaproteobacteria > Rhizobiales > Hyphomicrobiaceae > Filomicrobium. The sequence goes on from JARFQY010000089.1 coordinate 2,848, forward strand.
GTGCGTGGTGCTAGGTCCTTGCGAGCGCGACAGCCTTGATTTGTGCAATGACGGAATCGCCCGTCTGAAACTTAAGCTTATTCCAAGACAGGCGCGACACGCGGCTGAGGAGCAGCGCCCCCGCTTCATCGGTCCCTAGCCTCAGCCGGACGCTCACCTGTGCGTCGCCCACAGGTGCTACCGCATCGATACGAACCGGCAGCGCATTCAGAATCGTTGTGTCCTTGACGGCTTTGCGGCTGAGGCTCACGTCACTGGCCCCGATACGCAGACGGCGAACGGTGCCTGTTGGCCCCAGTTCGCCGGCAACGAGAAGCGTACCTCCCGGCACATCGACCTTTGCAAGGCCATAGTCGGGGTCATACTCCCTAACGACCCCGTCCAGGACCGCCGCGGGTTCCGACAAGCGGGCCAAGGGCAAGGCGGGGTCGACGAGCAAGTCCGCAATGGGCCCCGCGGCGCGCACCCTACCCCGGTCCATGAGGATGAGACTATCCGCCAAGCGCTCGATCTCACCGATGTCGTGGCTCACATAGAGCACCGGGATCGACAGCCGTCTGTGCAACCGTTCGAGATATGGCAAGATTTCCTCCCGACCCATGCGATCGAGGGCGGAAAGCGGCTCGTCCATCAGGAGCAGACGTGGCTGCGAAAGAAGGGCTCGACCGATGGCAACACGCTGACGCTCTCCACCGGAGAGATTCGCCGTCGGCCGATCAAAGAGCAACTCGATGCCAAG
>JARFQY010000121.1 GCA_029287535.1 Filomicrobium sp.
GTTTTGTCCGTTTGCGTCTTCCAGATCCGGTGCTGGCGTGCGCCGTAGCCGAGCTGTACGAGACTGCCTTCATTGAGGCGGAGCCACGGGATGCCACGCTCTGAGGCGGCTTCTACGATGTCAGCGGTGCTGGGACAGAGGTAGCGCTCGTTAGCAAGATCCCGCAAGAGAGCCAGAGCCGAATCGAGGTCATAAGGCCGATCCTCGATTGCAGCCATAACGAGGTCGCGTGCCGCTGTAATCGCCGCGCGGCCGATGTGTTCATCGAGTGCGCGGACAGCCACTTTGTAGATTCCGCGCTGCGATGTCTCGCGTGCCCTGCCGAAGCCCACATCCATGCCCGCGAGACACTGCAGCTCAAGCGCCACATGTTCCATGATATGCGCGGGCCATGTGCCTTCTCGCAGTCGCTGCAGGAAACCACCGGGTTTCCCAATGCCGCAACGGTGCGCCGCCAGGCTGGGCAACTGCGCAGCCAGCCTCTCCGGAAAGCCGGGAATCATGTTTGATGGGAAATCTTCTAGCTCGCCAATGTCGACCCACGCCTCGATGACGGGCCGGTAGGTCCAGACATTTGGTCCCCGCAGGTAGGTAACACGTAGGAATTCGATGGTTTTGTTTTTCATGGTGCGCCAGTGAGACAGCTTCTCCGGAGCAACGCAGCAATTTTGCCCTTATCTCTGCTGTATACTTTAGAAATTGCGGCCACGTCGGGGCACGTGAGCAATTTCTTGCAATGTTTTCGCTTCCAGGGATGCCGCGCTAGCCTGTTGCTTAGTCAACCGCAGGCCTACTCGCGTATTTACCGCTTTTGTGCACATCAGCTAGCGAATCATTGGGCTCCCAACCAACAGTGCTAGGCAAACCAAGATGACATCGACGATACAGCCTTCCGCCTTCACTGTCGCCAGCGTTCCAGCAACGTGGCAGGCGGAGCTTGTGACGGTTTTAGAAGAACACGAAGAAATCGATCATTGCCTGGAGCTGGACCTGGACGGGCGATTGAACTTCGACAAGGGATTGGTCGTCGTTACCGATCGCCGCGTATTGGCTAAAGCTCCAAGTGAGTCGGCATGGCGCGATTGGGGCTATCGGCCCGGGCTCGCCCTGCGGCACCACGATCATGGAGGTATTGGCACGCTCGAGTTGGTGGATGCGGCCGGCCGATTGGCTTGCTGGCGCTACACGCTAGCTCAAAACCTGGCGGCGCTGCGTCTGTGCGACCGCTTCGATCGGCGGCTTGCCAGCTATGTGAGCGGCCATGCATTGGAACGGCCCGGGGAAAACTTCTGCCCAACGTGCAGGGCATTGCTGGAGCCGGATCAGGAAGAGTGTCCAGTCTGCGCCCGTGAGATCCACACCCCGCCGTCCGCATGGACGTTGTTCCGGCTGTGGCGTTTCGCCCGGCCATATAGGGGCCAGTTGCTCTTTGGCCTGATCCTCACGCTTGCTTCTACCGCTGCCGCGCTGGTCCCGCCGTATATGACCATGCCGCTGATGGACAACGTTTTGATCCCGTTCCAGAACGGGGAACCGATCGACTACGGGTTGGTAAGGGTCTACCTCGGCGGGCTGTTCGCCGCTGCGGTTCTCGCCTGGGCCCTGGGCTGGGCACGCACCTACATCCTTTCGGTCGTTTCCGAACGCATTGGCGCGGACCTGCGCACCGCCACCTACGAACATTTGCTCAAGCTATCGCTGCAGTATTTCGGCGGGAAGCGCACAGGCGATCTGATGGCGCGAATCGGATCCGAAACCGACCGCATCAACGTCTTCCTTTCGCTTCATCTCCTGGACTTCGTGACCGATGTGCTGATGATCGCAATGACGACCGTAATCCTCGTCTCGATCAATCCCTGGCTGGCGCTCGTTACGCTGGCGCCGCTCCCGTTGATTGCCTGGCTGATCCACTTGGTGCGCGACAGACTTCGCACCGGATTCGAGAAAACATATCGCGTCTGGGCCGAGGTGACGAACGTACTGGCAGACACGATTCCCGGCATTCGCGTGGTGAAGGCGTTTGCACAGGAGAAGCGCGAGGCACAGCGATTCCGTGAAGCCAACCACCACAACTTTATCGTCAACGATCGTCTCAACAGAACGTGGTCGCTGTTCTCGCCAACAGTCACCTTCCTGACCGAAATGGGCTTGCTGGTCGTGTGGGCGTTTGGCATCTGGCTTGTTGCCGGTAACCAGATCACTGTCGGCGTGCTAGCTGCCTTCCTCGCCTATATCAGCCGCTTCTACACGCGGCTCGACTCCATGAGCCGCATTGTTTCGGTGACACAAAAGGCGGCGGCCGGCGCCAAGCGGATTTTCGACATCCTTGACCAGGTGTCCAGCGTTCCGGAGCCGGTAAATCCGGTGCATCTGAAAAAGGTGAAGGGCGAGATCGAGCTGCGCGGTGTTGGCTTCCGCTACGGCAACCGTTCGGTCATCAAAGGCTTGGACCTCGTCGTTCAACCAGGCGAGATGATCGGCCTTGTCGGCCAAAGCGGCGCTGGAAAGAGCACGCTGGTGAACCTGATCTGCCGCTTCTATGACGTATCGGAGGGATCGGTGCGATTGGACGGCGTGGATATCCGCTCGCTGCCAATAACCGAGTTCCGCCGCAATATCGGCTTGGTCCTGCAGGAGCCGTTCTTGTTCTTTGGCACCGTCGCCGAGAATATCGCTTACGGAAAGCCGGAAGCAACACGCGACGAAGTTATCGCGGCAGCGCGCGCCGCACACGCCCACGAGTTCATTCTACGATTGCCGCAGGGTTACGATTCACTCGTCGGCGAACGCGGCCAGGGGCTGTCGGGAGGCGAGCGTCAGCGAATCTCCATTGCCCGGGCGCTGCTGATCGACCCGCGCATCCTCATCATGGACGAAGCCACCTCGTCGGTGGATACCGAAACCGAGAAGGAAATCCAGAAGGCCTTGGACAACCTTGTGGAGGGCCGCACCGCGATTGCCATTGCGCACCGCTTGTCCACGCTGCGTCGAGCTGACCGCCTGGTCGTGATGGAGCGGGGAAAGATCGTTGAGGTGGGCAGTCACGATCAGCTGCTGGCTCGCGAAGGGGCTTACTACCGTCTCTATCAAGCTCAGGCGCGCAATGTTGATGCGGAATCGCTCGGTGGGGGAACCACCTGGTCGGCGGCGCCGCCAACCCTGCAGCCCCAGCAAGAGAAGGAGCCGCAATCATGACGACGCCTGAGTTCCGTCTTCACCGCAATGCCTTCGGTCGCTTGGAGCTGAGTGTGCCGGGTGGCGTGACTCATCGGCAAGTGACGCCAGTCCGCGCCTCGCCAATCGCCGCGCCGGAATCCGGCATCTCGCTCGTGGGCACGGACGGCCGCGAGTTGCTGTGGATCGATCACTTGACGGACTTGCCGCCAGAAACGCGAACCCTGGTGGAGGAGGAACTTGCCGGTCGCGAGTTCGTGCCTGAGATTGCCTGCTTGCGAGAGGTATCTAGCTTCGCGACACCGAGCACCTGGCATGTCGACACCGACCGCGGCGCCACCAGTTTCGTGCTCAAGGGCGAAGAAGATATCCGTCGCCTGGGAGCATCCACCCTACTCATCGCCGATAGCCACGGTATTCAGTTCCTGATCCGCGACCTCTCCTCGTTGGACAGACACAGCCG
>JARFQY010000150.1 GCA_029287535.1 Filomicrobium sp.
CTTGAAGCTTGCCTAGGGCTAAAGCCGAGCCAGAAAGTCATTGAAACGCGCCCGCCCATCCGGCCAAGGGCCATAGCCCGACGCGGCGGTAATATGGCCCGCGGGTCCGACATCGATGAAGTCACTGCCCCAGGCGGTCGCAAACTGCCTCGCACGAATTTGCTGGCAATAGGGATCATCGGAAGAGCTGATAAGGACAGACGGAAACGGCAGTCGTTCCTCCGGAATTGGCTTGAACCCAAACCCCTCATCGGGCCAGGTGTAACCATGAGTGACCGGCCAGTTGTGTGCGTTTTCAACGTCGGCAGCTGACACGAGAAATGCGCCAGCAACCGCGCTGTTCGATAGCTCGCGAGCGGCGTGGGCCACCGTGATGACTCCGACACTATGCGCGACAAGAACGGTTGGTTGAGAGGTGGCCGCAACCGCTGTGAGGATGGTGGCCACCCACTTTTCTTTGTTGGGCGCTGTCCAGCTCTCTTCTTCAATAAGACGCGCAGTCTCAATGTCTTTGGCCCAAAGAGACTGCCAATGGTCCGGCTCGCATCCGAGCCAGCCCGGTACGATGAGGATATCGCAATCCGAAATTCGCATGCGGCGGTCGTTCCTATTTGGTCCGCGCGTTCAATTAAGTTCGCCAAACGCCGACGCGCATTCCGGCATGGCGGAGTTTGTTGCGCCGACCGCTCGACATGTTGATTGCGGTGGCGGGAGCCAGCCATACCTAGTCATTCTGAAATCCGGAACAAGCCGACCATAGGCCCTTGGGTATGACGATACCCGCTGCATTCTCCATTACTGTTCGAATACGGTCGTCTCCCAACCGCCGGGATCATCGGTGGCAATCGCGAAACCGCGCTCGCTGCGCGTATCGCTTTGCGCCGGCCGATCGGTGATAACCATGGTCATGCCAGGATGCATTAATGCGTGCAGCTGCTCTGCGGTTCGATCGTCGGTGGACAATCGCGCAATAACCGCGGCTGGAGACGTCTGGTTGCCTTGCTCCTCGGCGGAATGGCGGAAGCTGGCCGCGGTCCAGCGCAGCGCCCCACCACTGCGGTCGGCGCCCTGCAGGACGTAAACGTGACTTCCTATGATATCGCCTGGTTGCTTCACGTACAGCGGTCCCTCGGCCAGGACACGGCCATCCTCCAGAATTGTTAGCGTTTGATCCGGAATACTCGCCACGACTTTGGCTGGACGTTGCGTACCGAGGTTCCGCCGCTTGGGCGGCAACGATTTGGACTTTGCCTTGGCAATAACCTGAGCGGCCTGCTCAGACGCAGCCGAAGACAAGAACGTTGTTGGATGGACGACTTCGATTGGTTGGCTCAGGCCATCGGCAACAATGACCGCTACGCCAAGATGGGTTACGCCGAATAACAGGCGTGCAAAATCGTAGGGCAGCCGAATACAGCCGTGAGACGCAGGGTATCCAGGCAGATTGCCGGCATGCAGCGCAACGCCCCGCCATGTCAGGCGCTCCATGAAGGGCATTCTCGCGCCCTTGTAGATGCTCGAAACATGATCGACGTCTTTTTCCAGAACAACGAAGACACCGGTTGGTGTGGCGTGGCCCTTGCGGCCCGTCGAGCATGTTGCTTTGCCGATTTCGATGCCACCGCGGTAGACATGCACGATCTGCTCGGGGATCGAGACGATGACGACAACTTCGCCTGATGGCGACAAGCCGGGATCCCAGACATAGTCACCTGGCTTCATCATCGAGTTTGGCGTGCCGACCGCCACACGGTTCGGTTTTGTCCAGCCGGTGATCAGTGGGGCAACAGAGACCGCACCACCTGCAAGCAGAAACCGCCTGCGGCTAAATTCAGTCCGATTACGACTTGTCATAGTTTAAAAGTAATCCCCCTAAAAATGCCAAGGTGCCCGCGGGATCTCTCCCGCCAGTAAAACGCGGCGTTACCACCTCCGCTGTTCACGCAATAGAGCTGCGGTAGGTGCTTGGACCGGGGCACATGCAGGTAGGAAATCGCTGAAGAGCAGCAGCAATATGTCCATGCCGGATCCGCCGGCGGTCGGGCGGGATCGACAAACTTGAACGACCGGTTTTGGGGGCTTCTGCGTCACGACCGAGCCAAGCCCGGCGCGCGGCGGCCTGTGCACAAATGGCTCCAGCTGTGGATGAGAGCAAGATTGAAATGCAGCTGCGTATCTCAACTGATAACGCAACGCTTGGGACTATCCAGCTCCTTCATCGGTGCTCGGTTTGTACAATAGTCCCACCCCCTCCCGCATGGATCGCAAGGTCCATTTAGGGTAGCTCAGCCGGGACTAGGTGCGTGACGCCAGTCCCGGCTTTTTTGTGCGCGGTGTCCGCCCTGACGTCGCAAGCGGGCACAACCTGCTTTTGTGACGCCGCCAAACTCCGGAGCATCCAAGCGGCAGCTCAAGAGAGCGCCGATCAGGTCAGACAGATCGGCGCCCGAAAAACGCTGCGGAAGGCCAACTAGTTTGTCGACGAAGGGCCGGACGTCTGCGGGGGAAGGCCTACCGAAACCATCCTTTGTTTGCCGTCCTTGGTGGCCGTCCCGATCCAACGGCCATTGGCGTCACGGTTCAGTTGCGAGACGTTGGTATAGCCCTGCGATTGCAGAAGCTTTCGCGCCTGTTCGGCGTTTGCCGCAGCTGAAAGCAGCGCGGAATGGCTCGCCAGGGTATCAGCTGAAGCCGCCGCGGAGGATGCGGGCTCGGCTGCCACTGCATGGATTGTGGAGCCGGCGATGAGTAGCGCTGCGAGACTAAGGGTCCGTTTCAAAACCAAATTCCTTTAGTTGTTTTCACCCGTGTTTGCTTGTGTTCCCCGTCAGCGGTAGAGCCACTGCGAGTACCGCCTGGGTATTTGTAGTTGTAATGGACCAGTTCCAGTCACAAATCCGTTGAGGGCTCGTGAGGTCGTGTGATGAGTTAGTCCTGTCGCCTATGTGTTTCGGCTCCCTCAGTGTAGAGCCTTGTCGACTGCCGCGACCAAAGCTCGCAAGCCTGGACTGCGGTGAAAGCGACGTGTCCGGCCCAACGCCAAATTTCGAAAGGAACGGCTTATGAACGAAGAAAAGATCAACATGTCAGTCAGGAAGTTTCTGAAAGAGGTTGGTGTCACCTCGCAGCGGGAATTGGAAAAGACGATCCGCGGCCTCGATGGCCAGAACCAACAGGGCCTCAAGGTAAAGATGGTTCTGACCGCGGAGGGAACGGACCTCAATCACGTTGTCGAAGGTGCGATTGATCTTGGAGCGAGCTGACATCGCCTAGCGGGTCATCCGCTCGTCAGTCGAAAGCCAGATGACGAATGCGGCCTAGCTTCAATTGCAAAGGGACGGCATCGTCCGTGGTTGGAACGCTCGGTGCCGGGCGGTTTGCGTCCGCTTTCATTTCGCGGCAGCTGCGATGGCGAACGCGATAACGGTTCTGCAGCTCCAGGCATCCGGATCGGAAAGGAACGCGACAATGAAAATCAAGCGAGTTGGTTCAGAGCCATCCAACAAGGGACCTGCGGATTGGTTCACGGGATCCGTCCGACTTGATCCGCTCTTTGAGGCCGACGAACCGGCCCGCGTTCGAGGCACTCATGTGACGTTCGAGCCGGGAGCGCGTACCGCCTGGCATACGCATCCCCTCGGCCAGACGCTGATCATAACGTCGGGGTGCGGCTGGGTGCAGACCGAGGGAAGCCCCGTCGAAGAGGTTCATCCAGGTGATGTCGTCTGGTTTCCCCCGAACGTGAAACACTGGCACGGCGCAACCGCGACCACCGGCATGAGCCACATTGCCATTCAGGAAGCACTCGACGGCAAGATTGTCGACTGGATGGAGCACGTCACGGATGCACAGTACCGCCACTGAGTGCAAAACAACTGCACACAGTCGTACCGGCAAGAGAGCATCAAGGTTTGAAGAGCTTGCGCCGATCGTCAATCGCGCGGGCTGCCGGTGGCCTTAAAAGGAGCGCAGCAGACAGCCCAGCGTGAGGATGATGTAAGCAAACAGAAGTCCGGCGAATTGCGTCGTTTCGCCGTTCAGACCGGGAATTGTCGCGTCGAAGAACTTGGCGAAAAAGACCGACAGCATGATGACGAATGAGAGCAGAAACGTGATCAGGCTTGGTGCGCTTAGACCCATGTTGTGTCCATTCCCCATGTCTTTGACCGATCTTGTACGGATGCTTGCCATGGTATTCATGCCCTGGTTGCTTGGGGCAAAACGACATGGCGACCGGTTCGCGCCATGGTGAGCCCGCAATAGAGTTGTCGGATTTTGAACACGATTCCCGCCAGCCCGTCTTGCGGCTCAAAGGCCAAAGTGTGGACAACCCCCTTTTTCTCCACCTCACCCTGCACACAGGGCTCCAGTTGATGGTGTCGCCGTAGAGCCGCCGCGTCCATGCCGATGGTGGCAGCTGCTCACCGTCCGTCATCGCGACGACAATATGGGCTTGAAGGCAGTTGAGACTTCCAAGTCTCTTCGACGTCCAGGACTCCGCGGAAGACTAATAGCAGTAAGGACGAGAGCGGCCCGCGTTCAAATCAAAGTGGAAATGTCCGCGATGCGCTTCATTCGCCTCCGGACCAAGCACCGTCTCAAATTGCCCGCAGGCGCCCTTATGCAGGCGCTTGAAGAACTTCGCGGTGGCGAGACGTTTTGCGCGTTGGGCTGCGCTTTCCGGTTCGGTCCGGTTTGGACTGCCCTCAGGAACCGGTACATCGCCGGGATTCAGACCCGCCTTTGTGACCTTCTGGCGCAAGCGGCCTGAGAATTTTCGGGACGCCTTGCTTTCAACGTCCCCGCCTTTGGGAGACTTCTTAGCGGCTGACGCGGCTTTTTTCTTTTTCTCTAGCTCTTTGTCTCGCCGCGTGGGACCCCAACCCCTGCGCACCGTAACGATACGGCCATCTCGAAGTTGGAAAGCGGAGACATCGATGGCGTTAGCGTGTGCGTGCTGACTCAGACTTCGATTGGGGAGATTATAAACGTTCCGGCAGGCGTAGCCGGAAGCCCCCAGGATGCGCGCCACGCGAGAGCGAAGGTGGCGTCGTGAGGCTGGTTGCAGTGTTGATTTGTTCCAGCTGTGAAGAGCCACCGCCAATTTGCAGTTCACGACAACCGGCGGATCGAAGACGACGGGTGATTTCGAGCCCACGCGCTTCAGGCGAACAAGGTCTGGGGCTCCGCAGCCGCCATCCTTCACAGGCGGCAGAAGCTCAAGGTCTGCTTTGATAGATTTCAGCGCCTGCATGCACTGTTCTTTTTCGCGCGCGACTACGCTCTCCGGCCAGGCATCTTGAGGTTCGGCGTCGGCGTCGGCGTCTTCAGCAGATTGCAGGACGGATGCCGGCTTATTGCCGCTGGCTGGCAGGTGGGGGGCATTGATCTGCGTCTTGAATGAGATAAACGGCAGGAGTGCCAGACCTGCCATGGTCACGACAGATAAGCAGGTAGACATCGTCGACAATGGCTGCTTTTGTCGAAGCATTGATCCATTTCAATAGACAAGAGTACTTGCACAACCTGCTCCATTATTAGGTTACAAGAACATGGCAAAAATACTCTTAACCCGTCCGCAGCAGCCGGATACTGCTTGCCGCATCAGAACTCTTTCATCTCTCGATATGTCTTTCGCGCCAACGTTGCCTTCGAGGATGCCCCGACCCGACCTGCAGCGGCCGTTATGGCCGTAGCCCTTTCAAAAACGGCGATCGAGGAGAATGATTGTTGGATCACTGGCTTAGCTTTCTACCATTCCTTATTGCCGTTGTTCTCGTGGCCTCAAGCGGTTCGGTCTTTATGCCCGGCGAGTGGTACCGCGGGCTCGACAAACCGTCCTGGACGCCTCCCGATTGGGTCTTTGCACCGGCATGGTCGGTGCTCTATTTGATAATCGCCGTGGCTGGGTGGTTAGCTTGGCAGGCAAGTGGTATCGGACTGGCGCTTGTATTCTGGTGCGCTAATCTCGTGTTCAACTGCGCATGGTCATGGCTCATGTTTGGCCGTCGCGAGATTGGCTATGCTCTGTCCGACTCGGTTGCAATGTTGGTGACAATCGTTGGATTCATCATCACGGTGTTTCCCGCGAGCCCGTTAGCGGCAGCGTTGTTCGTGCCCTATCTTTGCTGGGTGGCCTTTGCGACGGCGCTGAATTGGTCGATCCTGGAGCGAAACAAAGTCCCCTCACCACCGCCGGCGCAATCACACAAGCCAGATCGCAGCTGACCGATCCCTTTTTGATGTGGAGCAATCTCAAGTGAATGAAGACGACAAGGAAGAAGTAGAAACCTTTCTGGAAATTCTTGAGCGCTTGGCGACCCTTGAGCCGCCCGCTCAAAAGCGCATCGTGGACCGTCTCCATCAGCATGTTCGCGAGGACAAGCTGAGCGACGAACTCGATTCCCTGAAGGCGCGCCTGGGCAAACTCCCTGGTTCGAGCAAGTAAGTGCCACCAACATCACTTTTTGGCCCTGCGGCCAGACGCGCTCACCTTCCGCACTGAGATGATTGAAGATCCGAAGGGCTGTAGGTCTGTCAGCAACTGCCAGGACCGGGATGACACCCCCTGGGTTTCTGTTTGATTTGTTGCTGCAGCTGATACCTGGGTGTGCCCGGGGGCCTACACACGAAATACAGGCGTGTGCTGAACGGCTTCGAGACGCTTCCGTAGTGCGGGAAAAACGGCGTCCTTGCCCTGCTTGGAGCACCTGTTATTCGTCACCGATCCACAGGTTTTCCACAGCCGACGAACATCCGGCGCAAGAACCAATGGTTCCAGGGCAACGCCGTCCAAATGCGGTTGTTGAGGGGAGACAGTCCCTATCTGCGGGGAACAGCGCGGCTTTCCGCGCAGGCACTTAGTGCAAAACTGAACATTGCAGGGTTATCGTGTTTTTTCAAAAGTATGCTCCTATCGAGCAACACTCTGGTATACTTTTCTATGCCCGAGGGATACGCGGCCGACACTTACCCCCGTTGTCGAGGAACCGCAGTAGGCGAGGTCGAATTTGACACCCCCAAAGATGTCCCCCCGTTCGACCTCGCCCCCCTCGGTTGCGCCCCAAAAGTCCTAGCGCCATTTCGTGTCATCAACTAGGGCCGCACCCATCACATTGTGTGTCTAAAACATGCGATTGTTCAGCAGCATCTAAACTTTGATCGCACGACTAATTGCCGCGGACCTTAGTGGAATCTAGCGCGGTCTGGAACCGGCTAGGGCTTCAATTCACATGTCATAGATGTGTTAGATTTGACCGAGGCTGAGGTGGCCGGTTCAGCCGCGCCAGCTCGGCGTTCGAACACTACTTTTGCATGCCTCTCACTGCGTTTTGACGACCCAGGGTGCCGGCCGCTGGACTGCCGGCAACGGGCTTGACCGATCCTGGAAATCCCGGGAGCTAGGCACGCGTGCGTTCGAAGAAGTGTGTCTGGCTGGCTCTTTCTTCCCACGAAGCGGATTGCGAAGAGGTTTGGGGGGCCTTATCGCAGGCCGGGCCGCCAAATAACCGGGAAGCCCGTACGGGATCGCAATCTGCAGCGATGGGGCCTTAATGATGGGTAGCTCCACCCGAGACAGAAGACCGGCGGCAACAACCCCAAGCACGATCAGAGTAATTGCACGCCCACGCCAGCTTGGCCGCCGTCTCCAAGCAAAACCGTCGCATTCGCGCAGAGCCTCACGATGCATTGATCTCAAAGTATGCCTCTTTGGTGCATTCCAAAGTTACTTTGGTAGCTTGCCTGCGATCGTCGCAGAACGGCTCTGGCTCGGTAACACTAATAGGGACAGGTGAATTTCGTGGGCTAGCGTACCCGTGATCTAGTTTTGGCGGCTTGTCTTGCCCGACCTGCAAACGTGTCGCGTTACAGCGTTAATCCGCAATACTCCAAATTTGATGAACCTCCAAAGGTGCTCGAGTGTGAAGAACGAACAACCAGAAAGACCAATTATTGAATTGCTAGAAAACGGGCCCATCGTCGCAAAGAACGTCCCGCATTTTCGGGGTCCCGATGGTGAGGACATCGAGCCGAAGCAAGTTATGGCCTTGTGCCGTTGCGGCGCGAGCAGGAACAAACCTTTTTGCGACGGCTCGCACAGCACCACGGAGTTTCGCAGTACCCCATCCGAAGAGCGAACCAGCGATCGCGTCCGCACCTTTGAAGGCCAAGAGCTGACAATCTACTACAGCCGCCTTCTATGTTCGCATGCGGGAGAATGCGGCAAGCGCCTGAAGACGGTTTTCGATTCCTCTCGCAAACCTTGGATCGCACCCGACAACGCGAGCCGGGAAGATATTGCTGCCGTGATAACGGCCTGCCCTTCAGGTGCGCTGTCTTACGGTTTACGAGGTGAACCGCCGCAACATATCGTCAAGAATGAAGTTGCCATTACAATCGAAAAATGCGGCCCCTATCATGTCAATCGCATTGGGCTGGCCGAGCCGCATCCCATTAAAGGTGGATGCGCGGACAAGTATGTCCTGTGTCGCTGCGGTCATTCTCGAAACAAACCCTATTGCGACGGCACGCACAAAGACATCGGCTGGAAAGACTGACCCCAGGTCCCTAGAAGAATTGAAACGTAAGCGGCAGCTCGCTCTGTGCTGGGGTCTTATTCGCGTTGTATATAAGCCCTAATTGGCTCGCAGTTGCCCCGCAAAAGGATCAAGCTCTTCCATTCCCTGACACGGCCTGAGTTTTTCCAAATAGGGCAGCGTCGTGGTGACGGCGGCAGTTTGAGAACTATTACGTAACGTTGACCAGATGTGAGTACGTGAGAATTACACGTAAGCGATTACAGGTGTACAAGTGGGCGTCCGGGACGGCTCTGCCCTAGATCGAGCTAACCTGGGCAATGAGGGGGAACCAGAGACACACCGAATGCGCGCATGAGGTGGGGATACCTCTCCTAGAACTTCTGAGCTGATGCTACCCCGCTGCAAGGCGCGGAAGTTCATCCCGGGACCGAGCGACTTGCTCCTGGTCCCGGGACATTGAGTCTAATTTCAATTAGATATGGCGGTTGGAGCGGCCCTCATCGGACAGCCGCATCCTCCTACTTTCCCCGTTTGGGGAATGGTGTACCGCGTTTCTTTTCCGCCTTTTTCAGCAGCGTCTCGATCGCTTCCTCGATCAATTCGCCGAGCTGCTTGCGCTCATGCCAGGCGGCATTTCTTGCCCATTCCGCAATGCTTGGCCTTATCCGCACCGTCATGGGCGTACGCTTCTCATTCTCCGACATATCTCCCTTGCACCCGTATAGCCACACACACCACCTACAACGTTTACACGACAACGCTTAATGCAAACTTGAGATAAGGTCTTCCGGATCGAGGCTGTCGATCGCCGGGCCCAAGACATTCCCCGCCAAGCGATGCCGGGATGCATCACTTCGAGCTTTTGTCGCGAAAATTGCGAAGGCTGCCGCGACTAATTGTTGGGATGGGAGCGCAGCGATCGCCACGCTGGCGCTTTGTCGCCATGAGATCGATATCGATGTAGATTGCCACTCCGCCGCAACGAAGGCGCGTGTTCAGAGAGGAACCGCATGAATCTATTGCGCACAACAGTATTGGGTCTGGCCCTGTTTTTTATGACCGGGGCGACACTTGCCGAGGAAAGAGAACCGCCGGTGGCCCTGGACCCGCCTCTTCAGGAGGACGTGAACACGGCTGACGATAGTGCCAGGCCTGACTGGGCCAACCCAAATGCCGAAGAACCCGACCTCGGCGTGGATGATGACCCCACACCCTTTGATCTTGGTACCAACCCACCTGACCCGGACTGAGAGCCCGCATTCTCGCAAAGCGGCCATGTGGCAATCCAAATTCTGGCTTTGCTCATGATCTCCGGCTCCGGCCTCGTCCACTAGCACGTCAAGGTGCATCAGGCGCAGTCTGCCCTTTGGGCGCGGGACGTCTGGCTAGGTCCAAACGCAGTATCGCAAGATACGGCGGTGCTGGTTGGCTGCGCTTTTGGCAGCGAAGCTGATCCGTGGGGCGCTGCTCACAGGTGGCGCTTTCCCGCAGGCGAGGCTACAGGAGAGATATTCAACATGGAGGTAATTCATAATGGCGGACTCAACAGCGACGAACGAGGAAATCGAGCGGCTCAAGCGTGAGGTCACCGAGCTTTCCGGGCTTTCGCTCGCCACCGGAGTCATTCTTACGCAGCTGCTTCAGACGATCTGCAAACGGGAACTCAACCCGCAGGAATATGCGAGCACGGTCGTGGATAATGCTCGGGCCGGAATAGAGGCGTTCTCTGAGGCGAACGGCTCAGACCCAGCAATGAAACAGCGCGCGCTTCATGCGGTGGAGCAATATGAAGATCAGCTTCGCTCCGTTCTGCCGGTTTAAAGAGGGCGAACGCACCCGTCCAGCGCGACACAGTGTGCATTCGCACACCCGTCGAGGTATACGAAGCGGCGCTCATCTAAAGCGCCCTTCTTATGGGCGATGTCATTCACCTTTCTATGGATTGTTGCTGGCGCCGCTCCGTAGAATGCTCGTCGTCGCTTAGGGGAGATAATCAATGCCGCACTCCGGCCCATCGTTACTGGAACCTGTTCGGCTGGCTGAACTGTTGGATGTCGGACTGCAGCGGCACTCAGACGAGCCGGCCTTGGTGTCAATGGAGAGGCAATGGACGTGGGCCCAACTGGACCGTATCACGAGCGGGCTCGCGGCCCACTATCTGTCGCTTGGCTTGACGCCCGGCGATCGTGTGGCTTCGCTGATGCCCAACCGCGTTCCGCTACTCGCCCATTATCTTGCCTGCTTCAAAGCGGGTCTGGTCGCCACCCCACTCAACTATCGCTATACGCCACCGGAGATCGATCATGCTTTGGAGGTCAGTGAAGCCGCGATCATTGTTGCACACGCGGAGCGTAAGGATGACATCGCCGCCAGCAAGGCCCGTGATCTCCGGCTTGGCGTGGTGACATACGGCGAAAGTGAATCAAGCGCGCCAAGCCTGGAACGGTTCTTGGTGGATGAGCCGCCGGCGCTCACCTTGCCCGAGGTGGATTCCGATGCACCAGCTGCGATCTTCTTTACGTCCGGCAGTACCGGGCCGGCAAAGGGCGTTACCCACACAGTCGACTCTTTGGGATGGTTGTTTGCCAGTGCCGGTGCCGCGTTCGAACTCACGCCAGAAGATACACTGCTGCCTGGATCGTCATGTTCTCATATCGGGGGCGTGGCGTTTTCATTCGCCGCACTGTCGAAAGGCGCGCGGGTCGTCGTTGCCCGGGCGTTTGACCATGATGAGCTGGGCCCTCTGTTGCGCATGACGCGGCCGACAGTTCTGTCCATGCTGCCAACAGCGCTGCTGCGGCTCATCAGAGAGCACGACATCTCCAAGGATGATTTCAGCTCGTTGCGGCTGTGCCGTTGCGGCGGTGATAAAGTCCCAGCTGAACTTGAAAAAGAATTCGTTGCCATGACTGGACATCCAATCAACGAAGGTTATGGGATGACAGAGATTGGCCTTGCCACGCTCAACCCGCCATCAGGTGTGGTTAAATTCGGTTCCGTGGGGTCGCCCACTCCCGGCTTCGTTGTCTCTGTTCGAAGTGACAACGGTGAAGAGGTCGTGCGTGGGCAACAAGGCCGTCTCTGGGTCAAGACGCCGACGCAAACGAGCGGCTACTGGAACAATCCCGAGGCAAGCGACCAGGTCATGAAGGACGGCTGGCTGGATACCGGCGATGTCATGAAGGCCGATGAAGACGGCTACCTGTGGTTCTGCGGACGCAAGAAGCAGATCATCGTCCACGACGGGTCGAACATCTGCCCGCAGGAGGTGGAAGAGGCATTGCTGGAACACCCGGCAGTTGAGAACGCTGGCGTGATTGGCGTCCATGACCTTCTGCATGGAGAAAACGTTCGCGCCTACGTCGAAATCAGGGCCGATGCGGCTCCTCCGACGGCCCGGGAACTCATCCAGTTTGCTCGTGAACGCGTCGGATACAAGGCGCCGGAAGAGATCGTCTTCTTGGAGGAAATGCCGCTGAATGCGACCGGCAAGGTCGATCGCGTCACGCTGAAAAAGCTCGCCGCGGACGATCACGCCCTCCACATCTGAGCAACGTGTCCAACGCCGCAACCGTCAATACCTCGTCCCGCGTCCGCTTAGCCAATGCGAGCGAACGAGCAGCGTTTCCCTGAAGCCAACCCATTGGTCTTAGCGCAAACCACGTCGCGCTATCATTGGCGTTTGCAGACCGATCGGCTGACCCAAGCGTCGTCACCGATCTTGCTGTGAACAAAGCGTAGGGTGTTGGCATCCACCAATGTACCCTCATGGCGCTGGACACTCTTGTAGGAGACGACTTCGACGGTTGTATTGTCCCAACCGACGACCCCAAGAGCGGTCCACTCACCTTTGAATGACTTTTCTCCGTTCACTTTTTCACCCTTCACACCATGCTCCTCAGGCAGGGTCCAAGAGAACGTGCCTCTGAAGAGGCCCTCGCGCTGCTCTGTGATTTGGATTGTATAGGTCAACGTCGTCCAGTCTTCACGAATTAAGATGGGCGCTGGATCACAAGCCCACGTTCCAACCAAGTTGGGAACTTCAGACTGTGCTTGAACAGGCATTGAAAACGGAACGAGGCAAAGAAGACGTGCAAGGGTGCGCATTCACAAACTCCTGTCTTCACGATGAAGCGGCTCGGATAATCGATGACAAGGGACAGCGAGGCCCTGATGGCGCCAAAACTGCGTCGCCCCTCACCATTCAGTACCGAGAAGGTTACATTACGGAGAGTTCGCTGGTCGAGAGAATCTTGCGCCGCGCGTCATAAACCGCCGTGGTCGGCTTCGAGCCCGGTGACGGCGCGAGGAGAGCGCATGGGCGCTGGCTGCTGACTTCGCACCCAACGCACAATTGAGACTCGCACAAATCATATTGCGGACCTTACTCACCTCGAAACATACCGGGGCTCTCTGTGGCGCTCATCAATCCAAACCGGAAAGCCGGAGCTCGTGACAATTGCCACGTGTGCAGGACGAGCCCACCTTCAATGACCGAGTTTATCTCGCGCAAGGAAACCGCAAGACGGGCCGCGCCACCTGCTGTAATAATGACATGAGTATTTACCTGATGAACTGGGACCGACGGCGCCCAATGCGCATTTTGAATGTCCCTATGCAGCTATACTAGGCACCGTATCCGGTGGGTCTGCCAATGCTTGATGGCGCAATTCTCCTTTGGTTCCTGCTTACCGGAGCCAGTCTCGCGTTCGTCATTTGGGACTCCATAACCAATGGCGTGACGAGCTGGGTTCAACGCCTGGCGTGGATTTTGGTGACGGCCTACACCGGACCAGTAGGTGCGTTCTTCTATGTTCTGGGATGCCGGCGCCCGTTTCCCGGCGGTCACGATCAATACACCAACGTGCCCTGGAAGCAGGGCTTGAATAGCGAGATGCACTGTTTGGCCGGAGATGCGACCGGCATCATCATCGCCGCTTCGATCGTTCCCGTTTTCGGGCTCAGCAACGGCTGGGATATTACCATCGAGTACCTGGCGGGCTTCGTGTCCGGTCTGCTCATCTTCCAGGCCCTGATGATGCTGGACATGTACCAGGGGAATTATCTGCTGGCCGTCCGAAAGACGCTGTTCGCCGAAACCGTGTCGATGAACTGTGTCATGACCGGCATGATTCCGACCATGGTTATCCTCGCTCATTTGTGGGAGGGGTCCACGAACCCGCTTGAGCCTTCATTCTGGTTCCGCATGAGCTTGGCGTCGATTGTCGGGGGCGTTCTGGCATTTCCCATCAACTACTGGCTCGTGGCAAACCACCTTAAGCATGGCTGTATGACATTGCCCGGTGCTGACGGGCCGGCTCCCCACATGGGGCACCGCTCCCCCGAAGCGAAGATGAGCAAGGGCCCGATGGAGATGCGGAGCCTCCCGTTCGCTGAAACCATGTTCTGGGTTGTCGGCACATACTGTCTGCTGTTTGCCGCGCTATGGCTCACCAGCCTTTGGGTTCCGATCCGCTTCAATTGAGGAAAGCGGGGCTCTTGGGACGCGCGGCGGCGGCGCGTCGGTCTCGAGCGGCCGAATTCGAGACAGCTGGTGCAATGCTGGCTATAAGGAATCGGGCTTGGGCTGCAACTTGAAATGGATTGCGTAAAAATGACCAACGAGATTTGTCCGTTCCACCTTGCCTTTCCGGTCGATGACCTGGCAAAGGCCGAAGCGTTTTATCGCGACGTCCTCGGCTGCGGTGTCGGCCGTAGCAGCGACAAGTGGATCGACTTCAATCTGTGGGGGCATCAGGTTGTCGCTCACCTTGTCGGTGACATGTCCGGCGTGCAGAAGAACGCTGTCGACGGCGATGCGGTGCCCGCCTTCCACTTCGGCGTCGTGCTTTCGGTGGAGGACTGGGAGACGCTCGTTGGCCGGCTGCGTGAGCATGAGGCCGAGTTTCTGATCGAGCCTCGGATACGCTTCGAGGGGCAGCCCGGCGAGCAACGGACGTGCTTTGTAAAAGATCCGGCGGGCAACGCTCTCGAGTTCAAAGCTTTCCGCGATCCGGACCAGCTTTTTGCGGTCGATTGATCTTGTTTCACCAGCCGACATCCGATTGTCGGCCTGGATTCGAGGCAGAGCCGTATACAAGCCCCTTCACGCATAGACAGAGCAGGCCACGGTCCATTCTCAACACCGCTTCGTAAGCACTTTCACATCTTACAACGCATGGAGGGTGAAGTGTTGCGAGACGGCGCGAGACGGGGTGTTTGGCAAAGTGCTCAGAGGTTCCTGATCAGCATGTTTGGCGCTGGCGCCGCCATCGTGATCGGCTCCTTGGCATTCGCGACTGGTGCGCTTGCCTTCTCAAACAGTTTTTCGGTGGAGCTGCCCCGCTATCTTGGCAACTGGTATGAATACGCGCGCACGCCAAACGAGTTTGAGGACAACACCTTGGCCAGAGACGGCAAGAGTTTTGGTCCATGCTTTGCGGCCAGGACCACCTACAGGGCCGATGGCGATGATGCCATCAGGTTGAAGAACTCCTGCGAGCGGCGGGCATCCGACGGTTCGACAATCACAGAGAGCATTACAGGCCGAGCAGTTTTGCGAGCAGGGACCCAAGGGCGAAAACTGCAAATTGCCTTCGGCTCCGGTGTTGCGCAGTTCTTCCAGAGGATCATCTCCGGCGGGGGTTTTGATTATTGGATCTATTGCATCGGTCCTGTGAACGGAGATGGTCTCTACGACTGGGCCGTGGTGAGTGGGCCGAAGAAGGACTACATTTTTGTTCTGACGCGGACCCGGGAGATCGCGAAGGCCGTGCGCTCTACGATTTTGCGATGCAGCGCCGAGCAGGGTTTGCCGGTCGACAATCTCATCTACCGGCAGGGCGACCGGCAAAGTTAGATTACGCATCTCAAAATGCGTGATAGCCGGCTGTTGATGGCTGTCGTCACTGGCGCTTGGCTGAACCGCATTGGCGTCCGATTCATCTGCCGTCAAAAAGACGTCGGAAAAGGGCGGCGAGCCCTAACGCCGGTACGAGCAGAAGCAGGAGGAGGCCGATCGTTATGCTGGCCCCGATGAATAGAAGGAAAACGAGGACGAACAGGAGCCAGAAACCAGCAAGAAGAGCAGCACTAAGCAGCCAGGCTCGCCAACCTTCAACGACGGTTGTCTTGCCGTTACGTGTGATGACATATCTCTGCAAGATGATGCTCCTTCGAGCGACCGCAGTTATCTATCCGACGACAGCGCCGCGAGACAGTGGGCCAAGTCTTTTCCGCCTTTCTCGCGGCAGCAAGGTTATCATTGAGCTGGAGGCTGCCGCACCTAAAATCAATACGGCAAGCGGCGTCTGCCGGTCGGACGGTGGCGCGAGGGAACCAGAATTTACTCATCGAAGCTTCGTGAAGCCTCAGTCTCGCTGATCGGATCGGCGCTTATCGGCCCGTGCGTGTTTCTTCAACAGTGCGCTCACGTGTGCAAGGCCCAAAAACAGCACGAGTATGCCGATGCTTCCCAAAGCAACGATCAGAAGGATCAGGGTGGTATCATCCATTGGCAACTCTCGGGTCTTTAAGCACGTGTTTACGAGAGAACAGGATTTATGGAGCACAATGGCTAGGGTTTCTTGATGACCAGCACGTTTTGGAAAATCCGCAGCCGGATTTACTTGGGTCGAGTGATTGATGGCGCCATGCAGGAGAAATCTATGATCACCACTAGCGTGAGGGGCATTCTGCTCGTCGTTTTTGCCATGGTCATTCAAGGTCAGCATCACGAAGCGCATGCCGCGCCGAAAGGGTGGAGCTGCCAGTACCGGATCCTGGAGGGGCCCCGACTTACGCCCCGTCTCTACAATTGCTATGGCAGGAGCCTCAACGCCACGAGGGCGCGCGCTAAAGCCCGATGCTCTGGCGATCCTTATTGTATTCCCGGCGCGTGTTGGCCGCTCAAGCGCACGCCTAGAAGCTATTGTGAACGATAGGATGCCTCCTGGTTCATCACCTGGGGCAGGCTGGCCATATCGCGAAAGTTTACTGACAAAGTCGATGCTGGTTATGCAAGAACAGAAGTGCAAGAGACAAAAAAGGACTCCGCACTGAGACGTTTTTTTTCAACCCTAACCCCGTTCTTAAAGACACACTCCATTGAGCCGACGTAGGTTCCTACATTTAGGCGTTGAGGACGGCGCTGCACCTAGCTGCAGCGGCGCTGGTGGGAGTGGGAGGCGAATTTCATGCCCCAGCAGACCAACCCCTCCGCCCCAACAGCTGATGAGAGTCGCCCCCATTATATGGCGGCGTGGATAGCACTCTGCGTCTCGGCTTTATTCTATCTCTTCGAATTTCTGACGCGCGTGGCGCCCAGCGTCGCGACCGACCAGATTATCAGCTGGTTCAAGGTGTCGGAGGGGGAGTTCGGCGCCCTGGCGAGCATGCTATTCTTCATCTATGCACCGATGCAGCTCGTTGTCGGCGTCGTGCTGGATCGCATCGGAGGACGGTGGCCGGTCATCTTTGGTTCACTGTTATGCGCTGTGGGCGTCGGGTTGTTTGCCTTAACAGACGTCTTTGCAATCGCCGGGCTCGGACGCGCTATTAATGGCTTTGGGGCGGCCTTTGCTTTCGTTGCAGCGCTTTGGTTCGTCGGGCACTGGTTCCCACCGAAACGGTTCGCATTTCTGTCGGGGCTCGTGAACGCCATCGGCATGATCGGAACGGCGGTCGGCGCAGTTGCGTTGAGCGGCCTCGCTAGCGAAATCGGATGGCGCAACCTCTTCTTTGGGTTGGCGGGATTCGGGGTGCTGCTTTCGCTGGTGGCTTACCTGACGGTTCGAGAGCCGCCTACCAAGGTCCAACAAGAGACTCGGCTTAACACCCAATCAGCGGGGGAGGCGATCCGCACGGTGCTCGCGCGACCGCGAAACTGGATGCTTGGTCTGCTCAACATGCTGTTCTACACGCCAATCACAGTCTACGGCTCGCTCTGGGGCAATAAGGAACTCCAAAGCGTGCACGGCGTCAACACCGTCGAGGCCGAAACCCTGGTCTCGTTCATCTTTTGGGGTATGGCCCTTGGAAGCCTGGTATTCGGGGCCCTGTCCAGTCGCTTCCATATTCGGCGTCCGTTGATTTTGATCGGCGTCGTTATGGCCGGCCTGACCTTTTGCGCGTTGCTCTACCTCGCGATTGGTAATCCGCTGCTTGTTGGAGCGACTGTCTTCCTGACAGGATTCTTCACGGGTGCGCAGATGCTGACCTTTGCCTGGGCCCGTGACGGCTGTACGCGCGCTGATAGCGCGCTTACGATGGCGACCGTCAACATGTTGGGAATGACCGGCGCTATCGTGTTTCAGCCTCTCGTCGGTGCCATTGCTGATGCTACAGGCGGTGACCTGCGTCTTGCACTCACTGTCGTGCCAGTGGCACTTGGCCTCGCGTTGGTGCTGACCCTAGTTATCCCAGACGCCAAGCCGACGCCCACGGTTTAAGCGCGAGAACCGCAAGCTCTCGCGGCCAAGTCCGCGCTTTGAAGAGCGTAACTTAGGCACGTGGTGCACCGCTTCCGTAGGCGAGCATGGGCAAGCGGCCATCAGGGTCTCGAAACGAAAACGACCGATTCGGTGAGCAACATCGCGGTCTCGTTATCCGGCCGGCCGTCGACATGCATGCGGACAATCTCGCCTTCACTGGTCATGACAAAGGCAATAACCGTTCCAAGACGAGCCTCCTGTTTCCCGTCGTCTTCGGAAGACCAGAAGCGGGCGCGGTCACCCGCGCGCAGTTTTTTGACCACTGAATGGTTGTAGAAACTCACTTTACTGTCTCTCTGCCCTAACCAATCGCTGTGGTCGCTTGTCTGAATAGTCTATTTCAGGACCAGCCTTGGAGATTATCGCAGCGGCATCGTCTGTCCCTGCTTGACTGGCATTTCTTTAAACCTTCAGCCGTCTAGAGTATGGCTTATTGTGAGCACCAATTCGGTCATCAACTTCGCTGGAGGAGTAATCGTGGTGGACGCATCCGAGCTCGAGATCGAGCTTCTACAGCTCAATATCTCTGCGTCAAAGAATTCTCCCCACATCCTGCGCGAGATTGTCTGCCGAAGGCCCTACCGTGATGGTGGCCTGCGCCTGGATGCCGAGCCACTTCAGGACGGTCGCTGTGTCATCCATTGCTATGGTCACGGTGGCAGCGGTTGGACGCTGGCACCCGGTTGCGGCCAACGGATTTTAGACCTCGCTCTGCAGCACTTTGAAGTTTCTCAAGATGCCCCACGTGATGTGATGGTGCTCGGAGGCGGCGTGATTGGTCTGTTTGCAGCCTACGCGCTTGCGGCCCACCGCGACCGGCATCCGGGCAGCATCGGAACAATAACCGTTGTTGCAGAGCGCTTTGAAGATCTGACCAGTCACAATGCTGGTGGGCTGTTCGAGCCCTTTTCGATTGGCGCGGAACCCGATTTTCAGCTGCTTGTGGACTCATACACGTTCTACCACCGCATTGCGCTAGGCGAGTCACCGGAACCCGAATTCAACACCTTCGATATCGAACACCTCTCCTTGTTTACGATGGAGCGCGATCCCATGCCGTCGCTGACCGGGCTGGGCTATATTCCGCATGGCGTACCGGGGCGCATGCGCATCGGCCGCCAGCTGCATGAGACATTCGTGCATCGCATCTTTTTCATGGATGTATCGCTTCTCATGCAGAATCTTCTGTCGGTGGTCGCGCGACGCGGAGTCCGTCTCCTGCGCGGAGTGCGTGTGCGGGATTTGAACGAGTTGCAGACACCCGTCGTCGTTCAATGTGCAGGTCTCGCCACTCGGGACTTAATAGAGGATGCAAATTTGCGGCCCGTGCTGGGTCACCTGATCCGCTTGCAAAACCAATCCCGTGCCTTACTGGACATCGAGCACGATCTTCACGTGTCGGCAGACCAAGTCGCGACCTGCCACGCAGCTGTGTCAGACTTCCTGTCGACCCCGATTGAGGAACTCCTGACAATCTTCCCGCCCGAGGTTGCAAGCGACAATGATCTGGTCCGCGTGCGTTTCCCCGACGGCTTCGAGACCCCGGTCCGAGCGTGCCTGGAGCCATTTTACGATATTCTTGGGCGCATTCGGGGGCGTCTTGAGATGGACACTCCACACGAGGATCCGGATTTCCAGGGCCACGGGCGAATACGCGTGTTCGATTCAGGCTGCGATCGGAACCGTTTTGTCGAGGCGATCTCATTGATCTCGCGCGTTTCCGAGCTGCGGGGTGCGGATGCGCTCCTTGAGCGTACAAACCGGCTTTTGACAACTCTCATTCCTCGTTTCGCCAAGCGCTATGGTTTCGTCGCTCAGCGAAGCTCTGGTCTGTCATACTTCCTTCCAATCCTGCACGAACCTGTGGTGCGTGAAGCCGATGGTCGCTTCCGTTATGTCTCGGAGTCCGCCGCGGTCGGTCCGGTGGCGGCGGGCGTTGTTGGAGGCACCACAATCGATCGCGAGGACTTGTCACTGGAAGACCACTGGCGGGAGTTGGCCGGCGTTGCTGAACGCTTACGCGCACTGGGGTTCTCCCAGAGCGACGGGTCGTGACATCCGCCAATCCGATCGGTTTGTTCGAGCGCTCGAACCCCATCCAACTCAATAATTTGAAGAGGTGCCGCCGCAATGTCGAAGCCAGCGGTCTTGTTCCGGAACGCTCGCATCCTCGATGGTCATTCAGATTCCGCGCTTGAGGACTTTGATGTCCTTGTCGACGGTCAACACATTAGCCAGGTGTCGTCGAACCGCCTGTCCGCTGAGGGGGTAACTGTCGTTGACCTTGCCGGCAAAACCCTCATGCCGGGGCTCATTGACTGTCATGTCCATGTGATCGCATCGCTTGCCAATTTATCCGCAAATGCAGAGCTCCCCAATTCGCTCGCGTCATTACGAGCCGCGAACATCTTGCGCGGCATGCTCATGCGCGGTTTCACCACCGTGCGCGATCTCGGTGGCGCCGACATCGGTTTCAAGATGGCAATTGAAGAAGGCACGATTGTCGGCCCTCGCCTCGTGATCTGCGGCAAGGCGCTATCTCAGACCGGCGGTCATACTGACTATCGGGGTCGCTTTCATTGCCGGGATGTTGAGTACTACCGCGACAAGGTCGGCGCCCTTGGCCGCATTGTCGACGGAGTCGACTGTGTGAGGCGCGCCGCTCGCGAGGAGATAAAAGGTGGCGCTGATTTCATAAAGATCATGGCCAATGGTGGCGTTTCCTCTCCCACCGATCCAATCGCATTTCTGGGATTCTCGGATGATGAGATTCGCGCTGCGGTAGAGGAGGCCAAAAATGCGCAGACATATGTTGCTGCTCACCTTTACACGGACGAGGCCATCCGTCGTGCCGTCGACTGCGGAGTACTCTCCGTGGAGCACGGCAACCTGATCCAGCCCGACACGGCGCAACGCATCAAACAGATTGGTGCTTTTGTCATCCCGACGAACGTGACGTTCGATCGACTTGCGAAGGAAGGCGCAAGTTTGGGTCTTCCCCCCGAGTCCGTTGCCAAGATCGGGGATGTGCGCGGCGCCGGCCTGACAGCGCTTCAAACGCTTTCCGACGCCGGCGTAATGATGGCTTACGGCACGGATCTTCTGGGTGAAATGCACCAATATCAATCCGAAGAGTTTGTTATCCGGGCGAAGTATCTGCCGACGATGGACGTCATTCGCTCCGCCACGGTGAATGCAGCGAAGGTCTTGCAGATGGAGAACATGATCGGAGTGATTTCTCCGGGAGCATTCGCTGATCTAATCGTCGTGGATGGCGACCCGCTCTCGGACATCTCGTTGTTGACCCGCCAGGGAATGCACATTCCAGTCATCATGAAAGATGGCGTGTTGGTGAAGGACGGGCTGCGTATTTTTGGAGATGGCTGAGCGCACTTCAGGACGGCGACTCGTTTAAGACAGTCAAAATGTCACGGCATGCCGGGAACGGGCTGATAGCCGAAGCGACTGCGCGGATGGCGTTGCGGAAGTCGATCGTAGTCACGCCCGCCTTCACCCGACCAACCGCAAATTAGTATCACGGACATTTTACATCTGCTCAACTAACCGAACGACTTCCTCGCGCCGATATCACAGGTGTCGCTTGTCGGCGACCACGAAGGAGAAACACTGTGCGCAAGTTCACAAGACGTAACGTTCTGATTATGGGGGCAGCGGGAGCGGGAGCCGCAGCCCTACCGGCATTTGGCATCGGCCACGCCCGCGAAGGACAGGTTTCCAACGTCACCTATTTCGATGCTCGACCAGGGTCCCGCTCGCGTGACCTCGCCTTCGCGCCAGACGGCGCTGTTTGGTACTGCGGGCAGCGCGATGGCACCTTGACCAGGCTTGATCCAGTGGATGGGGCTTTGCGCCCTGTTTCACTGGGAGAGGGTGCGGCCCCCCATGGCGTTACGCTGGGACCAGATGGTGCCATGTGGATCACTGAGGGCGGGCAGAACGCTATCGCGCGGCTTGACCCAACGGATGACAAGGTTGATCTGATCCCGCTCCCGTCGCAGTTTGCGCGCGCAAACCTCAATACCGGTGCTTTCGACAAGGACGGTATCTACTGGTTCACCGGACAAAACGGTGTCTATGGCCGAGTTGATCCAGCCAGCGGCAAGCTCGACGCATGGGCGAGTCCAGGTGGACGCGGTCCTTATGGCATTACAGTGACCCCCAAAGGCGACGTTTGGTACGCCTCGCTTGCTGGAAGCCACATCGCGCGAATAGATCGCGAAACAGGCCAAGCAACCCAGGTCAGCCCACCGACGCCTAACCAAGGTGCACGAAGGGTTTGGTCGGATTCTCGAGGCCGGCTTTGGGTCAGCGAGTGGAACAGCGGCAACGTTAGCGTTCACGATCCCGCCGACAACTCCTGGCAACAATGGAAGCTGCCAGGCACACGGCCAAGAACCTACGCAGTCTACGTCGATGAGCGAGACAAAGTCTGGCTCACGGATTTTGGTGCGAATGCGATTGTGAGGTTCGACCCCGAAACCGAGAAGTTCACCAGCTATCCGAGCGACCGACCCAACGCCAATGTCCGGCACCTATTCGGCCGGAAAGGCGAGGTCTGGGGTGGGGAATCGGGCACAGATAGAATCGTACGAGTCCGGTTCGGAGAAACTTCTTGAAACGGCTTGCCGCCGCCATCCTTGTGATAGCTTTTCACAGCTCCGCTTTGGCCGGAGAGATCGAAGGCCGCAAGGCCTTCGAACCTTGTCTGAGCTGCCACTCAATGGAACCGGAATTTGTAGGTTTGCCCGGACCGTCGCTGTCCGGGCTCATAGGACGTCGGGTTGGTGGCGATCCAAAGTTTGACTACTCTCCGGTGTTGCGCACCGCCAATGAGGAGGGCCAGGTCTGGAGCCCCGCCCTCCTGGAAACGTTCCTCAAGGATCCAGAAGGTATGTTTCCGGGCATGTGGATGTCCTATCCTGGTATTCGCGACCCGCGAGAGCGCGCAGCGCTGGTCCGTTACATTACCGCCCCAGACAATTAATCCCGCGTTTGGACCGCCTGCCCCAGTTTCCATTTTATCTTTCTGGTTGCGCCAGACTGGGCTGACGTTTGGTCAATTCCGCAACGTCTTTCTTGCTGGGGTCAAGCTCGAGATACTCTCCTTCGGAAAACGGCGATCGCGGGACGCTGACGTCAACATAGGACCAACAGCTGGCGCCCAACGTCGGCCGGGCTCCTTGCAGTTGCTGTGTGTGACGCTAATCCGTCTTTGCCAAGCTGGCTGCAATCTCCGCCAACAGTCCGCGGCCAAAGTCCGATGATGTCGCGATTTCCTCGATATGCGGGTCGACGCCATGCAAATACTGCAACCGCAATTCGTCGCCATCTTCGCGAGTCTCCGGCAGGATACAACTGAAGACGAAGCCTAGGCTGCTCAGAGCTTCTCCAAGCAAGACGACACCCGGATC
>JARFQY010000153.1 GCA_029287535.1 Filomicrobium sp.
GCTGCAGTGCACCTGATGCTCACGCATGGCCCTTCTCGTCAACGCCCCGGTCTCACTGATGCAGCGCGAGGCGGTCGATTTTAGCTTCGATCTTCTGCAATATCTCATCGTAGGCGGTACTCTCGACATACCGCGCTTCGAACGCCCTCCGAGGCGTCAGGCCCGGGATGCTGTCGAACGGGACGATAACATCATTCTCCCGTTCGAGCCGTGCCAACGGCGCGGGCCGCGCCGCCGCCGACTGGGCCATCATGAGGTCCGACATGCGGATGCCAGAATTATTCGTAGCGATATCGGTGAAATCGAATCCACCGGCGCCCGAGCTTGTGTCCAGCAACTCCTTGAACTCACCCCCGGTGATCGCGAGGCTGCGGTTGCTTGCGGCCCTGAGTGCAGCTGCCGTGATGAAGTGACGGCGGCTGTCGATCCGGTTGTTGAAAGAGACATCATCACAGGTCTTTTGCCACCGACCTAACTGATCAGCCTCCCGCCCCGCCAGCTGCCCGACAATAAGATTGAAGTCCTGGGCACCGCAGGCTTTAGCGAGGGCGAACATAGCGGCGGCATATTCATTGGGCAGGTCGCCGCCGCGCCCCGCATCCAGGGCCGCTTTGAAAGCGAATTTCAGGTAGGGGAGGAAGCTACCCTGGTCCTTGAGCTCTTCCGTTTCAATCGCCTGCCGGATCATCACTTAATAGCGGTCGACCTTCTCCGCCTCCGGCATCTCGCGCCCGCGAATGGTGCCAAAGAACTGGCGAATGAAGGAACCCTGTCGCTCGCGCTCCAGGCTCAGGGTGAAAGTCAGTTCATCGCCATCGATGCGCATCGCCGACATGCGGCGTAAGATCCTGTCGCCCGCTCCGTCGCCGAGAAGCAGGTTTGCTGACAGTCGAGCGACCTCGAGACTCATCGCCGGTGGCAGCGACAGCTGGCCTGCGTGGATTTCCTCCAGCCTCAGTTGAGGCTCGAAGGGCGGCACGACCGCGGCTGCGTTAATCCAGCCGTCGGTGAGCGGCCAGGGCAGCCGCAGAGAGGCTTCACCGACGACCCGGCCGTCCTTTACCCGCGCAACAGCTCTCGATCCATGCAGAAACTGCGCGACCAAACGGCCGACGCTGTTGGCCTCTTTGATTGTGATGCTGACTGTGGCGAGGTCCGAGGTTGTGGAACGAGTGGCGGCTCGGACCCGCTGAACAAACTCTCGGCCAGCGAGAACATCCTCGGGAGACGGTGCCGGTAGGCCCGGAAGCCGCGGCGTGTCGTCGACAACGAGAACGAAGAGGATTGCACCCACTGCGAGGAGTCCAACGAACAGCCGACCCAACAAGGTCCACAAAAACCCCAGCATTCGGGATGTCCTGATGCGTCAGCGTTCTACGAGACCAGCTCCCCAAAGTTGGGGTGAGGAGCCCCCATTGGGGGGCGTTGTGTTTGGTAGTACGCGGTCACTCTGCGGTCCACTGGAATGAAGCGTTCCGGCACCGGTGGTCGGTCATCCCAGGTGCTGTGCGGCCTGAGCGTTAGGTCGTGGCGGCGCAAGCCGCTTTGGGCCATGCCGCTCCTGACCGCTACGCTCTTTGGCGCGTCGTTCTTCTTAATCAAGCTCACTATTTACGATATCCCACCTGATGGCTCGCTCCCGACTGGTGAAGGCGATCGGCTCGCGGCTGCGGCCATCATGCTGGGCGCCGCAGGCCGGCATGGCGTCGCAATTGCGCAGTCGCCGAGGCACCTCGATCTTGAATTTACGAGCGTCCTTATTTAAGGTTCCGGGAAAACGCCTTAATAAGGGGTGGTGGCTATTAAAGGTTCGTGGAGTGACGGAAGACCAAAATCAAAGGCTGGGCACCTTTGCTGAAACGAGTGCTAGTGGCGAGCGCGTGCGCGCCTACGTGCCTCGCCCGCTTCCGCCGAACCCTCCGTTGGACTTGCCACAACTCATGAGCGTCTACGAACGCGCCACCACAGCCGTCGGAAGACTTGACAGTGTCGCGACAATCCTGCCGTCGACACCGCTCTTCCTCTACATGTACGTCCGCAAGGAGGCTCTGCTGTCGTCCCAGATCGAGGGCACGCAGTCCTCGCTCTCCGACCTACTGCTCTACGAGAACGACGAGCCGCCGACCGTAGAACTTGACGACGTCACCGAGGTCTCGAATTACGTCGCGGCGATCGAGCATGGCGTTGAGCGACTCCGCGGAGGCTTTCCGCTCTCGCTCAGGCTCATCCGGGAAATGCACGAGATTATTCTTAGGTCTGGTCGTGGCGCGACGAAACAGCCTGGCGAGTTCCGGCGCTCGCAGAACTGGATCGGCGGAACGCGTCCAGGTAACGCGCTCTTCGTGCCGCCGCCGCCGAATCACCTCGACGAATGTCTCGCCGCTTTCGAGCGTTTCTTGCACACCGACAAGACGGACCTCTCGCCGCTCATCCGCGCGGGCCTCGCCCATGTCCAGTTCGAGACCATCCACCCGTTCCTCGACGGTAACGGTCGGCTGGGACGGCTGCTCATCACGCTCATCCTCGTTGAGGCGCGCGTGCTGCGTGAGCCGATCCTCTATCTCAGCCTGTTCCTGAAGTCGCGGCGTGATGACTACTACAGACTTTTACAGGAGGTCCGTCAGGCCGGCGCCTGGGAGGCCTGGATGGAGTTCTTCCTGACCGGTGTCGCCGAGACGGCCGAGCAGGCATTCGAGACCGCACGCGATCTTCTTGCGATGTTCGAGGCGCACCGTGAGCAGATTGAAACCCTCGGCCGATCTGCACCTTCGGCGCTTCGTGTTCACGAATTCATGCAAGCCCGACCGATGGTTACCATCCAGACCCTCGCTGGCGCCATAAATACCTCCTTCCCGACAGCAAGTAGCGCTCTCGAGAAACTTGCTGACCTGAAGATCGTGCGCGAGACAACGGGCAAGCAGCGTGACCGGGTCTATGTCTATTCCGACTATCTTGCCTTGCTCGAACGCGGAACCGAGCCGCTCTCGCGGTGAGGGCTCGGGAGCGGTGTCACTCCCGTTGGTCTTGTAAGACATTTTTCGGTGTGACTTTGCAACGCGAGATAGATCCGCCTGACAAGACCTTGTGCAGGTCCGTGGAGGGGATGTCCCGGGTGCTGTTGAAATTGCGATGAAGGGTGGCGTTGCTTCCCTCGAGCCTTAGGCTCGGGGTGTTCAATCCAAAAAGGAAGCAACACCATGATGGGATCTACCACATCGCCGCTGGCGCTGGCCAGCAAGACCGGGATGAACGCGGCCGTCGAGGAAGCCTGGGAGGCGGTAGGCGAGAGCTTCGAGCAGTTCTGTCTGATTGCGGGACTGTCAGCACCCGAGGACTCTGAGCCAGATCCGACGTGTGGCTAGCCGAGCGATGCCAAGATTGCCTAGGATAAAGCTACGCGAGCCGATCCAAGGGCCGCCGGGGCGATCAAGGCCACGACAGCGAGAATGAATGAGGCGGCCCAGCAAGTCGTGACGAAGAGTGTCCAACCAAGCTGGACTCTCCGTGGCAAGCATAGCTTGATTGCGATGGACGGGAGCAGTGCGATCAAGAAGCCGAAAAAATGCATAAGGAACATAATCGCTACAACGAGACGGATCGGGTCGGCATTTACAAATCGAGTATCGACTTGCAGGCGAGACGCCACAACGCACGCTAATAATACGTTCAGAGGTACTATCCCCCATAGTGTCCAACGAACAATAAGCGGCACGCTAAGCTTCCTATTTCGAGGGCTGCGCGAGCCTACTACGCTTGGACACAGCCTAAGTGCCTTTTACCTGCGCAGAAACTGGAGCCCAGCAATGACGATGCCGACACCAACGCCGAGAAAGATCAGCCCCCAAAGAAGAAAGACAAGGCCCCAGAAAATCCAAGACGTGTCTGGTTCCCCCCAGACGTCGACCACGCCCCATACGTAGATTGCGATGCCCCAGAGCCCTGCTAGCGCAAGTAGCGCACCGGCAAGGCAGCTCGACCAGCCCAGAAGTTTCCAGACGTGAGCCCTCATCGTCCACATCTCCGGCATTGCCGGTCATCGCGTGGGTTCTTCATTGGCCTTCCTCAACTGCATGCGACGCGCAGCGCTTCCGATAGCCACGCCTGTGCCCTCGACAGACATGACAGGCCCCCCGGCATCACCGAACAAGTCGCTTAACTCCGGCCCGATCACGCGGGAAGATCCTGGGGCATCAGCCCAGGCCGAACAAGCTTGGGCAATCTCCGCAACCGGCGTGGGCGTGTCCCGTGACCGCCGGAGACACTCGGCTATAAATACAGCGATGGCGTGCTGCTCTAGTGATACGGTCGCCCTTAAACGCGGCCTTGGCGCAGGGGCACCGAAGGCAATGTACCGCTCCCGTGGGCGCGGACTGGCGTCGAG
>JARFQY010000174.1 GCA_029287535.1 Filomicrobium sp.
TCAGCGCGATCGAGTGCGGCGCGGGTCTTCTGCCGATGATGGGCACGTTCGCCGTCACTTCGTTCATCTCAGGGCGCCTTTATGAGCGCCTCGGACCGAAGGTCAGCGTAGTCGGTGGGGCGATTTTTCTTGCGGCGGGCATGTTCCTCCTATCGCGCGTTCACACCGGCACCACCTACGTCGACCTGATATTCGGCATGTTTGTGCTGGGCATCGGCGTGGGGCTATTCTACTCGTCCATCACCACGGCGGGAATTACGTGCCTCGACCCGGCACGCGCTAGTTTGGCCGGAGCCATCGTCTACATGTTCCAAATCGCCGGCGGTTCGATTGGACTGGGAGCCAACACCGCCATTGTCCTTAGCAATTCGAATTTCGCCGACGGAATCAGCATCGCCTTCCTGGTGGATGCGATCATCGCGGTGTGCGGCGCCGTGGTCGCGCTTCTCTTCGTCGGCGGGACGCTGGATAGGGAAAAACTGATGACCGCCTGGCGGCACAAGCATCGGGCACATGCTTGAAAGCACCGTGTTGCAATTTTGCATCGAGGTGCAAGAGAGTAGACTGGGCACACATATCGATTACCCGCCCCCACGAATCCATGTTAGAAAAAGGCTAATAATTCAATGGGGTCCGACGGATGCGGTTTGGGTTTGGTCTTTGGTGGCACCATGGCGCGGTCAATCGAGTCATGGGCAGACACGTTGTGGCTGCAGTCGCTGCGTGTGCGGCTATAACGGGTGCAGGAGCTGGCCAACATGCACACGCCCAGGCTTCGATGGTCGATGGCCGAACGGGCGGCGAAACCACGGTCGCGAAGAGTAGACTCGGTCTGGGAGCTGCTGCGATTATCAAGCCCAAATACGAAGGTTCTCAAGAGCACGAAGTTATTCCAATCCCCATCGTGATGCCGAGATTCGTTCAAAAGCCAGAAGACGAAGCCTCTGCTTATTCGCAAGTGCGCAAGCGCGTGGCCTTCCGTGGGCTCGACGATATCCGGATTCGTGTTCTGGGTGGGGACAGGTTTCAGGTCGGCGCAGTAACCGGTTGGATCACGAAGCGCGACCAGGACGACGCTGATTTCTTGAAGGGGATGGGTGACATCGATGGAGGCCTGGTCGCCGGCGCCTATTCCGCATTTACTCTAGGCTCATTCACATTCGATGCCGCTTATCTTGAGAAGCTCACGGGCTCTTCGGCTGGACCGCAGTATCGTTTCGGCATCGAGACCACCCAGCAACTCTCGGACCGCGCCGACATCACGATCCGGGTCGGCACGACGTTTGCCAGCGCCGAGTTTATGCAGACCTACTTTGGCGTGACGCCTGCACAGAGCCGCAGAACTCGGGCCGGCCTGCCAGCCTACAGCCCAGACGGTGGCGTCAAGGATGTCTTCATCGCAGTCGGCGGTAGTTATGACATTAACGACCGCTGGGTCTTCAAGGGTGGGGCACGCTATGGCCGGCTGCTCGACGAAGCCGCGGACAGCCCCATTGTCGAGACGCCGGACCAGGTCTCCGGGACCGTTGGGCTTGCGTACCTGTTTGACTGGAACCGCTAGACGCAAGTTTCGGAGCTGCCTCTGTTCCGGTGCCCTTCTCTGTTCCGTAACATCGGAATAGGCGCGGACGTAACAGTCCCTTAATCCACCCCGACAAAGAGCGAATCGGAGGCGAGGAAAAGCCGCGCCGCGAGTTAAAGCACTACGTGTATTTAGCTTAAGCGTATTCGTGCGATCAAAGGCTCTTGGTTCACACTGTCATAGATCGCATCGGTGGCAGAATGGGTGAGCATCTCCTCGATTTCCTGATGGTGCCGGGGCCTGCATCGCCGCATTGTCGAAGGACCCCTCGCGGGTGATCGGCATGCATTTCTTAAATCCCGTGCCGCAGATGAGGCTG
Source organism: Filomicrobium sp. (assembly GCA_029287535.1). Lineage (GTDB taxonomy): Bacteria > Pseudomonadota > Alphaproteobacteria > Rhizobiales > Hyphomicrobiaceae > Filomicrobium. The sequence continues at coordinate 1,902 of JARFQY010000174.1, forward strand.
GTCGAGATCATCCGCGCGTTTCAGACGAGCGACGAGGGCTACGATGCGGTGACTTTCAGGGTGGCGGCGGTCGCCATGCTAAGTGAAAGTATCCAAAGACAGTTATGGCTTCGTCGTCAACGGCGTCCCGTTCTGCATGATCAACGATGTGGCCAACTGCGTGGCCGGGGCGTCCTTAATCCGGCCCGTCGTCACTGTTGGTGACAACTACAGAGAAGATGTCGGCGAGCACGGAGTTCTGAAGGACCGGCATTTTCATCAAGGTACGACAATCCGACAATCAACCCTGCGAACAGGGTCTGGGCCAGCCATTGCGTCATCAATCGGCCATCTGATTGCTTTCACCGTGCCACTTCGCCGCTCCGGCTTGCGGCCGGCGCGTAGACTCACATCCGAAGGGATGTTACTTCCACGCTGGGTCCTCTGAACACACCGGCATCGTTATTCCATTGACAGAGCTGCAGCCTCCGGACTTTGGACAGGATCAAACCAGCCTTGCATACGGATACGACTGCCATGCGATTTTCCGGTCAAGTCGTCATTGTCACGGGCGCGGCTAGTGGGATTGGGCAGGAACTGTGCCGGCTGTTGGCTCGTCGCGGAGCGCGGATTGGCTTGGTGGATCGCAACAAGTCCGAGCTAGATGCGTTTGCCGAAGAGCTTCGCCAGACTGGAAACATGTGCGCGGCGGTCGCCGCCGATGTCCGGCAGCGTGATGACGTCCACGATGCTGTTGACCAGATCGTCGGCACCCTGGGCTCCCCCGACATTCTCATCGCATCCGCCGGAATCTGCCGCGCCTCGACAGTTCACGACCAGAGGATTTCCGACGTGGAGGAAATCATCGGGGCGAACTTCCTCGGTATGGTCTATGCGATCGAAGCGATCCTCCCCGCGATGTTGGCGCGCCGCAGCGGACAAATTGTCGGCATCTCGAGTATGGC
>JARFQY010000229.1 GCA_029287535.1 Filomicrobium sp.
CCGTAGTACAGCGTGACCACATGTTTCGCCTCGGCAAAGAATAGCCATCGCTCGAAGACGACCCCGATCCCCATCGACGCGACGGCCACAAGTGCAAAGAAAGGTGCAATGGCCGGGCTAGCGAACGTTAGCAGCAGCAGGCATACGGCGGGAAGAATGAACATGAGGTACAAGGATAGTCGGCGCAGCTTTTCGGCATGGTTGCGGGCCACCGAGTAGCCCATTTCGCGCATGACATAATTCTCCTGAGTGTGTGGCGGTTCGAGTTGTCTGACGGTGCCCAAATGGCCGAGGCCTGTTGCATCGCCGGAGGTCAAGGTCGGCGGGTCGTCGTCAATGGCCCGCCAATAGGACCATTTGGTGATGAACGCCGCGGCAAGCGCGAGTAAGGAAAATACAATCGCCCATGTCGGCAATTCGCGAAATAGCGACAGGACGAGAACGAATAGCAGGCCTCCGCTGGCGATTGAGAGCGCCAAGTACACGGGTACCGTCAGCGGTTGGTACCAGGCTCTGATGGTCGGCAGTGAGGCGTAGATCATGCCGGTTGAATAAACTGTCGCGAGAGCCAGTAGAGCGGTGAGCACCGCGGCGAATACCACGCTGCCTTGTGTTTGCTCAAAGAACACCCAGGCAATGGCGACAACCCCTGCAGGAATGTAGGTGGCTACCGCCAGGACACCTTCGCGGGACAACCATGATGACCGCCATTGTGAGAACGCGCGCCAAGCCCGTTCTGGTCTTCCCAGGTGCGCGGTCGATGACAGCAGTCCACCGGTGATCAGTAGCAGGGCCAGACCCAGGCCAACGAAGCCGAAAGCCCAATCCGAGGGTGCGCCGCGTAGTGCGCCGGCAAGGGCCATCCAAATGAGAAGGCCATAACCGGCGCCAGAGGCGGTGGTGAAGAGAATGACGGAGTAGGCTGGATGCATGGTGTCTCTTGATGGTCGCGTCAGGATGCTACCGCGTGAGCATTTTGTCGGCCCAGGCGAAGAACTTGTCGAGTACGTCGTCGACGTTCTCCGCGGGTGTTTGCTTGGCAGGGGTGAAGGACGCCGTTGTGGAATCGCGACGGGGCCTGGGTGGCAGGTATTTGTTGACCGGCCCGTAACCCATCCCCGGCATAAGATCGTAGCCGCCGCGTTTGGCTACCAGCTTGGAAACCGCGCTTTCAGGATCGCCGAGATCGCCATAGTGTCGTGCCCCGGTCGGACAGGCACGGACACAAGCTGGGATGCGGTCTTCCTCCGGCAGTTGCGTGTTGTAAATCCGGTCAACGCAAAGCGTGCATTTCTTCATGACACCCTGCTCGTAGTCGTACTCCCTGGCACCATAGGGACATGCCCATGAGCACAGTTTGCAGCCGATGCACGTATCTGGGTTGATCAACACGATGCCGTCTTCAACGCGCTTGTAGGAGGCCCCCGTCGGACATACGGTGACGCACTCAGGCGTTTCACAGTGGAGGCAGGAGCGCGGGAAATGAACGGTGCGGCTTTGCGCGCCTTCGCCGACTTCGTAGCCGTGAATACGGTTGAACCACGTGCCATGGGGGTCGGCGCCATAGGGTTCAATGTCAGACAAGGGGCCCGCGTATCCCGACGTGTTCCATTCCTTGCAGCTTGTTGCGCACGCCTGACAACCAACGCAGGTGTCAAGGTCGATGACGAGCCCAAGTTTCTTGCTCGTCGTTTCAGGGAGACATGTCACCGGTCCTGCCCTCCAAATTCTGCGCCGAATGTTAGAGCCTCCGGAATGGCCGGCTTGAAGGGCATCTTCAATGGTTCAAAGCGGGGGCTGGTCTCACCGGCTTCGGCGGCGGGCGCCTTTTCGATTTTGACACGCAGGTCATACCAGGCGGCCTGGCCGGTGACGGGATCGGAGTTGGAGAAGCGGTATCCACCTTCGCGCTCTGGGAGCAATTCGGAAATCAGATGGTTGAGGAGGAAGCCGCTGGTTGCTTCGGGGGCATCGTTGTCGAGCGCCCAGGTACCCGACCTCTTACCGATTGCATTCCAGGTCCAGACCGTGTTGGGGTTCACGCCCTCCATAAGACGGATCTGGCATTTCACGCGTCCGATCGCGGATGAGATCCAAACCCAGTCGTCGTCCTTGAGGCCCAAGTCCCGAGCCCGCCCGCGATGGATGTAAAGTCGGTTGCGTGCCGTGATCTGCCGAAGCCAGGCGTTTTGAGAACCCCACGAGTGATACATGTGCATGGGCCGTTGCGTGATCGCATAGAAGGGAAAGCTGGCTTCATCGAGCATCGTCCCTTCGAAGGGCGGGTACCAAAAGGGCAAGGGGTCAAAGTAGGTATCGATGCGATTGCGGTGGCTTTCCGGGGGTGGACAAGCGCCGTGGCCCCGGGCCGCAAGGCGAAACCTTTGCAAGACCTCGCTATACAGGTGGAATGTCAGGCGTTGGCCTTTGGGAAGCCAGCCGACCTCGGCGGCAAATTTAAGATAATCCTGGTTGGCGTGCTTGAAATAGCGCTGTTCGGGTTTGAGGTGGTCAATGAAGAAGCCGCCATTGTCGATGTAATGTTGAAGCTGGTCTGGGTTTGGGCCCCCGACGAATTTTGCCGTGCCATCTTCGCCTCGCCAACCGGCGAGTGGTCCGATGCCCGCGGTGCGCTCATGGTTTGTGATGTAGTCGGGATAGCCGCCGGGGTATTTTGGCTTGTCTTGATCATCAACGAACCCCGGCAGCTTCAGCCTGGCGCCGAGGTCGATCAGGACCGTCTGGAAGCTGCGGACGTCGCGGTCGGGTTCGACGACAGGATGTCGGATCGCATCGGCGGCGCCGTCGGGTTCGGAGATCGGCCTGTCGAGGAGGGAAATGCAATCCCAACGTTCAAGATAGGTCGTGTCGGGCAGGATGAGGTCGGCGTAAGGGACCATCTCCGAATAGTAGGCGTCCGAGTAAATGATCTTCGGGATCTTGTAGTCGCCTGTTGTTTCGTCCTTGGCGGTGAGATGTTGCATCGTGCCCGGCGTGTTCATGGCCGAGTTCCAGCTCATGTTCGCCATGTACATGAAGAGGACTTCGATGGGATATGGGTCGCTGTTGCCCGCGTTGTTGATGACCATGTGCATTAAGCCATGGGCGGCCAGCGGCGCGTCCCAGCTGAAGGCCTTGTCAATGCGGGTTGGCGTGCAATCGCTTTCGATCAAAAGGTCTTCCGGGCCAGTCGGAAAGCCCAGGTGCGGGCCGCCGAGTGGTTCTGAAGGGTGAACCTGATCAGGCTTTCCGTGCGGCTTCAGGGGTGGAGGCACCGGCTTGGGATAGGGTGGCTTGTAGCGAAAGCCGCCGGGGCAATCGATCGTGCCAAGTAGGATCTGCAAAAGGTGGATAAGCCGGCAGGTGTGGAAGCCGTTGGAGTGCGCGGATATTCCCCGCATGGCGTGCATTGAGACGGGGCGGCCGATGAATTGATCGTGCCGGCGGCCGGCCCAGTCGGTCCATGGGATGTCGAGGACAACCTCCCGCTTGAAGGCAACATCAGCCAGTTCGGCGGCGATCCGGCGGATTGTTTCGGGTGCTATGCCGGTCTCTTTGGCGGCGCGTTCCGGGGCGTAGTCCTCAGACAGGTAGCGATCGACGATGAGCTGTAAGGATGGAACGGCAGTGCGTCCATCTGGCAGTGTGAAGCGGCCTGAGAGGGCGGGCGCAATGTCCGGCAGCTCGGCATCGAGAAGGCTGCCACTCTTTTTGTCGAAGGCGAGGGGCCGCCCGCCTTCATCGCGGGCAAACAGTCCGTCGTCTTGGGCGCCTGGGTCCTGAATGACGAGCCAAGGAGCATTGGTGTAGCGCACCAAGTAATCGAGATCGATCTGGCGGGTTCTCAAGAGTTCGTGGATCAGGGCGCCCACGAACACGCCATCCGTGCCGGGGGCAAGCCCGATCCACTCGTCGGCGATCGCGCCATATCCTGTGCGAACCGGGTTGACCGCGACGACTTTGGCGCCGCGCTCTTTCAGTTTGCCGAGGCCGATCTTGATCGGGTTTGATGCGTGGTCTTCCGCTACGCCGAACAGCAGCAGATACTTCGTGTGCTCCCAGTCTGGTTCGCCGAATTCCCAGAACGATCCGCCGAACGTGTAGAGACCGGCAGCTGCCATATTGACCGAGCAAAATCCGCCGTGGGCCGCGAAGTTTGGTGTTCCATATTGAATGCACCACCAGCCGGTGAGTGCCTGGCTCTGATCGCGGCCGGAAAAGAAGGCAAGCTTCCGCGGGTCGCTACGTCGTATATCCGCCAGCCATTCGGTGGCGGTCGAAAGAGCTTCTTCCCACGTGATCTCCACGAACTCACCGGAGCCGCGAGGGCCAACCCGCTTCATAGGTGCGCGCAGACGAGAGGGCGCGTAGTGCTGCATGATGCCAGCCGACCCTTTGCCACACAGGACACCTTTGTTCACGGGATGGTCGCGATTGCCCTCGATGTAACGGACCTTACCGTTCTTCAAGTAGACTTTGATGCCGCAACGGCATGCACACATGTAGCAGGTCGTGCACTTGATCTCGTCGGCGGGACTGGAGGAGAGTTCGATGTTCGGTTCACCGGCTTCTGTGTCGACCGTCAGATTCTTCAATCTTCCCTCCGCAGCAATACGTGCCCGCATCTCAGTGTTGCCGGCCCGGATGCCACCGGGCGCAGCGTCGTGTGACGTTACCCAGCTAGTCTTGCTCCATGCCGCGAGCTGCGTCCGCCAATTAAAGGACAGGTGGTTGCGAAAGTAGCCGGGTGGAACAGCGCGGGCTTGCGAGATGGCACGCTGGGCTGGCGTCGGGATTATGACTGAAAACCAATTGGCTCAGATTTGCCTCGGGTCATTAAAGCCCACTGGGATTTTGCGCGGCCATTGTGTTCAGTCTCTTCAGGCATTGCAATGCACTTGCTTGCAAGATTCCTGATGTGCTCTTGCACTATGCTGCCAGTCGGTTTCCGGCGAAGGCATCGATCGAGAACAGAGCCAATAATCTCGTTTGCCGATCGATGGTTTGTTTTGCCAGCACAAACAAGCTTTGCATGCTAATCCGTGCACGCCGGGCCCATAGAGCAGAGCTTATCGGGCTCATCAGGAGGGCTTTAAAAGCGGACTATCCTGCCGTGCTGATAAATCGCAATTTCGCAAAGCCGTAAAATGGTTTAGGCTGCGCGGGCTACGAAACTATGTAGTATGCAGGGCGTGCGTGTCGGCCAGACCAAAAAGGGCGACCAGACTTGCGGTGTGAGTACTGGATCGTGATCGATAAATTAGCTGGTCCCGAGCGTGCGTATCAAGGGAGTTAGTACATGTTTAGAATTACCCGAAGCGTGGTTGCCAGCCTGGTTGCGGGGTTGGCAATGATGGTCTTCATGGTGACCAGCGGTAACGCGGCACCTGTTGCAGGTGCCGCATCCATGGAGCGGGCAGTCAAGCTCCAGTCCAAGCTTTCCGGACAAGCCCTCACCCCGGTTCGCTACCGCCGTTATTATCGATATCGCTACCGGCCCTATCGCAGGTATCGCCGCCGCTACCTGAAGCGCCGTTGGTACGGAAGCTACTATCGTCCATACCGTCGCCGGTACTATCGCCGGTACGACTACCGTCCTTACTATGGCCGCCGCTGGCGTCGTTCCCGCTGGTGACGGACAGATATCTCAGATGGTGAGGCAAGATTGAGCCTCGCTTGACGGGAACCCGAATGCAGCAAGACGCGTGGTCTTAGCGGACCGCGCGTTCTTTTTTTGGACTCTGATCGTGGACTTGTGAAAGCAGATGCCTCTTACCGAGGCGCCGCGAGGGGGTGAGCGGCCAGGCCGGTAAATCCGTCCGTTTCGAAAAGAAGCGGTCAGATGAAAACAATTTATCAACAAATCGGTAACATAATTCACGCCTAACGTACCCGCGTTGTGAGGCGTCATGAACTTCGGTTACCCCAGGCCGCATCAGTTATCCTATGCCCCGGATCCAGGGAGCGGTGATGAGGGCCGA
>JARFQY010000262.1 GCA_029287535.1 Filomicrobium sp.
GATCAGTATCATGGCAAGCCCCAGTGCACCGAGAATGACACCCCAGACCGTCCGGACGCCTGCCGACGGATCCAACTCGCCGGTGGCGAATATAGCAAGGACAAAGGCAGCGCTGACCACACTCGTGACGACGAACAGAAATGCCGCGACGATCGTCGCCGCCCGTGTCAGCGTGTCCAAGGGAAAACGCTCTAGTAAAGCGAAGGTAGTAGCATCCAGATTTTCGCGATTGACGGCGATCAAAGCCCCCTCTTGTCGGAAAGCATCGAAGAATCCGAGACCGCCAAAAACGCCAAACCAAAAGACTGAAAAGAGCGTCGGTGCGAGAATCACGCCACCGAGGAATTCCCGGATCGTGCGGCCACGTGAAATACGTGCGATGAAAACTCCAACAAAGGGTGACCAGGCCAGCCACCAAATCATGTAATTGAGTGTCCAATTCTGGAACCAGTTCACAACTTCTTTTTCAAAGAACTCCGCCGTTGCGAAGCCCGCAGGCAGGACGCCAAAGGCGTATCGGCCGAAGCCGGAGACGACCGTATTCATGATGTAGGATGTGGGGCCTAGTATCAACAGATAGACCATCAGACCGATCGCGATCAACATAGCGAGATTTGAGAGCTTTGCCATCCCGTCGCCGAGATCACGTCTGAGCGGGATCACGAATGCCAGACACATCGCCGTGAATACGGAGGCGGTCAGAAGGCCAGAGCTTTCGATCCCAGTCAGCCCTGCGACGCCAGTTTGCACCTGGAAAACCCCCATGGCCAGAGACCCTGCGAGACCAACGGCGATCGCGACAATGGCAAGCAGGTCGAACAGCCAACCGAGACCGCGCGTCCACCTGAAATCGCCAATCGCGTCAATCAGTGGAGCGCTGAGCAGCAGGCTTCTGTCCCGACGGAAGCCGAAATAAGCAATTACCAAGCCAACAACACCGTAGATCGCCCAGGCGTGAAATCCCCAGTTCAAGTAAGTCACAAAGAGCGCGAGCCCCGCCGCTCGTTCAGGGCTCTCAAACTGTCGAAGTTGCTCGAAATGCGTGAGAGGTTCCGCAACGCCGTAGAAGAGGAGCCCAACGCCCATCCCGGCGGCGAAAAGCATCGCGATCCAGGCCGTCGTGGAGAATTCCGGTCTGGAGTCGTCAGGTCCGAGGCGCACGCCCCCGAACCGCGAACATGCCAAGAAAATTGCGGCAAACAGCATGCCACTCGCTTCAAGCATAATGAACCAACCGCGGCTTTGGAATTGAGCCACGACCTTGGTCGTTGCGAAACTTCCTAGTCCCTGAGGATCAAAAATGCCCCATAGGGCAATTGCTGTACTTATAACAAGCGCGGTGATCAAAAGAGGGCTTGCTCTCATGTCATGCGTTCCTGGGGGACTGCTTAAGCGAGTCAACAGCAGTAAGAGAAAACTGTGGTCCTCGCGCTGGTCTTGTTAGAGGCCAACATAACAGATTGTTGCCGAAGAGCGGAAATGCCGACGGAATCAAGGCCGGTCGCTCTCGCTTGATGCTGTCGGCATCCGGCAATCGGAGAAGATGGTGTCCCGGCGTTAGGGGGAATTTGCCCAGCCTGGCCCTCCAGCGATTCTGGCAGTAGCCGGTCAAGCGATGACGTCAATGGGCTCGGTGAACCGCTCAGCAAGGGCTGTCCAGCCATCGCCCCCTCTCAGCACTCTTGCGAATAGAAGAGCAGCCTTGAAGCCCTCCCGACAACGTGCGAGAAGCTTCTCAGTATTATCATGATCGGTAGGCTTGAGAAAGTAGACCTGTGTTGTTTCTTAGTACTCCCTGGCTCCCACTTGCCACAGCACTCGCTGTATTCACTTGTTCAGCAGTCTCAGCCCAGACCTCTAACCCGCCACTCCCGGCCGTTGGCGTCGTTGTTGCGACAAAGCAAGATGTCACGCCATCGTATGAATTTGTCGGCCGCATCGAGGCTGTCTCGCGCGTCAAATTGCGGGCTCGCGTGACGGGGTTTTTAAAGGAGCAGCGCTTCAATGACGGTCAGGCCGTCAATGAAGGCGACATCCTGTTTATTATCGAACAGGAACCGTTCGCGGCCGCCCTGCGTCAGGCCGAGGCTGATCTTGTCGCCGCTAAGGCTGAGGCGGAAAATGCCACTGTCGCCCTCGAACGAGCCGTGGAGCTTCGAGCCAACAAGACCGTCTCGCAGGCTACTGTCGATGACCGTACCGCGACCAAGCGCGTGGCTGACGCGTCGGTCCTGCAACGCGAGGCTGCGGTGGAGAAAGCGCGGATCACCTTCTCGTATACTGAGGTGGTCGCGCCGATTTCCGGCCGGATCGGACGCACGGCCGTCAAACCAGGGAACCTCGTTTCGCCAGAAACCGGGGTGCTTGCCACGATCGTCAATGACGACCCGGTTTACGTAAATTTCAATGTCACCGACCGCGAGGCACTTGAAGTGCGGCGAGCACTAGCAGACGCCGGCATTGCGGAGGTGAAAGATAACAAACGGGTGCAGATCAAACTGCGCCTCTCCGATGGCTCAATTTACAGCCAAACTGGACGGGTCAGTTTCAGAGACGTGCAAGTTAACCCGACGACGGACACGATTCTGTTTCGGGGCGTCATCGCGAATCCGAGAGGGATTCTCGCCGATCAACAGTTCGTCGTCGTTATTGTCGAAACCGCTACGCCCAAGCAGCTGATTGTCATCCCCGCAGCAACCATCAGCTTCGATCAGCGCGGCCGTTTCGTGCTCATTATCGATGAAGACGGCAAGGTCCAAGAACGCTTCATAACGGTGGGCAGCGAGGTAGCAGGTGGCGTCGCGGTCACAAAAGGACTTGAGGCCGGTGACCGGGTGATCCGCGATGGGATCATGAAGGTGCGGCCCGGGATGCAGGTTGAAGCCCGTCCGATCGCTCAAGCCCCGGGGGGCAAGTGATGCTCTCCGAAATCTTCGTGCGCCGTCCGCGGCTCGCATTTGTTATTTCGATTGTGATCACGATTGCCGGTTTGATCTCGCAGCGCGCGCTTCCCGTTGAGCAGTTCCCCAACATCGTCCCGCCTCAGGTCCAGGTGTCCGGCACTTATCCCGGCGCCAACGCAGAGGTGGTCGAACAGACGGTCGCCCAGCCCATCGAATCCCAGGTGAATGGCGTCGACGACATGATCTATATGAAGTCGACGAGCGGCAATGACGGCACCTTCACGCTTAACGTGAGCTTTGCTGTCGGTACCGATCCGGACATCGCGACTGTCAATACGCAGAACCGCGTTGCGCTGGCAGTGCCGCAATTGCCGGAAGAGGTGCAACGCCAAGGCCTGAGCACGCGCAAGCAGTCAACCTCTCTATTGCAGGTCATCACGCTCTATTCGCCGAACCAGACGTTCGATACGCTGTTCCTGAATAACTACGCTCGCATCAACATCATGGATACGCTTGCGCGCGTGCCAGGGGTGGGACAGGTGCAGCTCTTCGGTCTGCAAGACTATTCCATGCGGATCTGGTATTTCACCGACCGTTTGACGGCCCTTAACCTGACGCCCAACGACATCAGGAATGCAATCCGCTCCCAGAATGTGCAGGCGGCTGTCGGCCGCATCGGAGCCCAGCCGATCAGCGATGATGTCGACCTTCAATTCAACCTAACAACGCTGGGGCGCCTTTCGGAGGCGAAAGAGTTCGAGGACATCATCGTTCGAGCCAACCCCGATGGCTCGAGCGTACGCGTACGGGACGTGGCACGCGTGGAACTGGGCGCGCGAAGTTCCGATGCTTTCACCAGGCTCGATGGCAAAGAGTCGGCTGGGATTGCGATCTACGGCGCACCGGGATCTAATGCGATTGCAACAGCCGACGCGGTCACCACGGTTATGGAGGGTTTGCAGAAGCGGTTTCCAAACGATCTTTCCTGGTCGGTGACCTACGACACGACCGTCTTCGTTAAGGCCAGCATCACCAACGTCTACTCCTCGCTCATTATCGCGTTCATTCTTGTTGTTGCGGTCACCTTTGTCTTCCTTGGATCGGTCAGGGCGACAATCGTTCCGGCCGTGGCCATCCCCGTCTCGCTGATCGGAACCTTCGCCGCGATGGCGGCCATGGGAGTGTCACTGAATACCGTCTCGCTGTTGGCGCTGGTGCTCGCCATCGGCGTTGTCGTTGACGATGCCATCGTCGTCGTCGAGGGCGTGCTGCGGATCATGGATGAAGAGGGGCTCGATCCGAAGGCCGCCACGATTAAGGCGATGGAGCAGCTGACAGCGCCCATAATCGCGACAACACTTGTTTTGCTGTCGGTATTCGTGCCGGTGGCGTTCATTCCCGGCATCGTTGGAGCGCTTTTCCAGCAGTTTGCCATCTGCATTTCGTTCGCAGTCGTCATCTCCTCCATTAACGCGTTAACCCTTTCGCCGGCGCTTTGCTCTCTTATCTTGAAGCCCGGACAGAAGCCAACGGGACTGATCCGTAGCATGCTGGGCGGCATCGAGCGGATGACAGGCGGTTATTCCTTCCTCGTCTCCCGTATCATCGGCTACTCGCTCTACGGCGCCGCTGCTGTCGCGGCGCTCATGGCCACAACCGTTCTTCTATTCCAGGCGACCCCATCTGGGTTCCTGCCGTCGGAAGACCAGGGCCTGTTCATGGGCGAAGTTCAGCTTCCCGACGGGGCATCGGTGACGCGGACGTCTGCGGTCGTGAGCGAAGTGGAAAAGATCGTTGCCGCCGACCCGGCGGTGGCGGAGGTGTTCACCGTCATCGGATACAGCCTTCTCAATGGCCTGTCGCAGTCCAACAGTGGCATCGTTATTGGCAAGCTAAAGCCCTTCGAAGAACGCACCCAGTCGAATCTGTCAGTCGAACCGACGATCGCACGCCTACAAGGCCAGGTGCTTGCGCTTCCCGGGGCGACGGTGTCGCTGTTCAACCTGCCTCCCATATCAGGACTGGGGAACGCGGGCGGTTTCGAATATCAGCTACAGGACCTCTCTGGCCGGCCGACCCACGAACTTGCCCAAACGTTACGCGGGCTGCTCGTCAACGCACAAAAGGCGCCAGAGATAGGCACCGTATTTGCCCTTTGGTCGAACAACACGCCGCTTGTCTATCTCGACATTGACCGGACCCGGGCCCGCACGCTCGGGGTTGAGATCAACGACGTCTTCATTGCTCTTCAGGCCACGCTCGGCGGGCTTTATGTGAACGATTTCAATCGGTTCGGGCGCGTCTGGCAGGTAAATATCCAAGGTGAGGGCATCGACCGCGCTTCGATTGAGGACATTGGTCGGATCCATGTGAGAAATGCATCGGGCGAGATGGTTCCGCTGCAAGGCTTCGTCAAGCCGCGGATGGTGACCGGCCCACAGGCTATCATCCGTTTCAACAATCAGCGCAGTGTCACTGTGAACGGCGGACCAGCGCCAGGAGTCAGTTCCGGCGAGGCGCTCAATGCGATGGAGCGGGTGTCCAACGAAACCCTCCCCGATGGCTTCGGGTTCGCTTGGTCGGGCACCGCCTTCCAGGAGAAGCTTGCGGGCGCGCAGACGGTGGTTGCTATTCTGCTGGCCGTCGTTTTTGGCTATCTGTTCCTGGTTGGACTTTATGAAAGCTGGAGTATGCCTGCGGTCGTTCTCCTCTCAGTGGTGATCGCTGTGACCGGGGCACTGGTTTCCCTTTGGGTGACGGCGCTGCCCAACGATGTCTACGCGCAGATCGGGATCGTGCTCTTGATCGGGCTGGCCTCTAAGAACGCAATTCTGATTGTTGAATTCGCAATGGCCCAGCGTGATGAAGGCCGATCTATTGTCGACGCTGCCATGACTGCCGCGCGTTTGCGCATCCGCGCCGTTCTGATGACGGCGTTCTCCTTTTTGCTTGGACTTCTGCCACTCGTATTGGCCTCAGGCGCCGGAGAGGCCACGCAAAAGGCTGTCGGCACCGGTGTGTTTGGCGGGATGCTCGCGGCCGCGACGCTCGGCGTGTTCCTGATCCCCATGCTCTACGTCGTCTTCCAGAGACTGCGGGAGTGGGTCAAGAGCCTACTCGGCGCCACTGCTCAGCCCGCTGCTGGCGACTAGCAGAACGCTATTCCGGAGATTTTCAAGCAGCTTGGCCGTTTCTTGAGCAGCTGCGAACGCCTCGCTCCGTCGGCCCGTCGGACGTCGGACCAACGTCACGACCGCTTGGAGACCAGGGGCTGAAACAGTTTGGCTGGCTCTTCCCCAACGAGATGCCGCAGATTTGCGCGTTTCAGACAATTGCAATGACTCGCTGAATGAACCACGCCGCCGCAAGCGAGCCGATGCCATAGGCGGTGATGCCGCGAAGCCGCGGCATGCGCATGGCGAGCAGGCGATCGAGCGAGGCGACGAAGGCCAGGACGGCGGCAACGAACAGGAGTTGACCCGCCTCGACACCGAGGTTGAACGTCAGAAGCGCGAGCGGCCCGTCGGTCTGGGGCAGGCCGATCTCCTTGAGCGCGCCGCCGAAGCCGAGGCCGTGGAGCAAGCCGAACGCAAACGCCATGATCCAGGGTGATCGCGAGGCTGCCTTCGCTCCCCGGTTGGACTGGCGTGTGACCTCGGCCGCCGCGAACGCAATGCTGAGCGCTACCACGGCCTCGACGGGCGCCTGCGGCGCCTCGGCGAACCCGAGGGCTGCCGCGGCGAGCGTCAGGCTGTGGGCGATCGTGAAGGCCGTGATCGTCTTCACCAGCATCCACCGGTCGTGGATGAGTAACAACAGCACGAGGACGAATAGCAGGTGATCTAGCCCGAGCAGGATGTGCTCGAGACCCAGCAGGAAATAGGTCGACGCCGTATCGTGCCAGCCGGGAGCGGCTTCGACCTTGAACGAGGGCTGGTCGGGCGTCAGGCGCGCCGTCTGCGTCGTGCCATCGGCCCCGACCGCGCGCACGACCACGTCGGTGAATGTGCTGGCGAGGCCGTCGATGGCGATCTCGCGGTTGTCGAGGCCGCCGGG
>JARFQY010000281.1 GCA_029287535.1 Filomicrobium sp.
GACTACCAGTGATTTTACCGGCCATGGTTACTCTCCTCGCTTGGGAAAAGGAAGCGGATCCTTAATCTTCCCATGGCAATCAAATTGCCTAATTTCATCGAAAGAAGAGAGTTTTCTTTCTTTAAACCGTCATACCTGTCCAACACCTACTGCATTTCGCCAATTTATTTCGAGCTGGCGGCTGGTCCAACTTCGGCAGTTTGCAAGCGGGTGACTGGGGTTGTCTTGTGGCGTAATCTCCGCCCATCGTAGATTCTCAAAACTTGGCACTCACTCTTCCTGGGCGTGTCCTTGAGACCTAATGGTATCGAGCAGCGTCGATGTTCTATTGGTTCAAGTAGGGGAATGCTCAGTTGTCAGGCAGTTGCGGTGACGGCTTTGCATCGTGGGGCATCAGTTTTGGACGGTGCCGTTGGTTTGCCGATCAAGGCTTCGGTCGCGGTGCACAGCATCTGGATCGTTAATCTGCGATTCCAGGCTGGCGGATTGTTTTTTTGATTCAATTCCTGCCGGGCTAGTTTGTTGGCCTGGGCGAGTGACTGGCGAGCATCGTCAATTCAATCGAGATGACGCAGAGTCATCACGCCGACGCAGATTCACAAGTTACAGCTTGCGTCACTGGTCGAAATGACCTCCCTAGGTTGGATCATCTGAGATCGCCCAAATTCTTGCGGTTGAAAGGGATGCAATTCCGCTCAGCAGACTCGGTGGAATATGATCAATAACGGTTCGACCTGGGGCACGAACTGAGGCTTTCTCGTTTAATGGAAGGCCGCCAATTTGACCCTAAGCTACGATGACCCCAACGGTCGTCCTGATGAATGGGGCTATGTGGAGGCGATGAGGAACGGACAATGTCGGTTCTCTGAGCAGTTTTGATTCAAGGCTTAAACCAATCTGTGGAGAAGCTAAATGCAACGGGTGCTGGCAGTCGTACTGGGGTGTTTTTTCGCGGTGCTTGGATCATCAAGGGCTTCGGGCCAAGTTGCCGACGCGATCTATCACAACGGCTCCATTCTCACGATGGCAGGCGACGAGCCAACCTATGCGGAAGCGCTCGTCGTCAAGGACGGAGTGATTCTGTTTGTCGGTGAGAAGAACCGAGCATTGGCAATGAAGGGGGATTCCACCAAGGTCGTCGATCTCGGCGGCAAGGCCCTTCTACCCGGCTTTCTCGATGGTCATAGCCATTACATCAACTCGCTACTGGTCGCAAATCAGTGCAAGCTCTATGCGCCACCCTCAGGTCCGGGCAAAGACGTGCCCACCATTATCGCCGAACTGAAGAAATTCGCTAAAGAGCGAAAGATCCCGAAAGGTCAATTGATCATGGGATACGGCTACGATGACACGGTCATGCCCAATGGCAGGCTGCTCAATCGAGACGATCTGGACAGAGCTTTTCCCGACAATCCGGTTCGTATAGATCACGTTTCGATGCACGGAGGTGTGTTGAACAGCCTCGCTTTGGCCAAGTACGGTATCAGCGCCGATACTGAAACTCCGCCCGGCGGCATCATCGTGCGCAAGCCGGGCACTCGGGAACCTTGGGGCCTGATCATGGAGACAGCCTTTCTCCCGGTTTTCGAACAGACCGAACCGATGACCGCCCAGCAGGAAATCGATTGGACTCGGGCCGGTCAGATGCTCTATGCCGAGGCTGGAGTCACCACTGCGCATGAAGGTGCAACCCATCTGCCCCAAATACAGACGATCAAGCGGGCCTCCGAGGCGGGCGCGAATCTCATCGACGTGGTCGCTTATCCCTTCATCACGGACGTCGACAGGATTCTCGCTGAGATTCCAAAGCGCTCGTGGGGAAAATATGATCAGCGTTTCAAGATCGGCGGCGTTAAGATCACACTCGATGGGTCGCCTCAGGGGCGGACGGCATTTTTCACCACGCCCTACCTGACAGGTGGCCCGGGGGGTGAAAAGGACTGGAATGGGGAGCCGACGTTCCCCGAGGACCTCGCGAACCAGATGGTGAAGAAGGTCTACGACATGCAGGTGCCGTTGATCCTCCACTGCAACGGAGATGCGGCCATTGACATGTTCCTGAATGCCTACGAACTTGCCCGTGACGGTGATTACAAAAGGCCGTGGAACGTGACAACCATTCACACCCAATTCCTCCGCAAGGATCAGATTCCAAAGTTCGTGGAATACAAGGTTCGCCCGTCTTTCTACACACTGCACACCTACTACTTTGCCGATGCCCACATCACCAACCGTGGTGAGCTGCAAGCCAGGTATATCAGCCCCATGCGGGATGCCATCGATGCGGGGTTGCGTCCCAGCAACCACACTGATTTCGTCGTCGCACCCCTTGACCAGATGTTCATGCTTTGGTCGGCAGTGAATCGCATTTCCCGCGACGGAGAAAAGGTTGGGGAAGACCAGTGCGTGACCGCTTATGAAGGCCTCAAGACAATGACCGAGTGGGCTGCCGAGCAATATGGTGAGCAAGATCTTAAGGGGACGCTAGAAGTCGGTAAGCTGGCGGATCTTGTGATCCTTGACCAGGATCCCGTGAAGGTCGAGCCTATGGCGATCAAGGACATCCGGGTCATACAGACCATCAAAGAGGGGGCCACAGTGTTTCCGATGCCTGCCGCAGGGTTCGCGCAACCTAAAGCGCCAGTCCAATTCAACTCGTCGGTCTCTTGGCGGCGTCACGTTTGCGACATGGCCGGAGTGAACACGGCTGCTGGGAAGACTTGGAGCCTAACGACGCTTAACGGAAAGAAGATCGCAGCGACCAAGCCGCCAACCATGAAGTTCTCGAAGGGGCGGCTTGCTGTCTTCGGAGGCATCAACCGGCTCACTGGATCTTACGCGCTGCTCGACGATCGTGTGGTGATGGGTGAACTGGCAAGCACCAGGATGGCGGGGCCCGCTGAGCTTATGAAATTGGAAAGCGAATTCGCAAAAACGCTGGCCCTGGTTGACGGATTCCATGTCCATCAGGATGAGCTTGCTCTGTTGCGACAAGGCAACCCTGTCGCCACATTCCGTGCAGGAGAATAACTAGATGCGTGGCAATGCCGAGAGTGTGATTTGTTCTGGCGACGCATAATACGAGGAACACGAATGAACTACTCCATGCTTCATGCAGTTTACTTGTCAGTCTTACTCATGCTGCCTTCGGTGCTATCGGCTCAGTCAGCGTCCATGCAGGAACTTGCTGGAGGACTTGTCGGCCAACCCGTCGCAACGACAATCTATTCCGCCAAAGAGTTCATTACGATGGACCCGAAAAATCCCCGGGCAGAGGTCGTAGCGGTGAGCGATGGCAAGTTCGTTGCCGTAGGAACCCTGGCTGAGGTCCAAGCTGCGGTCGGAAAGGACATCCGAGTTGACAAACGCATGGGAGACAAGGTGGTCGTCGCCGGCTTCGTCGAACAGCACGTGCATCCGGTGCTGGCGGCTTTGACGATGAACACCAAAGTGATCTCAATTGAAGATTGGGACGCGATTGACGGGTTCTCAGAGGCGGTTCGTGACCAACAGAGCTACACTCGTCGCCTCGCCAAGGCAATTGCTGCACACCCGGATAAATCGAAGCCATTCATCAGCTGGGGGTATCACCACTACTTCCACGGCGAACTGTCACGAACAACTCTCGACAGACTGGCGCCGGATTTACCGGTCGTCATCTGGCACCGATCGTGCCATGAGTTCTTTCTAAATACCGCCGCGCTACAGCGGATTGGTGTCGACGAAGCTTTCGTTGCGGGCTTCACGGCCAGCCAGAAGAAACAACAGAGTTTGGAGAAAGGGCACTTCTATGAGCA
>JARFQY010000065.1 GCA_029287535.1 Filomicrobium sp.
GGATCTCTATGGTGTCCAACGCGAAGTCATCTATCTGGAGACGGATGCTGGCGTGTGGAGCAAGTTGAAGCTCACGTCGGACGAGCTGATGGAGCTTTTGGCGCAACGAAACGTCGTGGCACCTGCAGGCGTGTTGAACACGAGCAAGGATCGAGTTCATACGCGGCTCGCCGGCAACTTTGACGCGGTGAATGAGATCGATCAGGTAGTTGTTGGGCGCGTGGCCTCCGGTGCAGAGTCGCCGGATCGACAGACTATTGAAGAATTTGAGCGCAGCCTGGCTGCCGGTGAAGGCTCCGAAGCGAGCGAGCAGCCTCCCGCCTATGAGGTGCCCGTCTATTTGGATGATCTGAGAATAAAGGTCAGCCGCGACTACATCGACCCGCCAGAGTCGCTAGTTCGTTTTGGCGACGCCGAGTTCTCCGCCCCAGCTATCGGCATCTCGTTCACAATGAAGTCGGGAAACAACATCAGCTGGATCGGCGATGCCGTCGATCGCCTGTTGGAAGCTGCACACGAGGATTTCCTGCCACCGGATATCTTGGTTGCGAAGGTGTCCAATCCGCCAGCGTTCGTCGAGAAGAAGATCGACGATGTCGTCAACAACCTCATCGAAGCCGTGATTCTCGTCTTGTTGATCCTCGGCCTGCTTGCGGGATTCAGGGTAGCCCTCGTAACAGCCGCGTCGGTCCCCTTGATCATGCTGAGTGCGCTGGCTTTGATGCGGCTCTGGGACGTTGAGATCGAACAGATATCTCTGGCTGCCCTGATCGTTTCTCTCGGCCTTTTGGTCGACAACGCCATCGTCACCAGCGAGAACACGACGCGATTCCTCAATGCCGGCCTGCCGCCTGAAGAGGCTACAATAGAGGGTTGCAACCAAGTCAGCATGTCGCTGCTCTGGTCCACGTTGACCACGGTGAGCGTCTTCATCCCAATGGCGTTCGTACTGCCCGGTGATATTGCGGAGTATGTCTTTAGTTTACCGGTGGTCGTTGCGTTGACGCTTGGTGTCAGCTGGCTTTGCGCCATGACGGTGACGCCGATTCTAAGCTACTACATTCTTGCTCGTTCGGATGGTCGCTTGCCGATCGTTGTTCTGCTCAGTTGGATTGGCCAGAAGCTCGGCATCGGCGGCAAGGAAGCTCCAACAGCACGCGTTGATGAAGGCAGAGAGCCCCGGCGCGGCGAACGGTTTGAAGGCGTCGTTCGTTTTGCCATCGCGGCGCGCATTCCACTTATATTGGGTGCGTTCGCCTTGTTGTTTGCCTCACTTATGTTGCCAGTGAAGCCCTCTTTCTTCCCGTTCTCCGACCGGAACCAATTCTCGATCGATCTCTGGCTTGCAACGACGGCGCCGATTTATCGAACCGACGAAACCGCTAAGAAAGTTGAGACAATCTTGCAACGTCTCAGCACCGTCACCTGGAAAGATGGCCAATGGGCCCCGTTGACGGACGAGGAAGGCGAGCCGGCTCAGCGCCTAACTGACTTCATCGTCTATGTCGGAACTGGCGGTCCGCGATTCTACGCAGGTCTCGATCCGGGGCCGTCGTCGCCACGCTACGCCGGCTTCGTCGTGAATGTCGCTAACTACGATGCGGTTGAGCCATACATCGCAGACATTCGGCGTGCGGCCTGGAGTGGCATCGGAGCTCCCGGCGATGAGGATTTCATACCGCCGATTGCCGGCGCGCGCGTCGTCCCCCGTCAGCTTGTCATGGGGACACCGGTTCCGTCACCGATTGAGTATCGGCTCACGGGCCCACGCCTCGCCAGCGAGACTGTACTGAGGCGCTATGGCGCGCGCATCAAGGATGTCCTGCGCGAAAGCGGCATGGTTTGGGACGTACACGACAGTTGGGGTGAGCGTGGCCTTCAATTCGACGTGGACCTTAAGTCAGACCGAGCCAAAATGGCCGGTGTAACCAACGAGACCGTAGCGCACACCCTAAATGCCTATTATAGCGGGCTACACTTGACGACGTTCCGCGAAGGTGACCAGCAAATCCCTATCGTTCTGCGTCTCCCGTCCGAGCAGCGCAGTAGGCTCGAAAACGTCAAAAGCGCCTATGTCGAAGGCTACACTGGGAAAGTGCCTTTGAACTCTGTGGCCGAGTTCAATCTTGAACGGGTGCCCGTCGAAATTACACGCTACCAACGCGAGCGGTCGATGCGCATTCGCGCACGGCCTGAACCTGGGCTTCTCCCGCGCGACATTCAGAACCAGCTTCGCGATCAGATGGCCGAGATTGAGGCGGAGTTGCCGCCAGGCTATCGGATCGAGTACGGCGGCATCGAGGAAGAGGCGTTGAAAGGGGAGCGCGGCAACGCTATGGCGCTTGCGGTTGGCGGCATCCTGGTCGTCTTCTGCCTACTGCTGCAGTACAACTCGGCGATTAAGCCGCTTTTGATTATCTTGACCGTGCCGCTCTCTATCATCGGCGCGATGCTCGGCTTGTGGATCCGCGGAATCCCGCTAGGCTTTATGGAAACCCTGGGCTTCCTGGCACTGTTCGGCACAGTGTTGAACGCCGCGATACTTTTGATCGACTTCACGACACAGAAGCTCAAGGAGAAACTTGCCACCGGGCAGGGACGGGCGCCGCCTGGTGAGCGGTCCTATTGCGGTCTGACCCGTGAGGCTTTCCGCAGGACGCTGGCAGAATCGGCGCAGACCCGACTGATGCCCATCTTTCTGACCACCGCAACAACTGTTGCCGGCTTGACCTCTCTGATGTTCGGTGGTGGCCCGCTGTTTATGGGCCTTGCTACAGCATTCGCGTGCGGCTTGATGGTTGGCAGCGCTATCACGCTGCTCGTACTGCCAGCACTGATGGCGCTTTTCGTTGAAAACTTTCACTACCAGCTTGTAAGTCCTGACGAGGCGGAACTCGAAACGACTTCGACAAGCACCGCAGAGACCGCGTAGATCTGCTGGCTGCTCATCGTGGCGCGTTGTTAACCGGGGAGGGTGAGAAGGGCCTTGGCTACGGCAGAAGAAGAAGTTGTTGATCGCGAATACGTAGCCCGTGAGTCATGGAGCCTGGGAAAACGCATCGCTCTGCTGGTGCTACTGGCGTTGCTCGTGGCTGGTTTGCACAGCG
>JARFQY010000071.1 GCA_029287535.1 Filomicrobium sp.
ATCCACGACAGCTTCATGTCTCGCGCAAATTCGATCGTCATGCCCGGCAACAAACTCGACATGGGCATGCAGCTAATTCTGACCCCCCTTATCAACCGCCTGATCGAAAGAATAAGGCGGGCATCCTAAAGACTCAAGTGACCTTCAAATTTCATGACTGCCGCCGAAGCTAAGGCCAAGAATGGTGCAACCCACGACGCAATGGCCACTGCCATTCGCGCGCTGGCGATGGATGCCGTGCAGAAGGCCAGTTCCGGTCATCCAGGGATGCCGATGGGCATGGCGGATGTCGCAACCGTTTTGTTCACACGCTTTATCAAGATTAACCCCTCCAGTCCGACTTGGCCGGACCGCGACCGTTTCGTGCTGTCCGCCGGTCACGGTTCGATGCTGCAATATGCTCTGCACTACCTGCTGGGCTATGAGGACATGCCGATCGAGGAGTTACACAATTTTCGCCAACTCGGCAGCCGCACCGCAGGACACCCCGAATTTGGTCACGCCCATGGGATCGAGACGACGACGGGACCGCTTGGCCAAGGGTTGGCGACATCCGTCGGCATGGCGCTCGCCGAGCGCATGGCGAACGCCCGGTTTGGAACAGACATCGTGGACCACCACACCTATGCGATCGTCGGGGACGGATGCCTTATGGAGGGCATCAGCCACGAGGCAATCGACATGGCCGGCCATCTCAAACTTGGCCGACTCATCGTCTTGTGGGACGACAATTCGATCTCTATCGACGGCTCAACTGATCTGTCCACCTCGACGGACCAGATCGCCAGATTCAAGGCGTCAGGCTGGCACACGCAGAGCATCGACGGGCACGACGCCGAAGCGGTCGCGGAGGCCCTGAAGGCTGCGCAGGAGGACGACAGGCCGTCGCTGATCGCATGCGAAACAATTATCGGTAAAGGGGCTCCCAACAAACAAGGTACAGCCGCCACGCACGGCGCACCGCTTGGCCACGAGGAGATTGCTGCAACCCGAGAAGTCCTTGAATGGACCGCCGACCCGTTTGAGATCCCAAACCATGTTCTTGAAGCCTGGAGGGCGGCGGGACAGCGAGGCGGACCCGCACAGGTGGCGTGGCAGGAGCGCCTTGCCGCATCGCCGAAACGCGCCGAGTTCGAAGCAGCGATATCAGGCTCCCTACCCCAGTCGCTGACTGGCGCCATCAACGCACACAAGGCAAAGCTCTCTCAGGAGGCGCCAAAAGTCGCAACACGGAAAGCCTCCCAGATGGCGCTCGAAGTCATCAACGCGGAGTTGCCGAATACGATCGGCGGCTCCGCCGATCTGACGGGCTCAAATAATACGTTGACCAAGGGCATGTCAGCGGTCACCGGCGAAGACTTCGGCGGCCGCTATATCTACTACGGTGTGCGCGAACACGGCATGGCCGCGGCCATGAATGGCATCGCCCTGCACGGCGGCTTTATTCCTTATGGCGGAACTTTCCTGGTCTTCACGGATTACTGCCGTCCCGCGATCCGGCTTTCGGCGCTGATGGGACAGCGCGTGATCTACGTGATGACCCATGATTCCATCGGGCTTGGTGAAGACGGTCCGACGCACCAGCCCGTAGAGCACCTGGCGAGCCTCAGAGCGATGCCTAACCTTAACGTGTTTCGCCCTGCCGACGCGGTCGAAACCGCGGAGTGCTGGCTTGCGGCGCTGGAAGACCAGGAAACCCCGTCGATCCTGGCGTTGTCGCGGCAAGGGCTTGCAACAATGCGCACTAATCATACTGACGACAATCGCGCCGCCAAAGGCGCTTATGTGCTACGAGAGGCGTCGGGTCCAAGGGACGTCACGATCCTGGCAACAGGTTCGGAGGTGGCGATCGCCGTTAACGCAGCCGAGGCACTGGCTGCCGATGGTGTCGCCGCCGCGGTCGTATCGATGCCTTGTTGGGAAAAGTTCGAAGCACAAGAGCCGGCCTATCGCGACGCGGTATTGGGAACGGCACCGCGGGTGGCTATCGAGGCGGCCGTGGGCCTGGGTTGGGAAAAATGGACCGGTGAGAATGGCCGGTTCATCGGGATGTCAAGCTTCGGCGCTTCGGCTCCGGCTGGGCACCTTTACGAGCATTTTGGCCTGACTTCGCAAGCGGTTGTGGATGCCGCGCGCGAGGTCATTGGCAGGGCATGATTTGAGGGCAGGTCTGCACCTTCATTGGCAAGCAGCCCGAATTCGAACAAGGGAAACAGGAGGTCAAGTTCATGGCGCGGATCACACTTCGACAACTGCTCGACCATGCCGCCGAGAACGGCTATGGGGTGCCGGCTTTCAACATCAACAACATGGAGCAGGGCTTGGCGATCATGGAGGCTGCAAAAGCCACTGAATCGCCGGTGATCATTCAAGCTTCACGCGGAGCGCGCGCTTATGCCAACGACATCATGCTGGCGAAGATGATGGAGGCGCTTGAGGCCATCTATCCCGATATCCCGCTGTGCGTGCATCAGGACCACGGCAATAACGTTGCCACCTGCCTGTCGGCGATCCGCAATGGCTTCACCTCGGTGATGATGGATGGCTCGTTGAGAGAAGATGCGAAAACTCCGGCGGACTACGATTACAATGTCGACGTCACCAGGCAGGTCTCTGAACTGGCGCACATGATTGGCGCGTCGGTCGAGGGCGAGCTGGGCTGCTTGGGCTCACTTGAAACCGGCGAGGGCGAGGCCGAAGATGGTCACGGCTTCGAAGGCAAGCTGGAAAAATCACAGCTTTTGACCGACCCGGATGAAGCAATGCAGTTCGTCGCGGAGACAAAGGTCGACGCGCTGGCCGTGGCAATCGGCACTTCGCATGGCGCTTACAAATTCACGCGCAAACCTACTGGCGATGTGCTTGCCATGGATGTCATTGAGAAGATCCACGAACGGCTGCCGAATACGCACATTGTCATGCACGGCTCCTCATCAGTGCCGGAAGACTGGCAAGACGTGTTCAACGAATTCGGCGGCGAGATGAAGGAGACCTACGGCGTC
This sequence comes from Filomicrobium sp., assembly GCA_029287535.1. Taxonomy (GTDB): domain Bacteria; phylum Pseudomonadota; class Alphaproteobacteria; order Rhizobiales; family Hyphomicrobiaceae; genus Filomicrobium. The sequence goes on from JARFQY010000071.1 coordinate 3,003, forward strand.
CCGGTTGAGGAAATCGTGCGCGGCATCAAGTACGGTGTGCGTAAGGTCAACATTGACACCGACCTGCGCCTGGCGGCGACGGCGACGATCCGCAAGATACTGTCTATGAACAAGTCCGAATTTGATCCGCGCAAGTATCTCAAACCGGCCCGGGAGGCGATGACGAGTATCTGCATCGCGCGTCTCGAAGCTTTCGGCACCGCCGGTCAGGCCTCCAAGCTCAAGGTGATCCCGATGAGCGAGATGGCCAAGCGCTACGCGTCGGGCGAACTTGATCCGAAGGCAGG
>JARFQY010000081.1 GCA_029287535.1 Filomicrobium sp.
CTACATTGTCGACACGTCTGAAACAGAGAGCGCCGACCTGTTGGTCGTAAAACGACATTGATGAGCTTCTTATCATGGCTCTAACGCAGAAAATACGATATCGTCCACTTCACATTCGATACACCATCGAGGCTAGGCACTTGATCTGGCTTTCCACAGTTGAACCGTCGAAACGCCATCACCCTTGGCCGTAAACGATTGGTCAACGGCGGCACCTTCTTGGTTTTCTGCCACTTCAACATGGATTCACAAACCACGAGAAGTGGTCCAATAGTCGGTCGACAGAACACGCGGCCGCTGCCCAATAATGTGGTCGGTCTTGATCGACCACAGATATTGGGCCTTCCACATTTCCGTGGAGCACATCAGAGCCCCAGCTCGCACCGCCCACTTACTCCATCATGTTCGGATGAAAATGACATCGGAATGACAGCTTCCAGCTGTCGGGAGCGCTGCGGCGAAACGATGGTCCATCGTCGACTGTCTGATCGTGAAGATTCCAAACTCGCTTTGGATACTCGGGCCACAAACCGTCACTGCCAAAATGGTGCTGTTCTTTCGAGGCGTTTCCAGCGCTTTTGGGCATCCAGCCAAGCGTTATCGGCGCGGCACGCGTGCCAAGCTAGAACCTGGTCCACCGCGCGAAGACGCGAGGGGCCTTCCTTAGGGGCATGTTCCTCATCACACAACGCCTTCAGCCGCTCAGCAACAGCCAGGTCGTTGAGATAGCCAAAAACATCCTGCAACGCTTTGAGGCGCTTGAGAAACTTCTCGGAGGCTTTACCCGGGTACAGCGGCATGAAAAACTCGACCGAGTACCTAAAAGTCTTCAGAGCCTTGCGCATGGCGTGGCGCTCTTCGATATTGAGCGCTCTGATTGATCGACCATACTTGCGGACCTTCCGCCACGTCTTCTCCAGAGCTTTCTGGCCCTGTTTGGCGGTGGGCTTCGATAACTTCTTTGCACTGGCGCTCTCCTCGCGCCAGTGCGCGGCCCTCGTGAACAGAGCCAGCTCGACTTGAAACGTCGACCAGCGCGGATGCTTGAGTTCGGCACGCACATCTTCGCGAACGTGGTTGCGCTGCTCGTCAAGGTATCGAAGCAACGTCGACCGGTCCCTCTCATCCGTCTCGGCGACAGGTACCGATCGGCAAATATCATCAATCATGACGTCAGCGTCACGCAGTTCTCCGACCCGTCGCGCCAGGTCCCGGGCATTGGTGGCGATACGCCGGAGGCAAGGTCCGTCAATCGTCGGGCGAAAGGCTTGCAGCGCGCTACGTAATCGACGCAACCCCACACGAAGTTGATGCGGCCCCTCGGGATCGTCGGAGTCGAGAACGACCCTCCAATTGGACAGCACTTGGTCCACCGCAGCGCCAACAATCTTTTCAAAGGCGCTTTCGATAGTGTCCACAGCGCTGAGATCAGGGCGCTCCCCCTTCTGAGGCTTCAATGGTGGCACTTTACCCCGCGCCAGGCGATAGCCGCGCTCGGCCTTGCTTGTCTGCGAGAGAACGAGCGGTATGTCAGCCAACAGCTGTTGGCCGATGTCAAGCAAGAAGCCGGGGTTGCCAGAGATCAGCTCCAACTCTGCTTCGCTGAGCGGTTGGGCTTTCCCCGAACAACGGATCTCCCCGTTATCGAGGGCTAGTTCGATTGCGCCGCGACCGGCACTCTCGAGTCGCCTGGTTGTGCGATGCACGCTGGTCTCGAAGATCGGGACAAGCGGCTCTTCTTCAATGGCTCCACTTATTTGTTGGCGCAATTCCGCGTCACCAATGAGGCTCAGATCGGGCTGCGGGCCTGGCACGACCGCTTCACTTTCCAGCGGGTTTGAGATGCCTCCAGTGACACTCGTTCCGCATTTGACAGTCTGAATCCATCTGCCGGAAACATGCCGCAGACGGAGCGAGAGCCCGGCTTCGCGCAAACGATCGTCCTCCGTGTCGAAATAGATCGAGCGAAGCAAGCGTGTCGCCGGGCGCCCGACCGTAAGCTCGCGCAAGAGGGGAAGGAGCGCAACTCTTGCAGATCCCTGTCTGTCAAGTCGAGCTTGAGTTCGAGTTCTTGGGCAGGCTCTGCGCGCTGATCAGCCAAGGCAAAATCTCGTTCAACAGCAGTTTTGTTCCATGGTTGAGAAGCGTAAAGCCCTCAACGCGGTTCAACAAGTCTTTCAGCGATATCGAGGCAGTGACAGCAGACGTTCTCCCAATCGATTGACGCCAACAAAACTGACATTGATGTCAGGTAGGTCTTGACACGACGTTCGTCGAGCCAACGTGAGGTGCCTGATGCGCCGGCACGCTACCGAACTGAGATCCGATGATGTTATCGAGGTGATGTACCGGAGCGGTGCAATAGGTCAGAGCGCCAGACCGCGATGGATACGAGGCATCATCACCTATTGCGAAGCGGGCACTTGGCCGCTTGCTCGCTTGGCCGATGGTCAACTCACCGAGATACGACCGTATATGAAATGGAAGCTCGTCGCCAAATCGCGTGATCTTCCGCCGGCCACCTAATTCGTAAGATCCACGTGACCTGAGACCCTTCTCTCATCAAGTCATTAAGAGTCGGCGCTATCGCTCCGGCGTTCTCAAAATCAACTTGGCCGCTCCAGTAAGGGATCAATGTACCGCTGTTCTCACCCGAAGCAACCGTCCGGTGGGCACCGCGGGCGTGCCGTCTTTCAGGCCAAGCGGTTAACGGTTGCTCCCTCGGGACGCCAGTTCCATGGCCGCAGGTCGTCGAGCTGCGAGGCCGGGTGCTCTGCGATGCGAGCGAGCAAGTCGGCGAGCCAGGCCTGCGGGTCGATGTCGCTGATTTTCGCCGTGACGATCAGGCTGTATATGGCGGCAGCACGCTGGCCGCCACGATCGGAGCGGGCGAACAGCCACGACTTGCGCCCAAGGGCAATGCCACGCTCGGTGGCATTGTTCGACAGGCAGACGCGACCGTCGTCGAGGAAGCGGGATAACGCCGGCCAGCGCTTGAGCATGTGGCCGATCGCCTTCGCTACGTCGGTGCCGCGCAACAGCTTCGGCCATTCGGCGCGCAGTAACGCTTCCAGATTGCCGATGAGTGGGCGGCTCAGCGCCTAGCGAACGGCACGGCGATCCTCGCCGTTTCTACCATTGATGCTGCCTTCGAGCTCGTGCTCAACCTGATGCTTTGCGCCGCGCACGGGCTTCGATATCGGCGAGTGCGAAGAACTGCTATTTCCAACCTCTGAGTGTTATCTAGCTGACAATAATCTCATGTAGACCAATTTACGTCGAAAGTGCGAATGAGACTTTGGGAGTTCAGTGATGCTTACGAGCCATCTCATTCTAATCCTATCGGCGGCACTGGCCGGTCCTACGGTTGGCGTTGCGCTCTTCATACTCACGCACTAGCAGGCTGTTGAAATAGTATCGATCGACAAGGCGGGGCAAATCAGATCCCG
>JARFQY010000109.1 GCA_029287535.1 Filomicrobium sp.
CGATCTCGTCGGGTTCGAAGCGATAGCTCTCGCTGCAAAACTCGCAAGTGACGGTGATCGCGCCATCCGGCTCACGCAGATCATCAAGGCCTTCGGCGGCGAATTGATGGAGAAAGTTCGTCACGCGCTCCCGCGAGCAACGACAAAGGTCGGTGAGCTGTTGGGGTGGTTGAACGCGCACGCCCTCCTCGTGGAACAGGCGGTACAACAGCCGGTGCGGCTCCAGGTTCGGATCAATCAGTTCATGATCCTCGACCGTTGAGGCAAGGATCTCGGTGCGTCGCCAGTCGTCATCATCCTCGCCCGACAATGGCAGTGGTTCACCTTCATTTTCGGCCTGCGGCGTGCCGCCCGAGTGCGCGATGTGCTGCAGCAGCAGACCGCCAGCGCGCCAGGTCCAGGCGTTGTCGCCCTTGCCCGGCTCGTAGACGCGCGCAACCGCCAAGCGAAGAAACGTCGGTAGCTGTTCGGATTGGCGAAAATAGTGCAGCGCGGCGTCGGTCAGCGTTTCGGCTTCGAGGGCGACAATCCCCTGGTAACGGTCCATATCTCCCGCGGGGTCGATCGTCATCGCCAGATGGCCTGAGCCGAGTACGACGGGTTGAGATGGCGTGGTGCGGCCGGCATTGTTCGCCTTATGGGCTTCGAGATCGGCCTGCAGACGCTGGGCGTCGAAGTTGGCGTAGCCACGCAGGTGGCCTGGCGTGTCGTAGTTGACGACCAGCATGCCGAGCGGCCCATTGGTCTTTGTTTGAAGAATGAGCCGCCCGTCAAATTTCAGCGCGTTGCCAAGCAGAGAGGTGAGTGCGAGCGCTTGCCCGAGTGCCTCGCCAACGGCTTCCGGATACTCATGTCGCGAGAGAATGCGATCGAGGCTTGGTCCAAGCCTGACGATGCGCCCGGAAATGTTGGAGCGCACGGTCTGAAACGGGAGCACGAAATCGTCGGTTGGAGCTTCACCGCCGATGCTACCGTCTTTGCCATTGTTGTCGTTCGATTTATCGTCCGCCACTTCATTATCTCGGGTCTTGAGATTTCAAAGAGAGTTAGGCGCCGAGGCACCAGGCTAGAATTGCTTTTTGCGCGTGTAACCGGTTCTCGGCTTCGTCAAAGACGACTGAATGGGGCCCCTCAATGACTTCGGCGGTAACTTCGTTGCCACGGTAGGCGGGCAGGCAATGCATGAAGATGGAGTCATCGCCAGCCTTGCGCATAAGCTCTTCGGTCACTGCGTAGGGTTTGAGCAGCGCCTTGCGACGCTCAGCGTCCTTCTGACCCATCGAAACCCAGGTGTCCGTAACCACACAGTCAGCGCCATCGACGGCAGCTTCAGCGCTATCTGTAATGCTGATGCGGCCCTTTCTGTCGTTTGCCCAGGCTACGATCGCCGGATCCGGCCGCAGTGATTCCGGGCAGGCGATGCGAAGCTCGAAGCCGAATTGCACGGCAGCCTGCATCCAGGAGGCGGCGACGTTGTTGCCGTCTCCGACCCAGGCAATCGAGCGGCCAGCGATCGGCCCCTTGGCCTCTTCGAATGTGACGATGTCGGCGATGATCTGGCAGGGATGGCTGCGATCGGTGAGGCCGTTGATGAGGGGGACAGTGGCATGCTGTGCGAACTCATTCAGTGTTTCGTGCAGATTGGCGCGCAGCATGATCGCGTCCACGTATCGCGAAAGGACGCGGGCCGTGTCAGCAATGGACTCGCCGCGTCCAATCTGCAGGTCGGTATGATTCAGCATGATCGTCTGACCGCCCAGTTGGCGCATGGCGACATCGAAAGAGACCCGCGTGCGGGTCGACGGCTTTTCGAAGATCATTACGAGAATTGCATTGTCGGCGCCGGGGGGACGCATGGCCTCGGGGACGGCCTTGCCCGCACGCTTCATCGCGTGAGCCGCATTGACAATGCCGCGAAGCGTGTCCGCGTCGATTGAATCTAGGTCGAGAAAATGGCGGGGGGTCATGTTTTGCAACCCGCAGGCTCCATAAGGAATAGGTTTTCAGGGCTTGTCTTGGCGAAGCCGGGACAGCGCCCGGCGCAAGCGGGCCAAGCCGTCGCTGATTTCGTCTTCCGACACATTGAGGGAAGGGAGAAGCCGCACGACATTGTCGCTGGCGCCAACAGTCAGAAGGCGTTCTTCGGCAGCGGAGGCAATGAGGTCGCCCGTCGCCATGCCGTCGTGAAGCTTCAAACCAGACAACAAGCCGGCGATGCGTACTTCGGCGACAAGATCGGAAAACTGATCCTCGATCTCCGCCAAACGCTGGCGCAGGAGGCCGGACTTGCGAGAGACGTTCTCTAGGAATTCCGGCTGCAAGACAATATCGAGTACGGCATTGCCGACCGCCATGGCCAGCGGGTTGCCGCCAAAGGTGGAGCCGTGCTTGCCGGGCTGCAGTCCGGCGGCGGCCTCTTCACTGGCCAGTACAGCGCCAAGCGGAAACCCGCCACCGATACCCTTGGCGACCGACATGAGGTCGGGGACGATCCCGCTTTGTTCATGCGCAAAGAAGGTGCCCGTCCGCCCCACGCCGGTTTGGACCTCATCAAGGATCAGCAAGAGGCCATGCTTGTCGCAGAGCTCGCGAAGACCGCGCAGGCATTGAGGCGGTACTTTCCGGACCCCGCCTTCGCCTTGAACGGGTTCGATCATGATACCCGCGGTCTCAGGTGTAATGGCGGCTTCGACGGCGTCATGATCGGCAAACGGCACGTGATCAAAGCCGTCGGCGGGAACACCAAAGCCTTCGAGGTGCTTCGAATTGCCGGCTGCTGAGAGCATTGCCAGGGTTCGACCGTGG
>JARFQY010000147.1 GCA_029287535.1 Filomicrobium sp.
CATTCGGCGTTCAGCACTTCTCGACGCAGAGTCCCGTTGAAGCGCTCGTTATAGCCGTTCTCCCACGGCGAACCCGGATAAATCCGGATGGGCATGATCCCAACATGCCTCAGCCAATCTCGGAGCGGTGCTGCTAAGAACTCCGGCCCCCAGCACATCAGGAACTTGGTCTCTGGGGTTCATCGCCTTGCCGCCGAACTCCGTATCCATGAGCAGAACAATATAGCAGTCGAAATCATGCCGATCGATACCGCCACAAACTTTGCCGTCAACCCGACTCGAAGCGCCGGACTTGAGCACCTTCGCGCGTTTCTGCCAAACGCTGGTCGTCGCTATGCTACGGATCGCAATAGCGATTACGGCCCCAATAACCGCAGCAATGTATCGACGCTGTCGGGGCATCTTCGGCATCGGCTGATCCTGGAGACAGAGGTTCTAGAGGCCGTGCTCGGCCGATATGCGCAATCCACTGCCGATAAATTCATCCAGGAGCTGTTCTGGCGCGGCTATTTCAAGGGGTGGCTGGAACAGCACCCTTCGGTCTGGACCGCGTACAACGAAGATGTCCACCGTCTCATTGCAGGGCTCGATACCGACAAAGGGCTGGCACAACGCTACCGAGAGGCTATTGAAGGCCGCACCGGGATTGCGTGCTTCGACGCATGGTCACGCGAACTTGTGGAAACCGGGTACTTACACAACCATACGCGCATGTGGTTTGCGTCGATCTGGATCTTCACACTGCGCCTACCCTGGCAATTGGGGGCAGACTTCTTTTATCGTCACCTCATCGACGGGGACCCAGCCTCCAACACGTTATCCTGGCGCTGGGTTGGGGGACTACACACGCGCGGCAAAACATATCTGGCTCGCTTCTCCAACATCGAGAAGTTTACCGCCGGCCGGTTTGCTCCCCACGGCGAGTTGGAAAGTAGCGCGCCGCCGCTCACTGAGGACATGACGCATCCAAAACAAGCCCTGCGGCAGGCATCATCAGATTTTCGCTCGCGGCAGGTTGCACTGTTGATTACAGAAGAAGACGGATATGCCGAGGAGCTCTTCTGTGATCTGAGGCCGACGGCCGGCATCACCCTTCTGGCGACACGGGCGCGCTCGACACTCCGAATCGGACACCGAGCAGCCGCGTTTGCGGACGCGGCGATGAAAGATGCGACTGCACGCGCGGCCAAGCACTTTGAATGTTCCTTCCGCGAGCCTGCGGAGCTCGTGGACTGGGGGACAGAGTTAGCAGACTTTGCGCGCGACGAAGGTGTCAGCACAATCGTTACGGCCTATGCACCGACCGGACCTGTCGCAGACCGGTTGGCCAGCGCTCGAAAACACCTGGCGGATAACGGCATTTCGCTCTGCGAAGTCAGGCGACCCTATGATGATTTGACTTGGCCACATGCCAGCCGAGGCTTTTTCGCGCTGAAGAAGAAAATTCCCGATATCATCGAGGCCCTTCAGCGGACCGTTGCTCCAAGGCTGCTGTAAGACGCGGCATCGGCTTACTTCAGTGCTGCCAAAAAACACTGTCGCTGACTCGCGATACGCGGCCCTCTCTTCCCGGTTCGCCTCAAGATGTCTCATGAATGATGACGGGGAACAGTCTGTTAGGGGAAACATAGTGGCTGCTTTGAACCATAGGACGCACCGCCGATATCTAATCCGCGAGCCCACCCGACAATCGATTGCGCAAGAGACTCGTTAGACCGACATGAGCGCTGCGGCGAGCATTCAGGCCGGTAGCCGGTGAGCGCTCGCTTGGTCAAACACACATCGTGTCGGCGGGTCGCAAAGCTTAGCGCTGGCGTCTAAGCGCGGGTCAGTCGCGCGCACCCCATATACTGCACGAGTGTTAGTGGAAGCTGATTAAAGACGAAGTCGAACCGGCGATTCAGACCAACTGGCCCGAGCCCCACCATTTCGGCCTCTTGGAAGCAACGATTGTCTAGCGCAGCACGCAACTCTCGGGGTCGGATAAACTTCTGAGGATCGTGGGTACCAACCGGCAGTATTCTCAAAAGCCGCTCCGCGACTGTGACAACGATAAACGATGCGAGAAGGTTCCGGTTTATTGTGTCGAAGAGAAAGACACCGCCAGGTTTCAGCACACGCGTGATCTCATCCAGCGATGCCTCGAGGTCTTCTACGTGTTCGAGAACGTCAACGCATATCACGCAATCAAATTGATCCGTTTCAAACGGCAGGCGTTCGGCAACCCCCGTTCGATAATCAATTTCTAAATTCGACGCCCCTGCGTGTTCTCGAGCCGCCGCAATAGCATCGGCGGCAGGATCTATGCCAACGACAGTTGCACCTTGTTGAGAGAGCTCTTCCGACATAAACCCACCGCCGCAGCCCACGTCTAGCACCCGCAGGCCAGACCAATCAGGCACATGCTGGTCAAAGTAGCGCATACGGGCTGGCACCATGTTATTGAGCGTTCGCAACCAGCGAACAGATTCGTCCCACCATGCATTTGCATTTTCATCGTAGATGTCGAGATTGTTGCGCGCGATTGCGGTCATACTTCAAGCTTTCTCGTTTTGAATTTGATTGGCAGCCAGCAGGGAACTTTTTGCGCATACTGCTCAAATCGTTCCTTGTAGATCTTTTGAAGCCGATACACCTTGTGGAGGGGGCCGACTATGCAGTAGCCAGTAAAAATGATCGCCACCAAGAGCTGATCCGGTGTCCAAACCGGAACTGTCCAAGTCGTGAGTGCAAAGCTCACATAAATTGGGTGACGTGTAAGGCGGAAAAGTCCCCTGGTGGGGAGGTCAGGATAGGCGACAGGTCTGTCCCGAAAAACGGCCCACCACCCGTTAAATCCGCTTTGAAGTCCAACGCCCGCATCGAATATCGAGATGGCGAGCAGAACCCATGCTGCTGCATAGAGGGTAAGTATGCCGTAGAGGGCCCAGCCCGTTGCCTGCCACCAGATCACACCGCTGGAGGTCCAGCCCATGAACAGCAATAAGATTTGAGCCGAAGCAATTATGACGTAGATCGTTGGCGCAAGGTCTCTTGCGAAATCGTGCGGCGCCAAATAACGCATCCACTTGCGACCGCGGTCGGATAGCAAGAGGGAATGAGCAATCGGAAACTGGAGCAACAGAGCAGTATTGATGATCCACGACAGTGGATATGGTGCGCTCCCGACGCTTAAGGTCATGCCACTGCCCATGACTATGATCATGCTTGCTACAGCGAGGCCAAAAAGAGCGTGGCAGACGAGGCCATAGCAAACGGCGATCGGCAGATTGAGGCGGCCGGCGGAAGTCTTGGGAGAGTTTGTTATTTTCATTGATGACCCGTCCGTGGACCGCTTTCCGAGCCCACCAGATGTGATTTCGTCAGCCTGACAGTTAGTAACGCTGATGATCATATGTTGTTTGATGAAGGAAGCCGTCGCCGCAGTGGCGACGGCTTTTCATTTCATTCTGCAGGTGCAGGAGACGGCCGACGATCATCAGGCCGGCCCCACTGTCCGATCGATGGGAGTGGGAACGGCAAGAAGCGAATGTCGCCGTTCCGCTTCATCTGTTCGAACTCGCCAATATCCTTCGGCAACTTTCGAGGCTTTTCGTACCATCCCACCAGGGGCGCCAGGATCAATAGGTAGGCAAACCAATACAGCGTGGCCGCACGAGCAATCCACACGTAGATCCCCTCGGCTGGTTTTGCACCGACGTACATAAGGATGAAGAACGCAGCAACAAAGCCGAGCGTGAGCCACTTCCATACGGGTCGGAAGACACAGCTGCGCACCTTGGAGGTGTCTAACCATGGCAAGAAAGCGAGTAAGCCGATCGAGGCCACCATTGCGATCACACCTCCTAACTTGTCAGGAATGGCACGCAAGATGGCGTAGAATGGAAGGAAGTACCATTCGGGCACGATGTGAGCCGGCGTGACCAGCGGGTCGGCGGGGATGAAGTTATCCGCATGCCCGAGATAGTTCGGTGCGAATAGCAGCACGAAGGCGAAAAGGGTGAAGAAGACTGCAGCGCCCGTAAGGTCCTTAATCGTCATGAACGGGTTGAATGTGATGGTCTCACGTTCGTGCTTTGGCTCGACCCCTGACGGGTTATTGGACCCAGTGATATGTAATGCAGTGATGTGCAGGAGCACAATACCGAGGATACCAAAGGCAAGTAGCCAATGAAGTACGTAGAACCTGTTTAATGTTGCATCTCCGACGCTGTAGCCACCGAGGATCCAGACAACAAGAGAGTCACCGACAACCGGAATTGCGCTGAATAAGTTGGTGATGACGGTTGCACCCCAATAACTCATCTGTCCCCATGGCAAGGTATAGCCCAGGAAGGCGGTTGCCATCATCAAGAAAAAGATGACGACACCCAGAATCCAGAGGAGCTCCCTAGGGTGCTTGTAAGACCCAAAGTAGAG
>JARFQY010000198.1 GCA_029287535.1 Filomicrobium sp.
CATCCGAGAAGCTGGAAATCATCCACCTCGTCGAGAGATCACACCTGCCAGCCCGCCGCACGCTGGACAAGCTCGGCATTCCGCGTGCCACCTTTCATCGCTGGTATGACCGATATCTCGATGGCGGCATCGATGCGCTGGAAGATCGCAAACCCCAGCCCGCACGGGTCTGGAACCGCATTCCTGGGCAGGTGCGCGATCAGATCATCGAACTTGCACTTGAGAAGCCGGACCTGTCGCCGCGCGAACTGGCCATCACCTTCACCGACACCAGGGGCTACTTCGTCTCGGAATCCTCGGTCTACAGGCTGCTCAAGGCCCATGATCTGATCACCAGTCCGGCCTTCGTGGTCATCAAGGCAGCCGATGAGTTCCATGAAAAAACGACTGCACCGAACCAGCTGTGGCAAACCGACTTCACCTATCTCAAGGTCATCGGCTGGGGCTGGTTCTATCTGTCGACCATCCTCGACGACTTCTCCCGCTACATCATCGCCTGGAAGCTGTGCACGACCATGAAGGCCACAGACGTCACCGATACGCTGGAACTGGCCCTGCAGGCATCAGGCTGTGACCGTCCCACAGTCATCAACCGTCCACGTCTGCTGTCCGACAATGGCCCGTGTTACATCGCTAGCGACCTGGCCGGCTGGCTTCGGGATCAGGGAATGGATCACACCCGTGGGACGCCCAGCCATCCTCAGACCCAGGGCAAGATCGAGCGCTGGCACCAGACGCTCAAGAACCGCATCCTTCTTGAGAACTACTTCCTGCCGGGTGATCTCGAAAACCAGATCGAGGCATTCGTCGATCACTACAATCACCGGCGCTACCATGAGAGCCTCGGCAATCTCACCCCGGCCGATGTCTACTTCAGACGAGGCCAGGCCATTCTGCAACAACGAGAGAGAATCAAACGCGACACCATCAACCAGCGGCGCTTGCTACATCGCAAAGCCGCAGCTTAAACTGAAACCCCGATGAGCCAGAACCTCCAATAGTTCAGGCCGACAACTGTCTCAATATCCCTGACGACGGACAGCTATGTAGATTTCTTCGCTTTCCCTAATGCCGTGACAAGCCGAAATTCGGCGCAAGCGCGTATCGACCAATCCGAAATTGCGGGCCCAGCAGCGGAACTCAAAACGTGCGTCGCTCTCGTTCACGGCCTACGCTCCTTGCTGGTTTCGACTTTATCAACCCGGATGAGGCTTGGCTCGCGGTGCTATCCCAAGACTGTCGTTACGCGGCCTCACAAGCATAACGAACATCACAGCGACTCCCCGTTCATTATCGTCTATTAATTGGCTTCATGGAGTTTGGTAATGCTCGCTACTGTGCGCGCTACCTCCGCATCGTCGAGCGGCGGGCGGCAGCGCATACGGTTCCAAGCCAACATCACCTCTAGGGCAACTTCGGGATCAACACCGTGCCACAATAAGTGTCCGGTTAAAGAGGCGATCGTCGAATTGCGCTCCCCCTCCGATACGCCCTCTCGCACCAAATGGCGCCACTGGGGAAGCGAACGGCCAACAAGAGGCCCTCGAATTGGAACGAGTATCCATCGCGGCAAGGGCGCTAGCGAGATTTCTTCTGGCGAGTGCCTCTCAGCCCACGTGTAGGGGCGACCGCTCGGATGAATCGATGGAGGGGCTACGATGTAGCCACCGTCTCCGCGCAGATCTACTCCCTGTGCGAAGCCCGTGCGGTTGCGAGTTAGACTGCAGGGATGCGCGAAGTAGAGGTGACGTCCCTCACCGCCAGTCACAGCCTCAACGGTGGCCGGAAGCGTAGTGAATTTCTGCTCTAGTTTCCGAAGCGTACTATCGCCGCCGTGCTTCGGATCGATATCGAGCACAATAAGATTTGAGATTTCACCCGTGACAATCCCGATATTGGCATCCGGCCACCGCCGAAACCATTCGTCGATGTCCTGTTCGGAGGGGCGCTGGTGCTGCAGATGCTCCCAAGGCGCAAGGGGACGCTTGGTCCGCCGGCGCAAGGGCAGGACGGACCACCCTCGTGCTAAGTAGTCCCTGGCAGCCTCAAGCGCGCTTTGCTGTTGCGTGGCCATTGTGGCTACACCGTCCAAACTTAAAAGGTTCTAGGTGCTCCCGGCTGAGGTAACCATAGATCTACCAATGTTGACGCGCTTCGATAAACGCCCAGGCGCATTTTCCAGTCGTTATGAAGCGTACTCTGCGTCAGGAGGCCAATCCGCCGCACTAAAATACGAAGTTCCTCAAAAAAACTAAGTCTATGATATAGCGTGATTTTTCTATCCGATCCTGTTGCCAGCGGATCGAACTTCAGTCTTTTTTTACCGCTCTGCGCTTCGATCTGTTGGTGGCAGCAAGCCACACTGCGACGAGAGCATCTTTCCTCAGGGGCTTTGGTCCTTGGAAGGATGACCTTTGTACCACTGCGTTAGGCTGGAGTGAGTCGTGTCGAGTCTTGTAGATCATGCGAGCCGCTTCGATGCGGACGTTACCCTCGTCAAACATGCATCGGTCGGATTACGAAAAGTTATTGCTGCGGCCAAGCGAATGCTCGACATGCATGAACGCGGGGTCAGACATCAAAACATTTATTGGGAAGAATACCTGAGTCAGCGCCGGCGGCTTATGGTCCATCAGCGGGCTGCCTGGCTCTGCAAACTCATGTTATCATCTCTAATACGCTTGTTTTTTGCTACGTTTCGAGCGTCTCTCAGTGGAGCCGTTTGGCTTCTGCATTACTTTAGATGCCGAATCGTGACCCGATCTTCTTCGCTTGCGGAGAGTGCGGACCTCGACAAAAGCGTGGCTGGGATAGGTTGGGCGAAGCTCAAGACGCGGCTTGCGGCCCTTCTAATCGCTGCGATCTCGCTCGCTGCCCTTGGCATGGCTTTCACGGCAAAGCCAGTAACTGATGTCGAACTGGTACTGCAGATCCTGCCCGAAACTCAAGGATCGACAACAACCACCTCGGCCGCAAAGGACGAAGCTGTGTATGAGGCTGCGGATGGCAGCATTGGGTCAACTCGTGCGGACACAGGCTTAGCTCCTCGTCCATTTTCATCAGACAGTGAACCGGGGCCTCTGCCCGCGGTAGCCAACGACAGCGCTAGCGCGATGCTCCATACTCCCCAAACTGTCCGGACCCAAAAGACCACCACCGGCACAACTGATCCGGTATCGGCTGATGACACCGAGGCTCGTCCGCAGCTCGCCACCGGCACCACGAGCAGCATCTCCACGACAAGGGTTTCGGCGCCAACTGAAGTTGTGGATGCGGCGCCTGCAATGCTCCGTCC
>JARFQY010000217.1 GCA_029287535.1 Filomicrobium sp.
ACCAGATATCGACGTTTTCGCCGGCCTCGCGCAGCTCTTCTCGATACGCCGACAACCACCTTTGGAAGTTTGGCTCGCTCTCGTAGCCGCCTGTTTCGACATACACAAACGTCGAGCGGAAATGAAACGGCTTCCAATAGCCCGTCAACCGGAAAGCCTCCGCATCGCGACCGTTCTTGCCTTCGACCTTGGCCGGGTCCTTTGGAAAGAAATTAATGGTGGGAGTGAAGTTGACCCGCCAGCGCCTCGCCAGTTTCCGCTCCTCCATCTCTTCACCGTCGAAGTCGGTCACGGAGCGCGAGCCGTAGAGATTGAGCTGCAACACGACAAAGTGTTTGCGGATGTAATCGACGATATCCTTCTTCGCCAGGTTCACGCGATGCATTTCACGGCAGTAAGGGCAAGCGTTTTGCTCCCACAAGATGGCAAGCGACTTCCCCTCCGCCTGCGCTTCCTCCAAGTCTTCCCTGAGATCAAGGAAGGACGAAAGAAACCACGGCTGAGTATAAAGCCCGTCATCATCAACCTGAAGCTCCTCGGCTCTGAGGGCGCCCGGTAAGACACTTGCAGCCGCAAAACCGGCTGGCAGCATCAATGCGTTGCGGCGGGTCAGTTTCATAGCACGGCTCCCTTTCTAAGCCCGGTGTTCGCAGGGTCACCGGATTGTTCTTTGCTGCAGGATAGCCGCTTCCTGGCTGTCTGCGTAGAGGCGTTCATCAAAAGCTGTTGTCCCGCCCACCGGCGGCGGGCTATCTGTTGGAGGCACTGATCACTTGGCGCCGATGCACACGAGGACGCGCAATGGCTCGTATAGGCTTCTACTCCGGTTCCTTTGACCCCGTCACTTTCGGGCACACCGATGTGATTGCGCGGGCCGTTGAACTCGTCGACCGGCTGGTGATCGGAGTCGGCCTTCACGCCAGCAAATCCCCACTCTTCAGCGCCGTGGAACGAGTCGAAATGCTGCGCATGGAAACCGTGCTCATCGCCGATAAGAGCGGCACGGAAATCGACATCGTGACCTTCGACAATCTTGCCGTTGATGCCGCCCGTGCCGAAGGTGCCACCGTTATCTTCCGGGGGCTGCGCGATGGTACGGATTTTGACTATGAAATGCAGATGGCTGGCATGAATGGTGCCATGGCGCCGGATATCCAGACCGTATTCGTCGCCGCCTCACCGCAGGTCCGGCATATCGCCGCGAACCTCGTGCGCCAGGTTGCGAAAATGGATGGTGACGTCAGCGCCTTCGTCTCGCCGGAAATCGAGGCCTGCCTGAAGAAGCGTTGCGCGCCGCCTGAAGAAAGCGGCAACGGCGCATAAGCATCGACATTGAGCAGCGCGGGGACGCTGCAACATCAGCGGACGTCACCCATCAGCCGCTTGAGCCACGGCATCAGGACCAGGAGCCCAACAGCGGTCACGGCCGGCAATGCGAATAAGCTGAAAAAGAAGGATGCAAGCGCACCGGGGTCGTCGGAGACGAAACCCGCACCGAGAAGTCCGGCCAGCTTGTTTCCGAAGGCAGCACCAAGAAACCAGATGCCAAGCATAATGCCGACCATCCGCGCGGGCGCCAGCTTGGTCATGGCGCTGAGGCCGACGGGGCTGAGAAAAAGCTCGCCGATCGTTTGCAGCAAGAACAGCCCGACCAGCCAGAGCGGGCTCACCTTTCCAGCGAGCGTGGCTTGCGCCGCCGGTACCATCAGCAAAAAGGATAGACTGAGAAAGAACAGCCCCAGCACGAACTTGACGGGCGTTGACGGCTGGCGCGTGCCGAGCCTTGACCAGGCGATTGCAAACAAAGGCGCCAACAAGATCACAAACAGCGGATTGAGTGATTGATACCAGGACGACGGCACGTCCAGTCCCATCACGTTGTTGTCCGTCAACCGGTCTGCGAACAACGCAATGGACAGGCCAGCTTGCTCAAAGGCGGCCCAAAAGACCATCGCAGCAATAAAGAAAACAAAGACCGCCGCGATCCTGCGGTGCTCCAAGTCCTCACGACGCGTAAACCAAATGATGGCGATCACCGGAATCGCCACGATGACGTAGCGCAGCCATTCCCATCCGGGGCGGTCCGACAGCAACAAGAGCGCCAGCAGTCCAGCGCTCCCCCCAACGACAGCTAGCGCCGAGCGTGGCGAAAGCGACGGCTGATCCGGAGGACTACCCACCGACCCAAAGCGCCGCAGCCGCAAACTGAACAGTCCTATCGACAGCGTCATACCGACCCCGGCCGCGGCAAAACCCCAGTGCCAGCTGTGTGCCGGATCGAGCCCCCAGGCGACAAGCCAGGACTTGAAAAGAGCACTCTGTGCCAGAAACCCTGTCACAAAAGGCGCCGCCAGAGCGCCAATATTGATCCCCATGTAGAAGATTGAGAAACCCGCATCCCGACGCGGATCACCAGGAGGATAGAGCCCGCCGACCATGGCGCTAATGTTCGGCTTGAATAGCCCGGTGCCCAACGCGATCAAAACGAGCCCAAGATAGAAACCCATCACGCTAGGAACGGCCATGGCGAAATGGCCGCCGGCAATCACCAGGCCGCCGATCAGAACCGAACGGCGTGCACCCAGAAGATGGTCGGCCGCATATCCCCCGGGGATCGACAGCAGATAGACGGCCATCGTGTAATTGCCATAAAGCAACGCCGCTTCGACGGTGCCGAAACCCAGTCCGCCGGACGTGGCTGGTGCCACCATGAACAGAACCAGCAATGCCCGCATGCCGTAGTAGGAAAACCGCTCCCACAATTCGACCATGAACAGTGTGGCAAGCCCATCAGGATGCCGGGCCTCGCTTTGTGCGATGTCAGCGGATGTCAAATTGGAATTCCCTGGCGGCGACGTGATCCCTCGACACTGCCTCGGATCAGCTTAGGTGTCACGCCGCCTGGCCGGTCAAGCGCCGATTGCCACTCCAATGCGCTTGCGCTGCGGGCCAAAAAGACAGGCTAGCCCAAGAATCACACCCGAAACCGTCGCAATCATGCCAGCGGCGCTGACAGCATTATCACCACCAAACCACAGCGGGCCGTACCCGGCGAATACATACCCAAGCACCGCGGATAGCACTGCGAACACCAGGCTCCAGGCAACCTGCAATTCCAGCTGCCGCGTCATCAGCCGCGCAGCCGCCGGCGGACAAATAAACATGGCAATGACGATGATGGAGCCCACAGCGTCAAAGGCGGCCACCGCGGCCGCCGCAGCAGCAATCACGAGCCCGATGCTGATGGCCGTCGTGGGAATGCCCACCGATCGTGCGAAGCCTTCATCAAAGGTGGAAATCTTGAGTGGCCGCCAAAAGACAAACGTTAGAACGGCAATCAGAACGCATACCACAGCAATCCGGGGCAGCTCAGGCGGCAGTGCCGCTAGAGCCACGGGGTCGACCAGCGATGACCAGTCATCGGCCGCAAACCAGATGAGGCTTTCAAGATTGCCCATCAGTGCGTGTTCGACATCCAGGTGCACACTCGACGTATCGGATTGCTCCAAAAGCAGAACACCGCCGGCGAACATAGAGGTGAACACCACACCCATCGCCGCACCGGGCTCGATGCGGCCCAGACGCTTGATCGCTTCAATGAGGAGCACGGCGATCAGCGCGGCGCCCCCGGCACCAAGCATCATGGGTATCGAAGCCACAGTTCCCGTGAGCAAGAAGGCAACGACAATTCCGGGCAGCACCACATGCGATATCGCATCTCCGATCAAGGCTTGCCGGCGTAGAATTAGGAAGTTGCCGGGTAACGCACAGGCCATAGAGGCCAGCGTTCCGATCAAAATGGGTGTCAGGCTAAGCTGAACGAACTCGGACCCCATCTTAACCTCCAACCACCTTGAGTGGACCGAGGCGCCTGTCGATCTCGGCAAGTTCGTCACGCGTCAACACCTCTTCGATGGGTGTCAACCCGTCGATCCGCGCCTTGATCCCGTCAGCGACTTGCGATTGGCGAACGATCTCCCAGCGTCGCTCATCGAGCAGTGCCTTTGCTGCTTGTGCCCGCCCGCTTTCGGTTGCCACGCCGTCAGCCCGGATCAATCCGTCACGCCGAAGCACGGCCAGTGTCATCTGGTCGTGGATCGCCTCGCCATGGGCGAGTGCGAGGAGTCCCTGCCGTCGATGCACCCGAACTTGGAAGCGGCGGTGCCGCAAAACAGAAGCCAGGACCCCGCGGTTCGGTGCAAACAATAAGGACAAAGCGAACAGAAAGGCGCAGACCAGAACAATGATCGGCCCGGTCGGCAGTGCTGGCGCGGACGCCGAAAGAGCAGCTCCAACATAGCCGGAAGCCCCGCCGATCAGTCCGGCACCCAGAACCACGTGTTCGGTGCGCTCAGTCCAGAAGCGCGCTGCCACCGCAGGAATGATCAACATTGCTACGATCAAGATCAACCCGACGATTTTCAGCCCGATAACCGTCACGCAAAGAACCAGCCCCATGATCGCCAGGTCGACTTTCCTGACGTCGATACCGGAGGCCGCCGCGAACTCCGCGTCAAAGGCAACGAGCGTCATCGGCCTGCGCAGCACGTACACGGCCGCTACCGACAGTGCTCCGCCGATGGCTATGATGACCGCGTCCTGAAACAACATGCCAGCCGTCGAACCTAACAGCAGACCATCGAGGCCGGCCTGCCGTCCCGTCGACATAGTCTGAATGAATGTGAGCAAGACGATCCCAAAGCCAAAGAACACCGACAGCACCGCACCAATCGCCGCGTCTTCTGACAGCCGGGTCTCTCGTGAAATCCACTCGACAAGCAGAAGCCCCACCGCCGCGGTAACCGCCGACCCCAGCATGAGGCCTGCCAGGTCGCGGCCCTCTCCGCCAAGAGACACCATGAGGATAAAAGCCAGACCGATGCCAGGCAGTGTCGCATGCGCGACAGCATCGCTCACCAAGGCGCGTTTGCGCAGGAAGAGGAAAGACCCAGCGGTCCCAGCTGCAATGCCGAGCAGTGCCGCGCCGGTCGCGACCAGCGCCGCGTTGTAACCGGCCTGCAGCAACAGCGCGTCAAGGAAGGAGGTCCACATCAGCCTGCCGGCAGTCGCAGTTCATCGATGTGCGTGGTGGCAAGCCGGCCGCCATAGGTCCGCTGCAGGTTCTCTGCCGTGAACGTCGTCGCCACCGGTCCATCGGCAATCTTGCGCACGTTGATGAGCAGCACATGGTCAAAATAGTCGGTGACCGTTGCCAGGTCATGGTGGACGCAAACGACCGTCTTCTTGTCGGCCCGGAGTGATTTCAAGACGTCGATGATCGCCTTTTCGGTGGCGGCATCCACACCTGCGAAGGGCTCGTCAAGGAGGTAGAGATCAGCATCCTGCGCCAGTGCGCGAGCGAGAAAAACGCGCTGCTGCTGCCCGCCCGACAATTGACCAATTTGGCGGTCCGCGAACTCCGCCATGCCAACTCGCTCCAAACAGGCCCTTGCCGTTTTCCGGTGCTGCCCGGTCATCCAACCGAGCAAACCAAGTTCGCGGTAAAGGCCCATCAACACGACATCGATGACTCGTGTCGGAAAATCCCAATCGACGCTGGCGCGCTGCGGCACATACGCCACTCGAGCCTGGACGTCCGCCAGCGGCTGTCCGTAAACCGACACGCTTCCCGATAAAGGCTTCACGATGCCGAGCACCGCCTTGAGAAGTGTCGACTTCCCCGCACCGTTAGGCCCCACGATGGCCGTCATGCTTTCCGCTGGTGCAACGGCATCAATGGAAAAGATCGCTGGTTTCTCGCCGTAGGAGACCGTGAGCCCACGCACCGCGAGTGGGCTATCCACGACTTGCGGCTGTTGAAGGAGTTTCCCGTCCCGGGCGGCAACTTTCACCTGACTCCTGGTCATCTTGTTTCCATGCCTCAACTGCTGGCTTCCAGCGCTCCTGTCATGCCCCTATCTGGAGCTTTTCCACCGAGCGCGCGCGTAATGGTGGTTGCGTTGTGATCAATCATGCCGAGATAGGTTCCCTCGTAGGTGCCGTCGCGGCCCATCGCATCGGAAAACAGCTCACCACCGACCTTCACGGTGTGTCCTTGCGCCGCCGCCCCCTCGATAAGCGCCTTGATGTTCCGATCCGAGACTGACGACTCCACGAAGACCGCACCGATATTGCGTGCGACCAGAAGATCGACGAGTTCACGAATCCGGTTAAGCCCCGCCTCGCTTTCCGTCGAGATGCCCTGAATGCCTATGACCTCAAACCCATAGGCCTCACCAAAGTAGTTGAAGGCATCATGTGCGGTCAGGAGCACCCGGCTGTCGGCGAGTACGGTCGCAAGTGCCCGCTTGGAATAGCCAGCGAGTTTTTCCACCTCCCCGATGTGCCGGGCTGCATTCGCCTCGATAACGGCCTTCGCATCGGGCCTCTCCGCAATCAGCGCGTCACGAACCGCGAGGATGACCTTTGTCCACCGCTCAGGGTCCATCCAGACATGCGGATCAAACTTGTCAGCGTAATCGGCGTGCGAGATCAGCAGCTCTTTGGGAAGCGCTTCAGCCACGGCGATAACCTTGCCACGCTTGCCGAGGGAAACCAGGAAGTCCTCCATCTGGGCCTCGAGATACAGCCCGTGCCACAGCAC
>JARFQY010000327.1 GCA_029287535.1 Filomicrobium sp.
GCCGCCACCACCGGCATCCGCGGAAAGGCCGGTGTGGACGTGTGTATCGCCGAAGAAAACGTCAGTGGGGTAGGCACGGTCGGCATAGGGCGAGTACGGGCGCCCCGCGATCTTGCTTCCAAGGCCGTCTGGATTGATGGCTTCCTGCCCGAAGACCGGACCGGCCAGCAAGACGACGCAAGTCAACCAGCCAAACAGAAGCAGACCGTTCATCTTTGAACCTCTGAAATACTCAAAAAACTCATGCAGTCGGTCGCGTTGTGAAGTCTGGCCACAACTAAGAATGAAGCCGTATCGGCTTGCAATTTCAGTGGACTAAGTACTTGATTGTGTACAATCTTGCCGCAGCCCTCGCTAATTCTCAAGCCTCATCCGCCACAGCGGGACCGGCGGAGAGCCTCCCCGCCAACTCCCGCGATCTGCGACGAAATCAAGAAATTCACTGGAAATTCGAGCCCGGAATGCTTATCTTAGTACTGTAAACAATGCTCTATATGAGCATAACAGGTTAGCCCTGTTGCCCTCTGTGTGCTGCGTTTGACGGTCTCTATCTGCGACCGTCGAGAACTGCGCACTAGTTATACTCAGTTTGAGCATAAGTGGCTCAGATGAGGTCGCGATCAAGGGCGCAGGTAGTTCACTCCAACACCGGCTTGTCGGGTGTTGGGCACACTCCAACACCGGCTCGCCGAGTGTTGGGACCTAAAAGGAACTGAAGGAGGTTCGCATGGAAACCCTCGAGCTTTATCCCAGCCCGGACCAGCGCGAACGCCGGCGCTTCGCACCCCTGGCGAAGCCGAAACTCGATTTCACACCTGAACTCGAGGCGGAGATGCGCCCGCTTTACGAGAAGGTCAAGCACGTTGTCACGCCCATGGAGTGGCCGCACTACGCTCCGCTGATCAAGGCCATCAATGGCCTCAAAAAGCAGCGCAACGCCGTCATCCTGGCGCACAATTACATGACGCCGGAAATCTTCCATTGCGTTGGAGATTTCCAGGGCGACAGTCTGCAGCTTGCCCGTGAGGCCGCTAACGTCGAGGCTGACGTCATCGTCCAAGCCGGCGTGCACTTCATGGCCGAGACGTCAAAGCTGATGAATCCGGACAAGACGATCCTGATTCCGGATCTGGAAGCTGGCTGCTCGCTTGCCGCCTCCATTACCGCTGATGATGTCAAGCGCCTGCGCGCCGCCTATCCTGGCGTACCGATTGTGACTTACGTCAACACCTCCGCCGCAGTGAAGGCCGAGTGCGATATCTGCTGCACCTCCTCCAACGCCGTCAAAGTGGTTGAAAGCCTGGGCGCCCCGCGCGTCCTGCTCATCCCCGACGAGTATCTCGCCAAGTACGTCGCCACGCAGACCGATGTCGAGATCATCGCTTGGAAGGGTCGCTGCGAAGTGCACGAACGCTTCACCGCCGAGGAAATCGAGACGATGCGTGAGGCCGAGCCAGGCCTGAAGGTCATCGCTCACCCCGAGTGTCCGCCGGAAGTCATCGATATCGCCGACTTCACCGGCTCGACATCAGGCATGATCAATTGGGTCAAGGACAACCATCCTGAGAAGGTGATGCTCGTCACCGAGTGCTCGATGTCCTCCAACGTTGCCGCCGAGGTCCCGGACACACAGTTCATCCGGCCCTGTAACCTCTGCCCGCACATGAAGCGCATCAGCCTCGAGAAGATCCTCGATGCCCTTCTCTACATGCAGCATGAAGTCACCGTTGACCCGGAGGTCGCCGAGCGCGCCCGCCGCTCCGTCGAGCGCATGGTCAACCTGACGAACTGATGAGCGCGATGCCGACGCCCGGCGCAACGAAGCGCCGGGCCCGGCTCGTAAAAAGACTTGCGCTCATCAAGAGAGGCTCCGTTGACCAAGTCCGAACAGACCGCTGCCCTGATTTCCGGCTTTGCTGATCGGCAAAGCCCCATCGGTCCTGGCGACATCGTCATTATCGGAGCCGGCCTCGCGGGACTGTTCACCGCACTCGAATTGGCCCCACTTCCGGTCACGGTGATCTCGGCCGCCCCCCTCGGCGAGGGCGCAAGCAGCGTTTGGGCGCAAGGCGGCATCGCTGCCGCCGTGGGTGAAGGCGATACGCCGGAGGCCCATGCCGCCGACACCATCGCCGCCGGCGCCGGCCTCGTCGATACCGCCGCCGCACACCTCATCGCTGAAGAGGCCCCCGGACGCATCCGCGACTTGCTCCGCTATGGTGTCCCCTTCGATCGCAGCCTGGAGGGCAGCTTTGTCCTGTCGCGCGAAGCCGCGCATTCGGCCAAACGTGTTGTTCGCGTCACCGGCGACCGGGCTGGCGCCGCTATCATGCAGGCACTCATCGCCACCGTTCGCCAGACGCCGTCCATCCGCGTGCTTGAAGGCTATGAAGCTGAAGATCTGATTCTCAAGGACAACCGTGTTGCCGGCGTCAGGCTCATTCGTGGTGTCGAGCGAGGCAATGGCAATTACGAACTCATGCCGGCCGCCGCCGTTGTTGTTGCGACCGGTGGGATCGGCGGCCTCTACGCCGTTACTACAAATCCGGCCTATGCCCGCGGCGAGGCGCTTGCGATGGCGGCCCGTGCCGGTGCGACGATCGCTGACGCCGAGTTCGTACAGTTTCATCCAACCGCGCTGGACTTTGGCCGCGACCCGGCCCCGCTCGCCAGCGAGGCTTTGCGCGGTGAGGGAGCAAAGCTCGTCAACGGTGAAGGGCAGCGCTTCATGTCTGCGCTGCACCAGGACTCAGAACTGGCCCCAAGGGATATTGTCGCCCGGGGCGTCTTTGCCGAAATCCGCGCCGGCCGCGGCGCCTACCTGGATTGCCGCGAGGCGATCGGCGATAGCTTTGCCGAGAAATTCCCCACCGTGTATCGCTATTGCTCGGAAGCTGGGTTTGATCCCCGGCATGATCTCCTGCCAATCGTACCGGCGGCTCACTATCACATGGGCGGCATCGCCACGAACCTAGACGGCCGCTCCACTCTGCCTGGATTATGGGCCGTCGGAGAGGTAGCCTGTACGGGCGTCCACGGTGCCAACCGACTGGCTTCCAACTCATTGCTTGAGGCGGTTGTCATTGCCGGTCGGACCGCCGGAGATATCAGACAGCTCGCCGAGAGTGCTGACAACCTCGGACCCGTCGCGCCTCGGAGGATCAACGGCGGTGCCATCGCCGACCGGACCAAGCGCTCAGTGTTATTGGCCCGAATTCGCGAAACGATGAGTGAGAACGTTGGTGTCATCCGTGATGGCGCGGGCTTGCGACGCGCTGTTGACACCATGGCCGAGATCGAAGCTTCCGCCGAACGCGATATTGTTCTTGCGAACATGGCGCTCGCGGCGCGGCTGATTGCTGGCGCGGCGCTGCTGCGAAATGAGAGCCGCGGTGCCCATTTCCGCAGCGACTCTCCGACCGAAGCCCCCACGGCCAACCATTCCTTGATTACGCTGAGCCAACTCGAGCGGATAACGCAACGCCCGACCAATCGCGATGCGACCGCTCCGCATCAGGCTGCCGCAGTCCAAGCGGTGACCGCATGACGAAATCGCACCACGACAACGATCTGCCACCGGTGCCCCGCAATATCGTAGACCAGGCCGTGAGCGCTGCACTCGCCGAGGACTTGGGCTTGGCTGGTGACATCACCACCCTCGCGACCGTGCCACACGGGACTACTGCCAGCGCCATTATTGCCGCTCGCGAGCGTGGCGTTGTTTCTGGCCTGGCGCTTGCCGAAGCCACCTTTCGCATCTTGGGTGACGAAGTCGCATTCGAACCGGAGGCAAGCGATGGAGCGCTCATCTCCAAGGGCGATGTGCTTGCTCGCGTGTCCGGCTGCGCACGTTCGGTTCTTACTGGCGAACGGGTAGCACTGAACTTTCTTGGCCGCATGAGCGGCATCGCCACACTAACTCGTGCCTACGTCAATCAGGTGGTCGGCACATCGGCCCGCATTGTCGATACCCGCAAGACGACCCCCGGCCTGCGCGCGCTTGAAAAATACGCCGTACGCTGTGGCGGCGGGCACAATCACCGCACTGGTTTGTTTGATGCCATTCTCATCAAGGACAACCACATCGCGGCCGCGGGAGGTCCACTGGCCGCCATTCGGGCGGCACGCGAACACGCCGGCCATATGGTCAAGATCGAGATCGAAGTCGATACCCTCGAACAGCTTCGCGAAATCTTGCCCTTGGCTCCTGACGCCGTCCTCCTCGACAACATGTCAACGGACGAACTGCGCGAAGCCGTTGCCATCGCCGGTGGGCAAACTCTGCTCGAGGCTTCAGGTGGCGTCGACTTGGATTCAGTACGCGCCATTGCCGAATCCGGCGTCGACATAATTTCCGTTGGCGCATTGACGCATTCCGCGCCCGTGCTTGATCTCGGACTTGACTTTGTCGAATGAAGCACCTGAAAGATTTCGTGAAAGCTTGATCACTGGCGTGCACTTGCCCTTGCCATAATGGAACGCCATTTCAAAGCTCAGCAGTTTAGGCGATTGAAATCGCCGGTCTGTATGTCGGCGGGCAAGACCTAGCGCATTTGTTCGAAACACAACGGCGGGACGATTGACCATGAACGCGGTAACTTGGATCGTTATCTGGGGAGCAATGGCAATGGCGGCGGCCGCAGCAGCGGGTGTCGTGGCGGGCTACAAAAACCGTGACTACTCATTCTGGATCGGCTGGTGCTTTCTCTTCCCGCCTCTACTCGTTGTCTTGTTGCTC
>JARFQY010000253.1 GCA_029287535.1 Filomicrobium sp.
TCGCCAAGCCGGATCAAAGAGGCCCACGTTCCGAATCCATGGTGCAACAGGACCACCGGCGCGCCCTGCCCGAACTCGGCAACCTCCAAAGAGCCGCGCGCCGTCCGGACCATCCGAGTTTTTGCAGATTTGAACCGCACCGTGATATTTATACCGCCAGAACGTCGAGCAGGCGCTTGCGGTCGTCATCATCGTCGCCCTCGCCCGTCAGGATCGCCTGACCGCGTTCCAGTACCATGAATCTGTCGCAAAGCGAAATCGCCTCGTGGACGTTTTGCTCCACCAGCAGGACGATGGTTCCGGCTTCGCGCATTTCGCGGATGATGGCGAAAACCTCGGCAACGATCATCGGTGCCAAGCCTTCCGAGGGCTCGTCGATCAGGACGACACGCGGTTCGGCCACCATGACACGAGCCATCGCCAGCATCTGCTGCTCGCCGCCAGACAGGGTGTTTCCGGCCTGTTTGCGGCGCTCCGCAAGGCGGGGAAACCGGTCATAAACCGTGTCTAGATGCGACTTACTGCTGCCGCCCTTGCGGCCCATCAGGCCAAGCACCAGATTTTCCTCGACGGACAGGCCGGGGAAGATTCGGCGATCCTCGGGAACTATGGCCACGCCCGCACGATTCATGGCATCGGGCGAATGCCCGGTCAACGTCTCGCCATCCAGCGTGACGGAACCGTCTGTCGGGCGCAGCCACCCGGCGATGGTTTTGAAAAACGTCGTCTTCCCGACGCCGTTGCGTCCGAACAGGCCGATAACCTCGCCGGCATCTGCCGTGAGGCTGACACCTTGCAAGACATGGGCAAGTCCGTAATGTGCATGCAATTGATCAATTTTAAGCATATCTCTCACCCGTGTCCAAAATAGGCAGCCTGGACCGCACTGTCGGCGCGAACCTCTGCCGGTATGCCTTCGGCCAGCTTGCGGCCCTGATGCATGACCACCACGTGGTCCGACAGGGACATCACCAGGCCGATGTCATGCTCGATCAGCAGAATCGTTACTTCGTCAGTCAGACTGCGGATCAACTGCGCCGTATCCTCGGTGTCGCCGTGGCTCATCCCCTGGGTCGGTTCGTCGAGCATCAGGACCTGGGGTTCAGAAGCCAGACACATCGCGATCTCCAGCCGCCGTTGTTCCCCGTGGCTGAGAGCCGCGACAATTTCATGCGCCTTTTCCGCAAAACCGAACCGCTCGATCAGTGCGGTGACCTTGTCCGCCGCGCGACCGTGTCTGCGCAGAGGCAGCAAGGCCTGCCTGACCGGCTCCAGACGCTGGGCGGCAAGGCGCAGGTTTTCCCGGACGGTCATCTCGAAGAACAGGTTAGTGATCTGGAAAGACCGGGCCAGGCCGGCCTCCTGCAGGGCCGCAGGCCCCTTCCCGGTCACATCTTTGCCTTTGATGATAACGCGCCCGCCACTCGGTTTAAGAGCGCCGGAAATCAGGTTGAACAACGTAGTTTTGCCTGCACCGTTCGGGCCGATCACCGTGGTGATTTTATTGCGTTCGGCAGTAAAACTGACGCCGTCAACGGCCTTGAGCCCACCAAAGGCAATGCACAGACCCTCCACTTGCATGATATCGGTCATAGCGCCGTCCTTTCCGGTTCAGGCTTGGGTTGCCTTGCGCTGTTGCGCAACAGGTTGCGTTCGACGAAAGGCTTCAACATGCCAACTATGCCCTTGGGCATGAACAGGATCGCACTCATAAAGATCAGGCCAATCACGATCAGGTGGTGTTCTGTCCAACTTCCGATAACGGACTTCAGCATGGTCAGGATCACTGCGCCCCAAATCGCGCCGGCCAGAGTGCCGGCACCGCCGACGATCACCATGATCAGCGCATCGCCCGATGTCGCGAAGAACAGCAGTTCCGGCGAGACGAACCCGCGCAGCATCGGATAGAGCGCGCCGGCAAGCCCGGCGATCACAGCCGCAAGCACATAGGCGGCCATTCTGGCAGCCCATGTCGAATACCCCAGATAAGGCACGCGCTTTTCATTGGCTTTCAGCGCAATGATGATCCGGCCGAACGGCGTCCCCAGCAGGTAAGCCGACACGGAATAGAGCAGCGCTATGATCACCAGCGTAAGCAGGAAGAACCCCAGTGGATCGCCTGCTGACAGAGTGATTAAGCCGAGCGGAATTTCGATCACGGGAATGCCAATTAGGCCATCTGAGGCTCCCAGTTCCCGACTGTTATAGACAACCTTGGCGACGACCTGCGCCATGCCAAAGGTTATCAGCGCGAAATACACGCCGCGCACACGGTTGGCGATAAGCCCGCCAGCAATACCGGCCAGCAGGACGGAGACGCCCGCTGCGCCCATGGCGAGCCAGAACGACGGCTCCTCGCGCAGTACAAGCGCTGAGACATATGCCCCGATACCGAAATAGAGTGCCTGCCCAAGAGACAGAAGACCGGTGAACCCTAGAAGGATGTCGATCGATAGCGCCAGACCCCCAAGGATCAGCGCTTCGGTCGCAAGGCGCAGATAGAAAACGTCGCCGCTGAAGCTGGCGAAAGCTGCGAAAACAAGCGCCACAATAACCAGAATCCAAAAGAACACGTGGTTTGCGCGCATGGATATATCTAGACGATCATGCATGACCGATCCTCCCGAATATGCCCTGCGGGCGGAACATAAGAACAAGGACCATGACGCCGAAGACAATCGGATCGGCCCAGACGGGCGAAATGACCAGGCTTGAAATGGCCTGGATCTGCGTCAGCAGGACCCCGGCGATTACTGCACCCCAGATCGATCCCATGCCGCCGACGATAACGACGGTAAAGGCCATCAGGATGAAGTCATGACCCATTGTCGGGAAGACCGAATAGATCGGTGCCAGCAAAACCCCTGCCAGACCGGCCAGTGCCACGCCAAAGGCAAAAGCGCCTGAATAGACCCAACCGACACGGACGCCCAGCGAAGCCGCCATATTGCGATCAAAGGCTGCGGCGCGGACCATCGCGCCCAGACGGGTACGATAGACTACCAGCGCCACCGCAACGATCACCACGGCACCGATTGCAATAAGAAACAGCCTGTAGGTAGGGATAAAAACACCCAAAACCTCCGTGGCACCTGGCAACGGGTTCTCGGGGCGATGCGTGTTGGGGCCGAATACGATCTTCAGCAGGTCTTCGGCAATCATGCCCAGACCGAAGGTCAGCAGCAGGGTCGACACATGCCTGTCCCCGCCATCATAGACCCGGCGGATCAGAAAGCGTTCCGTCAGCACCCCGATTGGGATCATTAGGATCGGGACCAGCGCGATCAGCACCCAGTAGTTGAAACCCAGGGCGGAAAGCGCCAGCGCACCGAAGGCTCCCACGGCGTAGAACTCGCCGTGGGACATGTTAATTACGTCCAGAAGCCCAAAGATAATCGTCAGTCCAAGTGCCACAAGGATCACCGAGACCCCCAGCGCAAGGCCATTAAGCATCTGTGGTGCCAGCACGAATTGGAGATATGAGATCAGATCGGGCATAGGGCGCTCAGAATTTGTCGCAGGTGTCAGGACCGATGGCATCTTCGCCGGCGATACTTCTTACGATGGTGAACTGGCCGTTCTTTACTTCAACGACATACATCGGCTGCATCGCCTGATGGTCGCCTGCCCGAATGGTCTTGGTGCCTTGCGGCGTTTCCCAGGACAGACCTTCCAGCGCGGCGCGGACCGAGTCGGTGTCTGTTGCACCCGCAGCTTCGACAGCCGCCTTGTAGGCGAACAGCAAACCATAGCTGTCGGCACCGTACAGGTCCGGATCAGCACCGTTCCTCTCGCGGAATGCCTCGGTAAAGGCTTTATTCTCCGGGGAGTCGATAAGCACGGAATACCCAACGCCGGTAATAAACCCTTCGGCCGCAGCACCGATCGCATTGATGTTCTGCGCTGTCACGGTACCCGATGCACCAAGGATGGTGAGGCCTTCGCTAACGCCGAAATCGTTCATTTGTGTGAACAGACGCACGGTGTCATTGCCGGCGACCGATGTATAGAGGACATCGGGACGTGCCGCACGCAACTGACCGAAATACTGCGAATAGTCCTTTGAGTCGAGCGGAGCAAAAACCTCGCCGGTCGATGTCGCACCGACACTTTCGGCTCTCTCTTTGAACGCGGCGACGGTGGAGCGGCCCATTTCATAGTCCGGACCAAGGTAATAGACTTCTGCTCCCGGTTTTTCCTGCTTTAGCCATGCCGCAAGCGCCTCCGATTGCTGGCCCGCGCGGGCGTTGACTCGAAAGACGTTCGGTGAACAACCGGAACCGGTGATCGCATCTGAAAACGACACGGTCGTCGCGATAAGCTTGTCGGCCCGATCAGCGACTTGGCCCACAGCCAGCGTGGCTCCGGAATTGACGGTACCGGTTAAGAAGTCAACGTTGTCGACCGTGAACAGTTTCTCTGCCTTGGTGACGGCAACGGCGGGATTTGCCTCACTGTCCTCATAGACAAGTTCGATCTGACGACCGGCGATCCCGCCGGCAGCGTTGATCTCTTCCACCGACTGGTCTATGCCCCAGCGGACCTGCTGACCGATGCCGGCATAGGTGCCGGACAGAGGCGTAAGCACACCGATCTTGATAGCTTCCTGCGCGTAGGCGCTGGACGCCAGCAGCATCGCTATTGTTGTCGTCGTTAAAAGGTTATGTTTCATTAGGTTTCCTCCCAGAAGTTTTTAGGTGTTTCGTTCAGCATCCGCGGAATGCGGGGCTGCGTTTTTCGTGAAAAGCGAGAACGCCTTCTGCGAAATCTTCGGATTGGCGCAGGCGGCTATAACAGTGGCCCTCCAACTCAATTCCTGTGGCGACAGTCGCATTCTCGCTGTCGTTCAGAAGTTTTTTGGCCGTGCGTTGCGCCAGCGGCGAAAACGCCACCAGCTCTGCAACCAGCGCGTCGGTCGCTGCGACCAGTTGGTCAACTGCCACGCAGTCGACGACAATGCCCCAGTCGCGCGCCTGCTCGCCGGATATCCGGCGCGAGCGCATGACGACGTCTTTGGTGCGGGCAAGGCCGATCAGGCCCATCAGGCGGGCGGAACCGCCAGAGCCAGGAATCTGGCCAAGTTTCTGTTCCGGCAGGGCATATCGCGTGCCGGGCGTGGCAATCCGGAAATCGCATGCAAGCGAAATTTCAAAGCCGACGCCGAACGTGTAGCCCTGATTGGCCGCAATCACAGGTTTCGCGCAGCGCCAGGGCGCGGCGATATTGTCCGCAAGATGGCTGACATGCTCGGGCGAGGCATCAAGGAAACCTCTGATGTAACCGCCCGACGAGAAATTGTCCCCCTCGGCGCGCAGGACAATAACCCGGACCCGATCGTCCGCATCCAGTTCCTCGAAAGCCACCCGAAGCTCATCCCGCTGCCCCATCGAAATGACGTTCATCGGCGGGCGAGACAGAATGATGTCGCCGCGTTGGCGTTCCGGGTCAATCTCGACCCGGAACCCGTCAAGGTCGCTTAGGCGGGAGTCTGTTGAAGTGTCGGTCATTGTTTTCTCCTAAAAGGCTATTTCTCGACAGCAGAGGCGTCAGTGGTTTCGGGGTTGTATTTGCCGGCCGCCAGAACGCGGCGCAGCAGCTTACCGACCGGCGATTTCGGCAGATCGGTGACAAAGACGATGCGGCGGGGTCGCTTGTATCCGGCAAGCCCCGAATTCCGGCAGTGACTGTCGATTTCATCAGGCGTTATCGGGCCGGAGCGGCGCACGAAGGCGGTTACGACATTGCCCCAACGTTCATCCGGCATCCCGACAACCGCACATTCGCTGACGCTTGGCAGTAAGGACAGGCAGCTTTCAACCTCGACCGGGCTGACGTTCTCCCCGCCCGATATGATCATGTCATCCACACGGCCGGTCACGAACAGGTCGCCGTCCGCATCCATACGGCCTAGGTCACCTGTGAAATACCATCCGTCGCGCAGCGCCTTGGCGTCTGACTCGGGCCGGCGCCAGTATCCTTCAAAGGCCTCATCCCCTGCCAGGGTTGCGATGATCTCGCCTTCTTGGCCTACGCTCACCTCGGCCCTCGGGTCGCCACTGCCGACGGTCACAATACGCAAATGCTGATTCAAACCGGCGCGTCCGGCAGAGCCCTGTTTGAGAGATGCCTTCTGGTTGATTGAAAACGTGTAAACCTCTGAAGAACCGTAGTGGTTGACGAACAGGTCTGGCTTGAAAGCGACGTTGAGACGGCGCAACAGTCCGTCAGTCATCGACGCGCCGGCAAAACCTAGCTTGCGGACCGAGGAGATGTCAGTCGTTGCGAAATCTTCATGCGCCAGCATATCGTGGTAGAGCGTCGGAACCAGATAAAGGCTTGAAATAGCGTGATCCTCTATCAATCGAAGCGCAGTTTTCACATGAAAACGCGGCAGGCAGACAAAGCGTCCTCCCAGCAACATCACAGCCAGCAGCGACCGCACACCCATCGTATGATAGAGAGGCATGACGCCTAGCGTGCGCTCACCCTGCGGCATTAGGTTCTGTGCCACATGCGCCAACGCTGCAGCGCGTTCGGCTCGGTGCCTTCGCGGCACGCCCTTTGGCTTCGCCGTGGTACCGGAGGTGTAGAACATCAGAGACAGGTCGTCCGGTCCGGCCGCGGGCGTCGCATCGGCCTGAGCCTGGTACAATTCGGCGATATCGGTTGCGTCCGCGCAGTTGGCTCCAACAGAAATCCACGGCATTCCCTCAGCCCTGAGCGAACCTTTGACAGCGTCTTCGCTGGAGGCGTCGAAAACCAGCGCCGTGCCTTCTGCGTCATCCAGCACGAAATCAAGTTCATCCGGTGTCACACGCCAGTTGATCGGAACGATGACCACGCCCGCAAACTGGCAGGCCCAGTGTAGCGTTGCCGCGTCTGCGGTGTTTTGCAGGGCCGTGACCAAACGATCACCCTTTTTCAGACCCACGCGGTGCAATCCATCGGCCAGAGCCGCGACACGCGGCAGCCATTCGGCGTAGGTCAATTGAAGGTCGCCATCAACCAGCGCAACTGCATTCGGGTCACGGGCCACAGAGGCCAGAAATGATCTGCCGAGATCAAGCATTCAAACGCTCCTTTTGCAGAATTTTAGCCGCTTCCATCGCGGCAGTGACAATCGGCTCGTATCCGGTACAGCGACACAGATGGCCGGCAAGCGCGTCGCGGATTTCGGTTTCGCCTGCCTCAGGATGATCGTGCAACAGTGTGTCAAGGGACATTAGGATACCCGCCGTGCAAAACCCGCATTGCAGGGCATGATGGCGGCGAAATGAATTTTGCAGCACGGACAGGGAGCCCGGTGCTGGCGCCAGATGTTCCACGGTTTCGATTTCGGCTCCGTCGGCCTGCACTGCCAGTGTCAGGCAGCTGCGGGCGAGACCGCCGTCCATGCGCACCGTACACGCTCCGCAGACGCCGTGTTCACAGCCAACATGGGTGCCCTTGGCGCCAAGAACGTGGCGAATAAAATCGGACAGCAGCATGCGGGGCTCCGCCTCTGCATGCACCGGTTTTCCGTTCAGTTTCAGACTGATGGAATGCGTTTGGTCAGCGATCAGGCGGCGCATTGGCGGGCCTCCGTTATGGTTTTGCGCCCCAGTCGCCGCACAAGATCACGGCGGTAGCGGGCGGTGGCATGGAGATCGTCGCGGGCGTCCAGCGACCAGGCGAGATCGTTGAGCGCGTCGTCGACCTGCCGCTCATCCAGCGAGGACCAATCGCGCACCAGCGGCGTGTCGTTGACGCCGCCGATGGCCAGCCGCAGTCGGTCGCCGGTGGCGATTGCGGCAACGGAAACAATGGCAAAATCGCCGTGGCGTATGCCTACCTCGTTGAACCCGTGTCCGGTGCCTTCTTGGGAGAGCGGGAAGCTGACCGCTTCGATCATCTCGTCCGGTCTGGCGGCGGTCTGCATCATACCGGTGAAAAATTCGGCAGCGGGAAGGCGGCGCGCACGGCGCCCGCGCAGATGTACCGTGCCGTCGAGGGCCACCAGAGCCAAAGCGATTTCCGCAGACGGATCAGCATGCGCGACAGAGCCGCAAACCGTACCCCGTGCCCGTGTTTGGACGTGACCGACCCACGGCAGAGCGGCGGCCAGCAAGGGCACTTCCGACAGGAGATCCTGTCGATTTAAAAGAGACGCTTGACGCACGGCGAAGGGCACGACCAGTTGACCGCGCTCAACTCGTATCTCGGCACCGCCCGCCACATGCATTACGTCCACAAGCAGGGTCGGCCGCGCAAGGCGCATGTTCAGCATTGCGACCAGCGACTGGCCACCGGCGATGACCCGGGCGCCTTCGCCTTCGGCAGCCAGCGCTGCCTGTGCCTCCTGAACCGTGCCAGCCCGCAAATAGTCAAAGGGAGCAGGTTTCATTTACCATCTCCGATCCATACGAACAGACGTGCAAAAAGACTCCGCTGGCCACCGGCCCGACGACCTAGGGCCGTAAAGAACTGCCCGATCACGATGCGCGCCGCACCATCCAGCAGGCGACCGCCCACGGAGGCGACCTTGCCACCGACGCGGGCTTCGTATTCATAGGCGATCTCGGTTCCGCCATCAGGCAGCACGGTCAAACTGACGCGTCCCGTTCCCTCACCCATGCCAAGCGCACCGGCGGCACGCCCCGTCAAGAGGGCGGAGCTTGGCGGATCCAGTTCGCTGAGCGCGACATCGACCTTGTAGCGGCCCTTTACCGGGCCAACACCAAGGGTCACATCGGCGCTGAACCGGTCTTCGCTGGGCTGGGTGACGCCGTGGGCCCCTGGAATAATCGCTGCAAGTTGTTCCGGGTCCATCAACAGATCCCAGATTGCCTGCGGCGACGCGGACACCTTGGCTCTGCCTCGCCCCGTCAGGCCCTTGCCTGTCGTAGGTGCGGCGGGTTGGTAGCCTTCCGGTGCTGCAGGTTCGGCGTCCAGAAATTCGGCAATACGCGCGGGCGTCAGCGGCAGGACAAGGTCGACCGCGCCACACTTCGGCGCCAGTGCGTCGGCGACGGCATTGGCTACGCAGACCGGCGTCGACATGCAGTTGCCCTCTCCGACACCTTTGGCACCGGTCAGCGTCAGCGGCGACGGCGTTTCGATATGCAGGATATCCAAGGTCGGGATTTCCAGAACGGTCGGCACCGGATAATCCGCGAAGGTGCCTGCCAGAAAGGCGCCGTCCGGACCGTAGGCGAACTCTTCGAACAGAGATGCGCCGATCGCCTGCGCGAAAGCGCCGCGAATTTGTCCTTCGACCATGCCGGCATGCAGAACGCGTCCACAGTCATGCATAGTAACATAACGGTCGACCCGAACCTGACCGGAGACCGCGTCGATCTCTACACCACAAAAATCAAAGATAAAGGAATGACACAGCGAGGAGTTGATCCCATCCTCGCCAGTAGGTGCCGCCAATTCTTCGGGCGACCAGATCGCTGTTTCACGAACTACGGGGTCCATATCGTCGGGCAGCGTTCCCGGAGCCCAATGGCTGGCCGAGGCGATACGCGCAAAGGATATGCTGGCTTCAGGGTTGCCATTCAGATGTACGCGCCCTCCGGCAAAGACGATATCTTCCGGCCGGCCGTTCAGTTGCCCCGCAGCGATCCGCGCGAGGCGATGGCGCAGTCTGTCGGCGGCAAGTTGCACTGCCGAAAGAGTGGAGGCTGCAAACCGGCTGGAATAGTTGCCGGCGGCGATGGACCAGGCATCCTTGGCGGTATCAAATTCGGCAACAACCCTGACATCTTTGGAGCGAAGTCCCAGAACACCGCTCACCAGTTTCGCCGCTACCGTCTGGTGCCCCTGTCCTTGCGGCACGCTGTCTATTTGCACAGTCACAGACCCCACTGGATCCAGCGAGATCGTAGCTGCAGCATGTGCGCCGTTTTTCGGGCCAGATTTGGCGCGCTGCGCCGGCGTCAGCGCCGTGGAAAGATAGCCCATGTTCGAAACCGACGGCTCGACTGCGGCAGTCAGGCCGATGCCATAGATCCGCCCCGCGGCGCGCGCCAGATCACGTCGAGACAACAGCTCGCCATAACGGCCGTCATTCAGTGCAACATCGAAGGCGCGGACATAATCGCCCGAGTCATACGTGGTTCCGCTGGCTGTCCGGTAGGGAAAAGAACTAATCAGGTTGCGGCGTATGACGTCAAGCGGATCAAGTTCCAGTTCCTGGGCGATCCTCTGCATTAGCCGTTCCAGCGCGTAGTAGATCTGCGGCCCTCCAAAACCCCGGTTGAGGCCAGTTGGCGTCTTGTTGGTCATCACGATCCGGTTTCGAACCGAAAGGTTCGCAATGTCGTAAGCACCGCAAAGATTACCGTGCATCCGGTAGAGCGTTGCCGGTTCAGGAGCGCGCAGATAGGCTCCGACATCTTCGATCTGATCCCAGAACAGAGCTGTCACGCGGCCGTCAGGCTCGACGGCGGCTTGCAGTTCGACGACACGGTTGGTTGCGGACACCGACGCGGTCAGGTGCTCAAGACGGTCTTCGATCCACTTCACGGGGCGGGCCGCGATGCGGGCGCAGGCAGCCATCAGAACGATATAGGGGAATACTCCCTGCTTGACCCCGAAACTGCCGCCGGAATTCGGCGCGGTGCGCAGTCGCAGCTTGCTTCCAGAAACCTTCAGCGCACGCGCGATTACGGGATGAATCGAAAACGGACCCTGGAAGTTCGCCTGAATGTCATATCCGGTACCGTGCGGATCGTATTCGGCCAGAACCCCGTAGGTTTCCATCGGCGTGCAGGAATTGCGGGGATAGCGGACCTTGACCGCGATGCAGCGTGGAGCAGCCTCGCGGGCGGATTCTGGGTCACCATAGCGGAATGTGCGTTCCGAACCGAGGTTGTTTTCAAGTTCTTCGTGCAGGACATACGCGTTCATGTCCAAGGCGGCCTCAGGGTCGATCACCGGCGGTAACGGGGTGTAGGTCACCTCGATCAGGTCAAGCGCATCTTCGGCAACATAACGGTCTTCGGCCAGCACGACCACCACCGGTTCCCCGACATATCGCGCGCGATCTACAGCCATCGGCCAGCATTTGATCGGAATTTTGACGCCGACCATCAGCGGTTCCGACACCTTGGCCAGGGCGGTGCCGTCGATTACGGCAGCCACACCGGGCAAGGCGCGGGCGCGACTACTATCTATCGAGACAATGCTGGCATGGGCATGAGGAGAGCGCAGAATAGCGGCGTGCAACGTGCCTACGGCGAAGGGCAGGTCGTCAATGAATTGTGCCGATCCGGACAGGAGCGCGCCATCCTCGATGCGCTCTTCCACGTCCGCTGTCTTTGTATCAAATGCCATTAATGGCAGCCTCCCTGAAGAGCGTATTCGAGCTCTTATCAGGGACGATGGATTACAATCCGGCTGTAAATCGATACCGAGGCATCGCAGAATTTACCCTAGAGTCTCAAAGATGGAAGGCATCGCCTATATCCCCGATCCGGGCGATGGACCGAAACTGGCTGGGCGCAACACCGGCGTGATCGCGGAAAAAGCGGGTAAAATGTGCTTGGGTGGAAAAGCCGAGCTTATCGGACATTTGGCCGAAACTCATATCGCTATTGACTGTTCCGAAAATGGCCTGTTCCAGT
The DNA here is from genome assembly GCA_029287535.1 of Filomicrobium sp. GTDB lineage: Bacteria > Pseudomonadota > Alphaproteobacteria > Rhizobiales > Hyphomicrobiaceae > Filomicrobium. The sequence continues at coordinate 11,610 of JARFQY010000253.1, forward strand.
CGCACAACATTCAGAAAGACGCGCGGGCTTACGCCGGTCGAGGCTTCGAACACACGGAAGAAATTGGCGCGGCTCATGCCTGCCTCTGCCGCCAGTCGCTCGATATTGTCGACCTCGCCCGGTTCGCGTCGGATCATGGCTATGGCTTTTCGTACGCGCCAGTCCACCGATTGCACGCGCGCCGCCTCGCGCAGTCCCGCCCCGACACTGCGCCATTCTGTAAAGCGTTCGATCACGGCGATCATCAGGTCACCGAGCAATTTCTCGTGCTCTACGACATCCGTCGGCGCATGGATCATGGACGTGGCGAGCGCCATCGACAATTTGCGGATGTTTAGCGTTATGGCACCTGTGGCGGATGCGAAGAACCCGGCATCGCCGGACGAAGCCCAATTCTTTCGGAACTCTGCCAGCCAGATCGGTTCAATATAGAGGGCAAGGATTAGACAACGCGGCCGGTCCGGCTTATGAACATAGGCATGCGGCGTCCAGGCATTCACCAAAACAGCGCTTTCATCCGTGAGGTGCGCTACAGTCTCGCCGACAAGAAACTGCGTGTCAGCACCATCGACTTTCAAAAGGACATGGCAGTGAGGATGAGCGTGCCGCACAAGATTGCGATCCATATCCAGTAGTGCGACACGGCCAAAACTACCAGAACGTATGCGCAGGGCCTCCGACATCAGCATAATCTAGCAGTACAGACAGACAATAGATAGTAGTAATGATGTAAGGCTGGAATGCCCCATCTGATTTGGCCCACCGTTATGTTTAGAAAACGGAGGACGAAGGATGGCAAACAAGCGGCACAAGCTCGAGGAAATAGTTCAGAAGTTGCGGCAGGTTGATGTGCTTGTCGGCCAAGCGATGCAGCGGGTGGATGCAATCCGCAAAGCTGTAAACGCCATTCAAAAATGTCACCGGTTGCGTTGACTGGAGTGCAGCCTGACAGGGCGTAGACCTCAGATATCGGAGCCCTGGCTGGCTGCGCGGAGCTCGCGATATTGCGCTATCTATCTTTGCAAACATCAAGGCAGAAATCGGCGACCTTTCTCGAATAGTTGGTTGGACACGTGTCTTTGGCATGGTCGCTTCGAGCCCTGGCTACACCAAACAACACTTGGTTGTGAATGGTTTCAGTGTTCTCGTCATTGAAGTGTTTGGACCAGACGTAGGCCACCATGCTCGATCAGCTATTGGTGTGTCTGGGTTGCCATTGGGTTTTGCAATTGAGATTGAGGGCGAAGTTCAGATTTCGCACTGACCGCCAACGACAGCTTCGTCCCGCTCCTCGTTGGTTGATCCCGGTTACAGCGGAAGGGCGGTTTGAATTTCGCGCCTTAGACTGGCTTTCAATGGCCGGTCTGGCGAGATCGACCGCAACGCAGCGAAAAGCGTGCCGCACCTGCGAGGGGATGCTGCGTCAGCGAAGGCGGGAAAACGAATGTCGGTTGTGTCC
>JARFQY010000330.1 GCA_029287535.1 Filomicrobium sp.
CAGCCTGAATCAGAGCGTTCTCGACGAACTTGATTAGGAGCCGAGCATCAGAGCCGCCCACATCGTCTTCACCACATGAGACGACGCGGTCACACTGAATGAGCATGTCGGCAGCACCGCCAAGAAGGCAAAGAGCTTAAAACGCTGTCGGATAGGCGGTTGGCTGGGTGCGGCACGAGCGTTACGACCACGATTAGGTAACATTGTTCGGTAGCCATATCAGTTCAGTCTGAGCAGCGTTGATTGACGCAAGCAGCAGCTTGTCATGATCTGTGCTCTCTCCTGGCGACATCCCTTCGTTGCCGGCCGCCATCCGAAGCTGCACCGATTGGTACCACCGATCGAGCGTCGCAATTTTTTGACCACGCGTCAGGCCGAGGGAAACTGCTAGATCGCCTGGTGTTTCAAACTCCGCCTCGGGATTTAGGCGGGCAGCTTCGACATTAATCTTGAGGATGACTGACATGAAAATTCCACCTGAGGTTGTTCGTGAACGCGAGCCGGCTCAATGCCAGCGCGCAACACTGATGTTGGATCGAGGTCCAATGCTCATCGTCTCCGAACCGAGTTGCCGGCTGCTACAATTCGATCGATGAGTTCGGTAACGGCTCGGTGCGTTTCCCTTTCGGCGTCGGGGCCAATTGCGTTTTTGTCGCTTGCCGCGGCGCCGCGCAACACACCCAGGATCTCCTGCTGCGGCATGAGACCTTGATCATTCAGGGCAAGCAAGAGCGCTTCGCAGATCGAAAGGGCTGCAAGCCCTGCATGGTCGATCTCGACGGTCATTCCGTCGTCCTTTCTGCGAGCAACAGTGCAGGCAACACAAGCGACCTGGCGCGCATCACCACACTGGCGGCGAATGCGGTATAGTGAACTGATCGAAATCAGTCCCTGTGCATTTTTCTTGCTGAATTTGTCGCCAGCGCAGGCCGGTACGGGAGAGACCATGGACGCCGTCGCGCACAGTCCACTTACCCGCAAACTCTCGGCCTTCGTCACCTTGGCTGAGGCCGAGCTGGCCGTTCTGGAGCGCCTCCACCAGCGTCGCCGATCCTTCGTCGCGGGGCAGGATCTTGTACACCAGGGGCAGTCGGATCAGGCCGCCTACATCCTTTCTGAGGGCTGGGTCTGCTCATACAAGACCCAGGCGGACGGATCGCGCCAGATTGTCGATTTCCAGATACCTGGGGATTTTCTCGGCTTGCGCAGCGTTCTACTCCGGACTTCCGATCACAGCTTCGAACCCATCGAGGATATCCAGGCAGCCGAAGTGCTGGCGAGCGATCTCCTCCAAGCGTTCGCCGAAACTCCACGCTTGGCGACGGCGATCCTCTGGGCGGCGTCAAGGGACGAGGCCATGGTCGTCGAGCATCTCGTCGGAATAGGACGGCGCGATGCGGAGGCCCGCATGGCGCATTTTCTGCTGGAGTTGGGCTCAAGACTGGCGTTGGTCGGGATCGGGAGCAGGGAAGGTTATGATTGTCCGCTGACGCAGTACCATCTTGCCGACGCACTGGGTCTGAGCGCCGTACACGTGAACCGCGTCCTGCGGAAGCTTCGCGAAGGCGGGCTCGTGACTTTCCGGGAGGGCCACGTGACCTTCGACAACCGTGAGCGGCTGGTGGACCTCGCAGAGTTCGACCCAGGGTATCTGGATCAAAGCGGGCCACTATTGAAATGAGAGCGGGGCCGCCCGCGGTCAGACGGCGAGCGGCCCGGCAGTCATCTCAAGTAACGGATATTATGAGAGAGCTTTGGTTGCCGCGCCGAGTTCCTTGTTGGCCTCGGCATCGTTGTTCGCCGTGTGCGCCTTTTCGGCGGCCTGATAGTGCTTCAGGGCATTGTCCTTCTTCGGCCCGGCAGGTGCCTTGTCCCAAGCTGCCTTGACGGAGATCATCTTCTCGGCGGTATTATTAGTTTTAGGTGTCATTTGTTTGTCCTTTCGGGGACGCTCCGAACGGAGAAGGGCGACAGCCCTGCAAATCGTTGAAAATTTGCATCCGCCTATTGCCAATCACATGCTCGGAAAATGTCCGTCAACATTTGACGGCACCTATCCACTTTGATGGCTTCCCCGTCTTTTTGCACTGACGCAGGTTAGCGTGGGTTGAATTCCCTTATCGATGTCCAAAGGAGGCCGAATGGGTATGCGTCAGCGCCCATGAAAATGATGCCCTGCAGTGACGCGAGGGACTGCTAAGCCACGCGCCGCCGTTACCGCCGCCCGAGCTTGCCGAATTCGCTGTCGAGAAGGTTGCGGATTTTCCTAGATGCGCCGCGCAAGGCTGCTTCTACATTCGCGTCGGCGTGAGTGACGGCCTGAGGCTGCATGCCCTCGGGACGCGCCTCGATGGTGCAGAGGATATCATCATCGCCACCCTTGGCGGCGTTGACATCTGCCAGATGCACCTCGATGCGCGAGAGACGGTCCCGCAGATGGCCCAGGGCTGCAACCACGGTATTTTCCGCAACTTCGGCCAGACGATCATCACCCTTGATATGCGAATCCGTGTTGAGCTGAAACTGCATTCGATCCTCCATTTCGATCAGCTACCGTGCGCTTCATGTGAGCCTACGCTTGTTCGGCGAGAGCAGTGCACAACACGCTCCTTGTGTGCCGATTGTCGCCCCAAAACGAGCTATGCGGGATTTTGGGTGATGGGCGATCAGGCGGCGCGGTGATCCGAGGTGGGTTTCTCCTCGATGCCGTCATTGAACCTGACACCAGTGACCACCTTCGGCAACTGGTTTTGCCCCTTCAGGCGGCGCCAGGTCT
>JARFQY010000013.1 GCA_029287535.1 Filomicrobium sp.
GAGATCAAGAAGCATTTCGGCTGCTGGCTGATGCTGGATGAGGCCCACTCACTGGGCGTCATGGGCAAGACCGGCCGCGGCTCGTTCGAGCATTTCGGTCTTGATCCACGCGAAGTCGACATCTGGATGGGTACGCTGAGCAAGACGTTGGGGAGCTGCGGCGGCTACATCTGCGGGAACAACGAACTCATTGAGATCTTGAAGTACCAGGCGCCCGGTTTTGTGTATTCGGTCGGTTTGTCGCCGCCGGCGACTGCTGCTGCACTTGCCTCGCTGAGGATCCTCAAGAGCGACCCGGAGCGGGTCGCCAAGGTGCAGGCCAATGGTCAGCTGTTTGTGGAAGAGGCGAAAAAGGCTGGCCTCGATACGATGACCAGTGCGGGATTTTCCGTGGTGCCAGTGATGATTGGAGACCCGGTGCGTGCGGTGCGCCTGGCGGACCGCCTGTTGGAGCTTGGCATCAACGCCCTTCCGATCATCCACCCAGCGGTGCCCATGAAGGCGGCTCGGTTGCGCTTCTTCATCACATCCAAGCATACGCCCGAGCAAATCCGCAAAACGGTAAGCATTGTGGCCGAGGAAGTGGTGAATGTCGCCAAGCGGCAATCGTTGGTCGAGCGTGCTTCGCTTGCCGTCGTTGCTCGCTGAGATAAGTGATATTGCCTTTACAGCGGTTAGAAAATGCCTGATTATCTGTATCAAGAGAACATTTCCGGTAGGGCGGTCATATTTCCCTTTGCCCCAGATAATGGGGCCAGAGCGCATTTTCTGATAAACTCTGAGCACAGCACCGCCCAGTTTGAAACAGCGGTCGCTACGGCGACGACCTTTCGTAAGTCAGGCTGCCAGTTACTGGGGAGCGACTAATGGTGTCACTGGTTACAGGAGCAAGTGGCTTATTAGGTTACTCTCTCGCCAACTTACTCGCGAAACAAAATGAACCTGTCCGGGCGATGATCCGCAAGGTCAGTGACAAGGATCAATTCGATTCAAGCAGTATTGAAACTGTCATTGGTGACCTTACTAATCCTGCCTCTCTCAAAGCGGCTGTCAAAGGCGTAGATGTCGTCTACCATTGCGCTGCGACGTCGACCGATTGGACAGACTGGGACACGTACTACAACGGCAATGTCAATGGCGTCAAAAGTCTGTTGGATGCTGTCATCGCAGAGTCGAAGTCCATTCGCTTTGTGCATGTCAGCACGACGGACGTCTATGGATTTCCAGAGCATGTCGTGTCGGAAGAGGCGCCGATGGTCGATGTCGGGCTGCCTTACAATAAAACCAAGATTATGGCGGAGAAACTGGTTCAACAGGCGTACATGGAGCATGGACTGCCCACGACCGTCATTCGGCCGGCAACGATTTACGGCCCAAGGTCGGCCGACTTCATTGTTGAGATTCATGAGCAACTTAAGGCCGGGATGATGCCGCTGATCAGCGGTGGGCGCTCGTCGCCGGGATTGATCTATGTAGACAATGTTTCGAACGCCATGATTCTTGCCGCGAAAAGCGACAAAACGGTCGGTAAGGCATACAATTTGCGGGATGAAAGCGTTCAATCGTGGGAAGAATATACCTGCGCGTTGGCTGACGCTTTCGAGTTGCCGCCTCCTAAGCTGCGGTTGCCCTTTTCGTTTGCCTTTCCCTTCGCCTGGTCGATGGAAAAGCTGCACGCGCTCCTCAAGCTGAAAACAAAGCCCTTGCTGACGCGACATGCAGTCTATCTGCTTTCGCGAGACGCTTCCTTCCCGATCGACCGGGCCAAGCAGGATTTTGGGTTTAAGTCCGAAGTTTCGTTCGAAAGCGGCATTGAACAGAGTGTTCGCTGGTTTCGAGAGGTGTACGAACCTCAAAGAGAGCTCAAGAGCTCAAGGGGTTGGTGACTTGGGTGAACTGCGTTGAAGATGAAGCGTGAATTAAATGGTCAAACGAATCGTGACGGCGCCGGCCAGAGAATAACTAGTGGCGAAATGGAACTCGTTAGCATTATTTAGTCTCACGCTCAGATCAGCGAAAAAGCAAAACATTGGATGGCTAAAGTGAGTGTAACTTCAAGCGGTGATCAGCCTTCGACCAATATGGCGAAGGACCTTCAATTGGAAGATCGGGCGCTAAGTGCCAAGTATCGGGACTTCCGGGATCAGGCTAAATTCTATTATAACATGCGTGGCGTGAATAAAGTTCTTGATGCCAGCTTTAATGGCATTGAGAATGTTCTTTATCGTAACGAAATTTCAAAACCGATTGTGGCGCCAATTTTCTTGCTCGGCAATTTCCGTTCTGGAACCTCGTTCTTTGAAAAGGTCATTGCTGATCACCGCGATGTGGGACACTTCACGTACGGATCGCAAGTGTTTCCCCGCTCCCCAATTATCACGGGTGCGGCTATACGGAAGTTCGCTTTCTTCAATAAGCCCATGGTTCCGGTGCACATGCCGTCTTCGGTGAACGCTGAGTCGCCCTATGAGGCGGAACCGATCTGGCGGTTCTGTAAGAACAATTGCTGGACTGACGATGCTGTGAATATTCTTGATCAGAACTTTAGCGATCCAGCCTTTGAAAAAATCTTCCGGACGGCGATTCAGAAAAGCCTGATCTCGCAAAAGAAAAAACGCTTCCTGAACAAGAATCCGTGGAATACGCTGCGCGTAGGCTACCTCAGCAAACTATTCCCTGATGCGAAATTCCTGTACATTACCCGCCATCCCAATCGGCAGCTGCGTTCGCAGCTTGATCTCGAAAAGATTTGCCAAAAGGTTCTGGGTGGGCTTGAGCATTTCAACGAGGCATTCTCGGATCAGTTTTTTCCACCGAGAGTCTTTTTCAGGACCAATAGCTCGGCCCGCTACATCGATCTTTATTCGCGCAATAAGCCATTGGCAACGGCAATGAGCATTGTCGATTTTGACGAGGAATTCGATGCTCAAGTCAAAAGCGCTAATGTGGAAGGCCGACTTTTCAGGATCCGATACGAAGACCTGGTCGAGAACTTTGCCCCAATGCTCGACGACGTGTTTGATTTCCTCGACTTGGGTCAAGAAGATGCAAGGCGGGTAATCGAGAAAAACGAAGCCTCCTACTTGAAGCGCAACCTCGTTTCATCGACCAGCAGAGTTCCGGAATTCGACGACGAAGTGAATGAATGTCTTTCAACGCTTCATCGCAAACACGGCTATGCGGTAAGCTGACTTAGGGCGAGGGTGTCCATACTGGTGCAGCAAATCATGACGGCGTCATCGCTCTTACTATATTCGGCACTCTTGTCGTTGGTTCTCGTGCCGATAATTGTCGCGGGTGTCGCGGCTTTCTTTTGGTTTCGCTGGGAGAAGATTGGGCGTTGGCAGGAAGCTAAGCGGCATGAATTTCGGCTTCGGATGCAGATCGCCCGATGGATATGGTTTCGCTACATACACCTTGACTGCCAGTACTGGATTGCCTTTGTGGACTTCGACAAGGGGCCTTTGAGGCTGGTTGGGCAACCGCCGGATGCGCTGTACTGGAGCTTCACATATAACAAATTCACGGAAGTTGGTCCGGTCATCAACTCGAATGACATCAAACTCCGTCAGGATGGAACGTACGAAATTCTGATTTCCACCAACGAACCGGAGGATGCCGAGGCCAACTGGTTGAAGCTGCGAAAGGGTGTTGGGCGCGGGGTGATCTATTTCCGGACCTATGAGCCGCGCGGCAACTTCCCAAGCCGACTGCCTAGTGTGTTCCAGAATGGAAAGCAGATCATCGCGGAGGGGTGCTCCTGATGGCCGACATGCTCTTGGTCCTGTTGTTAGCGTCAGCATTTGCCGTGGTGATCATTGCCGTGTCGGTCCTTGTTGTCGTTCCCGCAATCGTTCGTTGGCAATACGGTGTGCAAGCGCCAAGCACCGAGTTCAAGGCCGTTGATGGTTCGGAGGGAGCCGGTTCGTCGGACCTTCGCTATTTCATCCTCTCTTACGATTGCCGGCAGCAGGATTTGAAAATCTCCGGCGAACTGCCAAATGCGCCGCATTGGCAAATAGGTCTGTTTGACGGGAACATGCGTTTGGTCGACGGCGGGTATGTTAACCACCGTACCGCCATGATCCGAGGTGACCGGTTTGAGGTTGTCGTCAGCAAGGCTCCAGGTCGCGGGGACAATTCCATAAGCTGCGCGGCATCGCCAAAGGGTTTGCTGATCTATCGTGTGCTGTGTCCGAGATCGGACGTTCCCCTGCCGACGGTGGAAAAAATACCGGCATAGCGTGAGGCGTGTCTCCCGGAGCCAGCTATGGCACCCACGGAACGGGTCGTGTGCCCGTTTCATTTGCTGACCCCACCCATGCCGCCGACAAAGGGGCTTGCCTGAGTCCGCAACCTTCATTCAGCTGCTAGTGCAACTTCACCTTCGGTTCGGTTTGGCGCGAGATGGTACGGGCGAGCGTATCCATGCCAACCTTTGATACGCCGTGGAGCGCCTTCAGGTGCATTTTGTAAAGGGAGCGATACATGAGCTTTGCAAAGAGGCCTTCGACCCACATCGAGCGGCCTTGAACGAATCCCATCAAGCTGCCCACCGTCGAGTATTCCCCCAGCGACACAAGCGAGCCAAAGTCGCGATAGACGAACGGCTTCAGCTCCTGACCGGCAAGGCGCCGCTTCATTTGATCGAAGAGCAACGAGGCCTGCTGGTGAGCTGCTTGCGCGCGCGGTGGAATGGGTTCGGTCTGGCCCTCGGGTACCAAATAGCAGCAATCCCCAAACGCGAAAATGTCATCGTCGCGGGTTGTCTGCAGTGTGTCCTTGACGACCAGCGTGTTGGCGGAACTCACTTCCAGTCCATCCAGGTGGGACAGGACATTCGGGCCCTTGACGCCAGCCGCCCAGACAACAAGGGCGGAGGGAATGAACTCACCTGACTGCAGCGTGACACCTTTGTCGGTGACCTCGGTGACGCGCGCGCCGGTCCGGATTTCCACGCCAAGGTCCTCGAGTATTTCGACGGTCGAATCGGAAAGGCGCTGCGGAAGGCCCGGCAAAATTCTGGGCGCCGCATCGATCAGGGTGATCTTGATGTCTCGTTCCGGATCGACCTTGTCGAGGCCGAACGCCACGACGCTGCGTGCCGTTCGATGCAATTCGGCGGATAACTCCGTGCCGGTGGCGCCAGCGCCAATGATCGTCACGTGCAGCTGTCCGGGCTCAATCGGGTCGGGGTGTGTGTTTGCGCGCAGGCATGCGTTGACGAGCCGGCGGTTGAAGCGCTCCGCCTGTTCGGGCGTGTCGAGCATTATGGCGTGCTCATTGACGCCGGGTGTACCGAAGTCGTTGGAGACCGATCCGATCGCGATGATGAGTGTATTGTAGGGAAAGGAGCGCGGTGGCGTGATCTCACGGCCTTCCTCGTCGAAGGTCGCGGCGCAGTGAACGAGCTTCTTGCTGCGATCAAGGCCGATCATTTCCCCGAAGCGATACTGAAAACCGTGCCAATGTGCCTGCGCCATGTAGCTGAGTTCGTGACGGGCGACATCCATGCTTCCAGCAGCGATCTCGTGCAGCAGCGGTTTCCAAATGTGGGTGCGGGAACGCTCGATCAAGGTGACATGAGCTTTGTTTTTGCGTCCCAGCTTGTCACCGAGCTTGGTGACCAGTTCGAGGCCACCAGCGCCCCCACCTACGACAATGATTTTGTGCAAGTCGGTGTCGGGTTCAACGATGAAAGGCCGTTCACGCGTGCGCGTACCTTCTGAGGGAGTGGTTTGCTGGGCCACGGAATCATTCGGATCGGATGTGTTTGGGTTTTGTTGTTCCGACATTAGCTCTTCTCAAATTTGTTTCAGTGTTGGGGGCTCAAAATCTTCGGGCCGCGCAGATGACGCGAAACGATGCGCTATGCACCTGAAAATATCGAGTCAGGAAGGTGGAAGCTCACGGTCCAATTGGGGGCATCGACAATCTGACTGATCCGAAGGTCTCCAGCAACGCTGCACAGCATGTAGGCATCGATGGCGCTCAGGCCGTGCACTTTCCCCGCTAGGTCGATCATGCCGCGAACGGCTGCACGACAGGCTTCATGGAGGTCTGGTCCAATCCCGGTCGTGATCTGCACGCTACCGGTCGAGCTGCTTACTCGTCTTTGGGGCGTTACGATGCGGGGCATTTTGGGCGCCTCACCCTTGATGACGTCCAGGGCCAAGGAGACCTGCATCGGGCTCTCGATGGCGGTGCCGCAGACTTCGCCATCTCCCTGTGCGGCGTGCGTGTCGCCAATCGAGAACAGAGCGCCGTCGACTTCCACGGGAAGATAGAGAATGCTGCCGGCGATCAGATCGCGCACATCGATGTTGCCCCCGACATGACGGGGCGGGATGATTGAATGCGGACCGGGCTCGGCGGGGGCGACACCAATCGTCCCAGCAAAGGGGGCAAGAGGAATTTCTGCCTTGTCGGAGAACAGCAATGGTCGGCTGCCATCCGGTTGATAGTTCCAATGCAGCAACGCAGCGTCCGGGAAGTCGTCAGCGAGAAGGCCGAAACCGGGGATGTTCGCCGTCCAACCCCAACCGGATGGTGCGTAGGACTCAAGCTTGATGACAAGCGTGTCTCCAGGCTTCGCGCCATCGATAAAGACGGGGCCGGTAACCGGATTGACATGGTCCGCATCGTAGTTGGCAAAGACCGCCGCGTTCGATTTCGGTGTGATCTGCCCACCGGATGCATCCGTGATGTCAAAAGTGAGTGTCTCGCCAGGAGCCGCCTGAAGCACGGGCGCCAGACTTCTGTCCCAAGCATAGTGGCAATGGTTGCGGTGAATAGTGTGGGAGGGTCCGGTCGCCATTGTTTCTCGGGTATCCTTCGCGGCCTTTTCAGCGAGAGCAGCATGCACGCGACGGTCGGTTTTTGGAAGAATTCATTGTGATGCGCACGATGGCTTTGCAGGCGCAACTCGACTGCCCTTCTATCGATCGCCTCGCGGGTCCGGCGTGTCATTGTGCAATCCCCTGCCGGTTTGGATTATCATCTGCTCTGCTTGTAGGTTCCACGGGAATTGCGGATTGTTTCAGGAGAACGGCATGAGGGTCGCGACTTTCAATCTTGAGAGCTTGGATCTGCCGCCGCGCGCACCGCGACCGATCGAGGCGCGCATCGACATGTTGCGGCCTGAGCTGGAACGGGCAGCCGCCGACGTCCTGTGTTTGCAAGAGGTCAATGGTCAGCGCGTGCCGGGCGAGCCTTTGCGTGTCCTGGCAGCGCTCGACCAGCTGCTGGAGGGGACACGGTATCAAGGCTATTACCGGTCGGTGACGCATCATGCGCACGACCAAGGCGTGGCCGACGTGCACAACCTTGTGACGCTTTCGCGCTGGCCGGTCCTCGAGTCGCGTCTGTTACGCCATGACTTCATCAAACCCGTTCGCTATCGCGCGGTAACGGCGCGGCCACCTGCGCAGGATGATGAGGAGATCGGGTTCGACCGCCCGGCACTTGTCACGGAGATCGGGCTTCCGGATGGGCGGACGCTGTGTGTCGTCAACTGCCACCTACGGGCGCCGCTGGCATCCAGCGTTCAAGGGCAAAAGCAGGCGCCGTTCGTTTGGAATTCGATCTCGGGCTGGGCGGAGGGCTTTTGCATTTCGTCGATCAAGCGCAATGCCCAGGCGCTGGAGATCCGGTTGTTTGTCGATCAGCTGCTTGAGAAGGACCTTCACGCGGAGATCCTCGTTTTGGGAGATCTCAACGCCGAAGACAACGAGTCACCTGTGCGGATTCTCGTTGGCGCCGAGCAGGATACGGGCAACGGAGCGCTGGCCGCCAGTTCGTTGATCGTTCTGGACCGAGGCTTACCGCAGGACCGCCGGTATAGTGTCGTTCACCAGGGACGCCCGCAGATGCTTGATCACGTGCTGTGCAGCCGAGCGCTTTACGGGCGTTTCAAGGAAATCCAGGTCTACAATGAAGCGCTGAGCGACGAGGCGGTGAGCTACGCCCGGGTGGACCGCCCGACGGGATCTTCACATGCCTGTATTGTTGCCGAATTTGCGGATGTAAACGCGTCGGCAAATTAACTGGGCTGGGGTTTAAGGGAAAGTGAAGCGTGTCACGGGTCACGCCGCCGAACGAGCGGAACGCTTCTTTCTCAAGGTAAGCGACACGTTGACTTCGGTTTATTTGCTCAATCCTCGTCGAGCGGAATCTTCGCGTCTTTGTCATAGCCTTTCTTGCCGCCACGACGGAACACGTAGAGGATTATCCCGACGAACAGAATTACTCCGAGAATCAGCCACCAAGTTTCACCGAGGTCCATAATCACTTTACCTATACCCAATATGAAGTCCTGCTTGGAGACTAGGTACTCCGGCGGCTGAAGGCAACGGTGATTCACGACAGGGGGCCGGCCACTTCGGGTTTCTGTAAACGTCTACGAGCCGTCTATCCGCGATGGCTGATTTGCGTCAGAACTAACGTGCGTGGGAAGCCGCGGCTGCGCATCGAGCTCGTCAGCGCCAGAACAATGCGTTGACGCTGATCAACGCGCAGGGCGTGGCGACGAAGAATACTGACCATCCAGTGAAGGCTTCGGCTTGGAGCCAGGGCCTTCAACCGCGGAATCCTCATGTTTCAGTCGTAATCAATTGACCGTGGCCTCGTGCGAAAACCGATCGGCGATCTTGAAGGTTCGAAAAAGCTGTTGCGGCGCATGGGGCCGCTGCTGCTGACGCTCTATGGGCTGAGTGTCACGGTCGGGGCCGGCGTGTACGTCTTGATCGGAGATGTGGTCGCCCGGGCCGGCGTGCATGCGCCGCTGGCATTCTTCGCCGCTGGTGTTCTCGTCGCACTCTCGGCTGCAAGCTACGCAGAATTGGCGTCGCGATATCCGGTGAGTGCGGGAGAAGCCGCCTATGTTCGGCAAAGTTTCGGTCCTGGGCGGCTCGCGCTGAGCGTCGGACTGATGGTGTGTGCAACAGGCATCGTTTCATCGGCCGTGCTGTTGCGCGGCGGGTCGGGCTACATTCAAGAGCTCATTTCGGCACCGGGCTGGCAGATCCAAATCGTCTCTGCCTTGCTTATCTTCGCGATCGCTTCGTGGGGCATATCGCAGACCGCGTGGACGGCCGCTCTGCTGGCACTGGCGGAAATCGGTGTCCTGGTTGCCATAGCCGCCGCCGGTTTGACTGAGCCAACCCAGGTTGCGGTCACGGCGGCGAAGGCTTTTACCCTGCCCGAGGTCTCTCAGATCTTCGGAATTTCAAGCGCCGTCCTGCTCGCGTTCTTCGCGTTTATCGGGTTCGAGGACATGGTCAACGTTGCAGAAGAAGTGAAGCGGCCTGAGAGCACTATTCCGATCGCCATAGCGGCGACACTCACTGTGACGACGGTGCTCTATGTCCTGGTGGTTCTCGTCGCGATTTCGCGCGTCCCAATGGCTGAGCTTACCGCCAGCAGCGCGCCGTTGACGCTTTTGTCCGAACGCCTGTTGGCGTGGGATGGCCGGGTCATCAGCGCTGTCGCCGTCCTGGCTGTGTTCAATGGCGTGCTCGTACAGGTCGTGATGGCAAGCCGTGTGCTGTATGGACTGAGCCGCATGGGCGCCCTGCCAAGGTACTTCGGTCGTGTGAACGAGATGACCCGAACTCCGCTCAATTCCACCGCTATCATAATGTTTATCGTTATCGTCCTCAGCCTGGCGACCGAGACTGCCTACCTGGCTGATTTCACATCGACGCTCACGCTGATCGTATTTGGAGCTGTCAATCTGTCGCTATGGCGGCTGAAGCTTGGGGGGATTGGTGACGCGCCAGCATTTCAGGTTGGCATGTGGGTGCCGGTGCTTGGTTTCTTGAGCGCGGCGATCTTTCTTGTCTTCGAGTGGTCAACCCGCGCCGCGAGCCTGGTGCAATGACGGCATCGGCGGTTTCCCGTGCCGTTATTCTTGCCTTGCGCTTCGGGTTCCAGCAATCGTACTAAACCCTCGCCGACGTGCGGGCGGTCTGAACAACGCAGGGCTTCGTCCGACGTCATTTCTTCAAGGCTCGCTGTCACGGCCAAGATGGCGCCCGCATGAATTTTCCAATCAAGGCTCGGCCGCACAGCATCAGCACCGGGCCGCAAGCATCATGAGTGCTCAGCATGGGATTTGATATTACGACCATTCTTCTTCTGATTTTCGCGGCGATGGCACTGCAGCCAATACTGATGGGCCGCTGGTTTGGATATGAGCGGGAGAAGGCCATCCGGGCTATTGAACAAGGCCATGGCAGCCGGGTGATTACAATGATCCACCGGCAAGAGCAGCGAAGCCTGTTCGGATTTGCCGTTGCCCGGCATATCGACCTGGAGGATGCCCAGACAATCATCGCGGCAATCAAGGAGACGCCCAAGGACCGGCCGATCGATCTCATCATTCATACGCCTGGCGGGCTTGTTCTGGCGGCAATGCAAATCGCACGAGCCGTTGAGGCGCATCCGGCGAAGGTCACCGTTTATGTGCCGGTCTATGCCATGTCGGGCGGGACCCTTATCGCTTTGGCGGCAGATGAAATCGTGCTGGGCGAGTTTTCCGTTCTTGGTCCAATCGATCCGCAGATCATGGGACTGCCCGCGGCCAGTATCATACATGCGCGTGACGCCAAGCCCGCCGCCGATGTTTTCGACCTGACGCATGTGTTGGCCGACGTGAGCGAGAAAGCACTCGATCAGGTCAAGCGTGGCGCGGTGGAGATCATGACTCCGCGTATGGAGACCGCGAAGGCCGAGGCGCTTGCGGAGAAGCTCGCCGGCGGGCATTGGACGCATGACTACGCTTTGACCGCAAGGGAAGCCACGCATCTTGGACTGCCGATCAAAACCGGTATGCCGCAAGAGGTGCTCAAGTTGATGCGGCTTTATCCGCAGCCGGTGCAGCGCTCGGGAGTCGAGTATCTGCCCCTCAACATGCCGAGCCAACGTTAACCAATGGCCGCCGGCAGCATGGTTTGTCCTGAGATCAGGCTAGGCGACCCAGCTCTTTAAGATGCCTTTGCCTTGATGGCGTCGAGGTGTTTTTCCCAGCTGAGCGCCTGGCTCACGATCTGTTCAAGATTGTCGTGCCGAGGCATCCAGCCGAGCGTCTGCCTAATCTTGGCGGAGGCAGCGACAATAGCGGCGGGGTCACCGGGACGGCGCTCGGCCAGACGTGCGTCGAGCTCAACACCGGAGACGCGCTTGACGGCATCGACCACTTCCAACACCGAATAACCCTTCGAATAGCCGCAGTTGAAGAAATTCGAAGTGTCCTTCTCTCGCAGATACGTCAGAGCTTCCAGGTGAGCGAGGGCCAGATCGGTGACATGGATATAGTCGCGAATGCAGGTGCCGTCCGGTGTGGGGTAATCGTTGCCGAAGATCTGCATATGTGATCGTTTGCCGAGTGCGGATTCGCAGGCCACCTTGATGAGGTGTGTTGCGCGAGGCGTCGACTGGCCGCTGCGACCATTGGGATCGGCGCCGGCAACGTTAAAGTAGCGCAGGGCAACGTATTTGAAGTCGTGGGCGTGAGCGGCATCGGCCAGCATCCACTCCGTCATCAGTTTCGAGCGGCCATACGGTGACATGGGTTGCAGGACGGCATCCTCGGATACCGGATTCTCCGCTGGATTTCCGTAGACCGCGGCCGTTGAAGAGAAGATGAAGTGACGAACGCCGCTATCGATCGCCGTGGCAATGAGCGTGCGTGATTTCGCGGTGTTGTTTTCATAGTAGCCTAGCGGATCGGTTACCGATTCGGGAACCACGATGGACCCGGCGAAATGCACGATGGCCGAAACGTTGTGTTCCGCGATGGTGCGCTTGATCAGATCCACATTGCCAATGTCGCCGACGACGAGAGTGGCGTCGTTGTGTACGGCCCAACGGAACCCCGTCGACAGGTTGTCAACGACGACGACTTTCTCGCCGGCATCGATGAGCTCCAGGACCATATGGCTGCCGATGTAACCGGCTCCGCCCGTGACCAATATTGACATGGTGATTGATGACCAACTTCTGTTAACGATGAGCACGCGTGGGATGGCTATTGTGCCGTGCAGCATATAGCCATGCAAGGCGCCTCACGCCAGAGTATCAAACAAAGCGTTGGTAAACGTCGCCGGCGACTGTGGAGCCGCAATGAATGCTACACCTTGCGCGCCAATCGCCGCGGCAATGCTGAGTTTATCGCCGGCGCGGCGGCGGTAGATCCGTGCACACGCCCTCGAAGACCTCCGCGGCCATGCCAACGGACTCCGCCAGTGTCGGATGCGGGTGGATCGTCTTGCCGATGTCGACGGGATCGGCGCCCATTTCCACGGCCAGGCAAACTTCGCCGATGAGATCACCGGCGTGCGTGCCGACGATGCCTCCACCAATGCAGCGGTGCGTCTCTTCGTCAAACAGAAGCTTGGTGAATCCCTCATCGCGTCCATTGGCAATAGCGCGTCCCGATGCTGCCCAGGGAAAAACCGCCTTGCCGAATTTGATGCCCTTTTCCTTGGCTTCGGTTTCGGTGAGGCCGGCCCAGGCAATCTCCGGATCGGTGTATGCCACCGAAGGGATCTGCCGGGCATCGAAGGCGCTGTTTTTTCCAGCGGCGGCCTCCGCGGCGACGTGGGCCTCGTGCACGGCCTTGTGGGCCAGCATCGGCTGCCCAATGATGTCGCCGATGGCATAGATGTGGCCTACGTTGGTGCGCATTTGATGATCTGCCGGAATGAAGCCTCGCTCGGTGACGGCAACGCCGGCCTTATCGGCGTCGATGAGATTTCCGTTGGGCGAGCGGCCGACGGCCACGAGGACCATATCGTAGACCTGTGGTTCGGCAGGGGCGTTTTCTCCTTCAAAGGTGACGTGTATGCCGTCGTCCTTGGCGTCCACCGCGGTCGTCTTGGTTTTGAGCATGATGTTGTCGAAGCGGGGGGCGTTGAACCTCTCCCAAACCTTGACGAGGTCGCGGTCGGCCCCGGGCATCAGGCCATCGAGCATTTCAACACAGTCGAGACGGGTGCCGAGTGTTGAATAGACCGTGGCCATCTCCAAACCAATGATGCCGCCGCCGATGACGAGCATCTTCTTCGGGATCTGACGCAGCTCCAGGGCGCCCGTCGAATCGACGATGCGCGGGTCTTCTGGAATGAAGGGAAGCGTCACGGCTTCCGAGCCGGCGGCGATGATTGCCTTTTCAAAGCGAACCACTTTCTTCCCGGATCCATCGGTGAGTTCAACTTCGACGTGATTGGGATCGAGGAAACGGCCGGTACCGGTAACAACGGTGACCTTGCGCGCCTTGGCCATGCCGGCAAGGCCGGTGGTGAGTTTGCCGACGACCTTTTCCTTATGTGTCCGCAGGGCAGCCAGGTCGATTTCAGGCGGACCAAATGTGATGCCGTGCGCGGCCATGGCCTTCGCTTCATCCATGATCGCCGCCGTATGCAGCAACGCTTTGGAGGGGATGCAGCCGACGTTAAGGCAAACGCCGCCCAGCACGTCCCAGCGCTCAACAAGAACCGTCTGCAGCCCCAAGTCGGCGGAGCGGAAGGCGGCCGAGTAGCCACCAGGGCCGGCACCGAGGACCATCATCTCGCACGTAATGTCAGCGCTGCCGGAGTGCGTCGCGGCAGCAGGGGCAGGCGCGGCTGCGGCCGCCGGCGCGGCGGCTGGTTCGGTGGGGGCATCGTCCGCCTGGCCTGCGGATGCGCCTTCAGCCGGCTCGAGCGTTAGGATCAAGGTGCCTTCGGAGACCTTGTCGCCAATGACAACTTTGACTTCCACGACCGTTCCGGCTTGCGGTGCCGGGACCTCCATCGTCGCCTTGTCGCTCTCCAGCGTTATCAGCGGGTCCTCGGGCTCGACGGTATCGCCCGGGTTGACCAGCACTTCAATGACCGGGACATCCTGGAAATCACCAATGTCGGGAACTTTCACTTCGATAGCGGCCATAATCCGGTGTCCTTAGATGTGGGAGGCTGGTGATGGCGGGCGGGCGTTTGGGTAGTCTGCCATTTCTGTTATCGCCTCGTCCATGCTTCCTCCTGCGTAGCGGACATGCATTACGTGCATTGCCTCAGACAGCAAGGAGGCCTAGCGCCTCTTTCGCATCAAGTCGGCCGTCGTAGAGCGCCCGTCCGGTGATTGCGCCTTCGAGCCTGCTATATTCCGGGCGGAGCAGAGCCTTTACATCCTCGATTGAAGCGAGGCCGCCCGAGGCGATAACGGGGATCGATGTCGACTGGGCGAGCTCAGCGGTCGCCGGCAGGTTCAATCCCTTCAAGATGCCGTCGCGCTCAATATCGGTATAGATGATGGCGGCGACACCGGCGTCCTCGAAGCGGCCAGCAAGTTCCATCGCGGTCAGCTCGCTCGTTTCCGCCCAGCCCTCGACGGCGACCTTTCCGCCCTTGGCGTCAATGCCGACGGCGATCCGGCCTGGAAACTCACGGCAGGCTTGGCGCACGAGATGCGGATCGCGGACGGCGACCGTTCCGAGGATGACACGGGCAATGCCTTTGGCGAGCCAGGTCTCGATGGTTTGAAGATCGCGAATGCCGCCGCCGAGTTGCGCAGGGATTGAGAGCGCAGCGAGGATTGCATCGACGGCGCCGGCGTTGACCGGCCGTCCCTCGAAGGCGCCGTTGAGGTCGACAATGTGAAGGTACTTGAATCCCTGATCCTCAAAGGACTTGGCCTGGGCTGCGGGGTTATCGCTAAAGACGGTGGCGTCATTCATTTCGCCGAGTTTGAGGCGGACGCATTGGCCGTCCTTGAGGTCGATTGCCGGGAAGAGGATCACGGTGGTGCCTTATCGATGCTTGGTTTCTCGGTTAGTTCTCGTTTCCTGCATTGTCAGCTTGGACGGCGGGGTCAAGTCCTAGTTGGCGCAGGGGCTTGTGGTCGTTGCCTCCATCTGCCATCGATTGGCTATGATGTTCCCGTAACGTACCCACCATGGTTTGCTTATCAGTTTGTCAGGACGGTTCTCCCTTGAAGCGTATCATTCTGCCCCTCGAAATGCCTGCGGCAAAACCCGAGCCGCCGCGGGTGATCACCGAAACAGACGCCGTCGATATCTGGATCGCGCGTTGGCTGCGCGTGCGAAGAGTCGAGATCATGCGGCGGTATGCGTGTGATCCGAGGCGGCTCTACGAAATCTGGGAAGGGCGGCGTTTTCCCGAGGCCCGCGAACGGGCGAAGCGGCTGTTTGAGGAACGCTACCCGGAGCTCGTAGACCGAACCGACTTCGGGAAACACCGCGTTATTCCACGCTCCAACAACGCGCCGGGCCAGCTCAGCCTGTTTGATTGACTGAGCCACCCCCGATGGCGTTTCGGGGCGCGGATGCAACCACAGCCATGAGAAGTTCACAGTTCCTCCCAGACGTGAACAAAAATCGAACTTAGGCTTTACGGGCCGTGCGATTCATGCCATGTTCTTCTTACGTTCTTAACTGCTGCCGCCCCAAATTGTTCCGCGTTTAGAGGGCCTTAGTCAAAACCGACGAGAGCCTTACCATGCGCACCTACCTGATCTCTTACGACCTTGCCAATCCGAACGCCAAGAAACGGGCGATCGCAGAAATCATCATGTCGACGGGCGAGCGCTGGGCACGTCCCCTGGAGCAGACCTGGTACGTGGAAAGCCACGAAAGCGCCGAGGACATCGAAGCCCGTATGTCCTGGCTGCTGGGCGATGAGGACGGACTGCTGGTTCAAGCCGTCGGCCATGGCAGCGTCCTGACAAACACCTCGCTGCGTTGGTTCCGCCAGCGCGGGTCTCAGACTGTGGAACGGCCACGTCCAGAAGCGCCAGCCGCAGCCGAGGCCGAAGCGGCGGGCAAGGTGGTGTCATTCCCAGGTAACGACGAAGCTCTGGCGGCCTAGAGTTCCGATCAGGGCGCCCTCTTCAGGAAATTGGCGAGGAGTTTCAGGCCCTGGGTCTGGCTCTTTTCCGGGTGGAATTGGGTGCCGGCCAGGTGGTCACGAGCGACCATTGCCGTGATCGCACCAGCGTAGTCGCACTCGGCAACCACGTGGGCGCGGTCCTCGGGAATGAGGTGGTAAGAGTGGACAAAGTAGGCGTGGAGGCCGTCCGGTCCGGTATTGATACCCTCCAATAGCGGGTGAGGGCTGGCCTCCGTCAACGTGTTCCAACCCATGTGCGGGATCTTCAGCGAAGCATCGGCTGGGGCGATCGCCCGCACCTCTCCCGGGATCCATCCAAATCCGTCGGTGATCCCGAACTCCAGGCCACGGCTGGCCATCAGCTGCATGCCAACGCAGATTCCAAGGAAGGGCCGCTGGCGTTCCATCACTGTCTCGTGGAGCGCTTCGAGCAGGCCGGGAACCGCTTCCAGACCCCGACGGCAGTCGGCGAAGGCGCCGACACCTGGCAAGATGACCCGGTCGGCGGTCACGATATCGGCTGGGTCGGAGCTGATCTTTACCTCTGAATCGGATTCAGTCTCCCGGGCCGCCCGTTCAAGGGCCTTGCCGGCCGAGTGAAGGTTGCCCGAGCCATAGTCGATGACGACTGCCGTCCGCATTACATCTTACCGGGCTTCGTTAGCCGTCCACTGTTCGAAGAAACGGCGCTCGCAATCGCGCGTGTTGGCGCCGCTGACGGACCCAACGATGTGGTAGCCCTTGCGCTCAAGTGACCAGCGCGAGATTGAATCGGCCTCAAGAGCAACAATGACGTTGAGTGCCAAATAAGCCAAAGCGTTCCAGGTTGGGTTGGCCTGAAACAGCGAAAGCCCCACCATGATGACGGTGGCCGCTGCCAGATAGACCAAGAGCGCAATCCAGTACCTCTTGGCGAGAAGCCAGATTGGAGCGAACAGCAACGCCGCCCAGCTCATTCCGTCTTTGACGAAAACGAGCGAGTCGGCCCGTTCGACGGGGTCAAACGTGTTTTCCGGCGGCTCGTGAACGGTATAGGCAACCACTTTGTTTGATGCTCCAAGTCTCAATGGTATGGGCAACATTGCCTAAAGGGTCCCTTTTGTGGAGGGTACCCGATCGCCCTGGCGGGGATCTGTTGCAATAGCCTGACGCAAGGCCCGGGCCAAACCCTTATAGCAGGTCTCGGCGATGTGATGGCTGTTGTCGCCATAGATATTCGTGACATGGCAGGTTATGCCGGCATTCTGCGTAAAGGCCTGGAACCACTCGCGGAACAGTTCGGTGTCGAGGTCACCGACTTTGTCGCGGGGGAAATCCACCTGCCATACAAGGAATGGACGTCCGGAGACGTCGACGGCGACCCTGGTTAAGCATTCGTCCATAGCAAGGTGAACGTCGGCGTACCTGCTGATACCCTTTTTGTCGCCGAGGGCTTTTTTGAAGGCCTGTCCCAGCGCGATGCCGGTATCCTCGGCGGTGTGGTGGGCATCGATGTGAAGGTCGCCCGCGGCTTTCAGCTTGATGTCGACCAGTGAGTGACGCGCGAGCTGTTCCAGCATGTGGTCGAGGAATCCGACGCCGGTGCTGATCTCGTAGGAGCCCGTCCCATCAAGATCAATCTCCACGGAGATTTGGGTTTCCTTGGTCTTGCGTTCGAGCTTGCTTGTTCTGTTTGCCGCTGCGCTCACGGTGAGAAATCCTTAATATTCGGGCCGGCAATGTCACCTGATGCCAGATCGAAGGCTGACGGTTGAGGGTTTCTGGCCGGTTAAGATGCAGCGTTTATCAGCTTGCGAGACCATTCGCCAGCTTTCAGCATGGCGTGCAATGTCGGCACGCGGGAACTTGACACGGTCGGCATGAGCGCCCTTATCGATCAGCTATGAACATGAATGACGACAAAAGCGGGATGTCCGCTGCTTCAGGCTGGCACGCCACCACGATCCTCACCGTTCGCAAGAATGGGCGGGTGGTTATTGCCGGCGACGGCCAGGTCAGCCTCGGGCAGACCGTGATCAAGT
The DNA here is from genome assembly GCA_029287535.1 of Filomicrobium sp. Lineage (GTDB taxonomy): Bacteria > Pseudomonadota > Alphaproteobacteria > Rhizobiales > Hyphomicrobiaceae > Filomicrobium. The sequence goes on from JARFQY010000013.1 coordinate 17,909, forward strand.
CCAATGCGCGCAAAGTCAGGCTGCTCGGACGCGGCGATGTCATCGCCGGCTTTGCCGGTGCCACGGCGGATGCCTTTACGCTGTTCGAGCGGTTGGAAACCAAGCTGGAGCAGTATCCGGGGCAGCTGATGCGGGCGGCGGTCGAACTTGCCAAGGATTGGCGGACCGACCGGTACTTGCGACGACTTGAGGCGATGATGATCGTGGCGGACAGCAATACCACTTTGGTTCTGACGGGTACCGGCGATGTGCTCGAACCGGAAGCACACGTCATGGGGATTGGTTCAGGCGGCAACTACGCCCTTGCAGCCGCCAAGGCGCTGCTGGACCAACCGCTTGATGCGGAGCAAATCGCGCGCAAGGCGATGGAGATCGCGGCAGAGATTTGCGTTTATACGAACACGTCGCTGGTTGTCGAAAGCCTCGAGTCACAGCGCTAGTCCAATTGTCTTCTGCAGTTTGCGGGTCCCGAAATGGCATGGATGTACTTGCTTATGGCCAGCTTCTGCGAAGTTGCGGCGACGACGGTTTACCGCTTCACGGATGGACTGACACGCTTCTGGCCGACCGCGGGACTGGTTCTGCTCGGGGTTTTCAGCCTGTATTTCCTGCATCGGGCGGTTAGCCCAGCGGAGGGGCAGGCCATCCCCATCGGGACCGCGTACGCGGTTTGGACCGGCATTGGAGCGGCGGGGACTGTCATTGTGGGAATGGCCGCCTTTGGAGAACCCTACGAGGCGCTGCGTATTCTGTTCCTGATTTTGATTGTCGGATCGATCGTGGGCCTCAAGCTCGTTTCAGGTTCGTGAAGCATCGACAACGCAGGTGTCACGCGCCATATGACGGACCTCGGACTTTTCATGCGATATCTCTCGAGTGCCACGAGGGGTGCCGTCCTAAACTAGGAGTTTGTCACCCCACCGGTGACCCGGATTTGCGCAATGCGGCTGCAATCGCCATGTCCAGGCAAGACGGGTTCGTTCCATTTGCAGCCCGGAATGACAAAGATGGTGGCGCGCCAAATGGCGTGTAGCCGGCCCCCAGAAGACCAGCGAGACTCATGACCAACTTTTCTCCACGCGAAATTGTTTCCGAACTCGACCGCTACATCATCGGTCAAAAAGATGCCAAGCGCGCGGTCGCCATCGCGTTGCGCAACCGTTGGCGCCGACAGCAACTCACCGGAGATCTCAAGGATGAGGTCCTGCCGAAGAACATCCTTATGATCGGTCCGACGGGCGTCGGCAAAACCGAGATTTCGCGGAGACTGGCACGGCTGGCCGGGGCGCCGTTCCTGAAAGTCGAGGCGACGAAATTCACCGAAGTAGGCTATGTCGGCCGTGATGTGGAGAGCATTGTTCGGGACCTCGTCGAAGTCGGTATCGGGCTG
>JARFQY010000182.1 GCA_029287535.1 Filomicrobium sp.
TACTTCACCATGATCGATGGTGAGCGTGGCGGATACATCTTTTTTGAGGAGGCGGACCAGGCACAATTGACCCACGTTACCGAGGCGCTGATGAGTGCTCTTGAGGCGGCTGTCGAGATTGTGCCGGCGCTATCCTTGGAAGACTTGAAGCACGGACTACCGAACTAGGCGGCAAGGTAACTTATGGAAGATATACGCTTACTCCTAACAGCGCTGCCGCCAATGGATGTCGCAAACGAATGGAGCAAACGTTTAACGAAGACGATCTACACTAGCGAACAGAACTTCATAGAAGAGCTGCTGATAGTCTCCGGACGGGGCAACCTCTCAAGGAGAAATCCTCATGATCCAATTGTCAGATTGGATAGAGCAATGGGGTGCGGTTACTAACGACCTGTCTCAGGCGTTTATACTCTATGTGCCGCATCTTGTGGGTGCGATCGTCGTGCTCTTCCTGGGTTGGGCTGTCGCTCGCCTTGGTCAAATCATTGTAACTCGACTGGCGGGCACACTAAATCGTGTGTTCGGCCGACTTTTCGCAAAGAACCAGCGCATTCGCATTAGGTTGACGGATGGCGCAATCAACGTCGTCGGCGGCGTGGTCTTCTGGGTAATTATCGTTTTGGCGCTGACGGCGGCTGCCAAGATTGCCAAGCTTGATGTATTCGCGCAGTGGCTGGACCGGATGCTCGCCTATCTACCAAGCTTGCTCGCTGGCGGACTGATTGCATTCATCGGATATCTGGCAGCCAAGTTCATACGTGACATTGTTACAGTGACGTTCTCGATGGTGGGAACGGAGCGAGCGCAAATACTGGGTATCGTTGCTCAGTCTGCAACATTCCTCGTGGCCATTGTCGTTGGATTGGATCAGGCTGGGATCGACGTTGGCTTTATTATTACGTTGGTCGGTATTCTTGTCGCTGCTATAGCCGCTAGCTTTGCCTTAGCGTTTGCCCTGGGGTCTCAAACGTTTGTTGCCAATCTGATCGGCGTATATCAGATGCAAAACTATCTTCGGCCGGGACAAGAGGTAAGACTCGATGACGTGCAAGGTGAGATCCTGGACCTCTCCACGACGAGCGTTGTTCTGGCAACAGAAAAAGGGCGAGTGCTGCTGCCTGGGCGACTGCTAAGCGAAGAAACGCTCACACTGCTCACACCTGATAGCGATGATGATCAGCAACGCGACTGAACTGGCTTTGTCTTTCGCTCGAACGTTGCCGCGCGAGGCTTCACGCGTCCTTGACCCTTTGGACGAGTCAGACGTCGCTGCCTTCATCGTTACCGTACCTGCTGATGTTGCAGGTGCCGTCCTGCGAAACATGTTGCGCTGGCGTGCAGCAGCATGTCTGGAATGTCTCCCATTGGACAAAACAGCAACCATTTTGGAATCGATGGACTTTTACGATGCGGTGGACATCCTTCGACAAATCCCGAGTTCAGAACGAAGCTCGATACTCACTGAACTTCCTCGCGGACTTACCAGAAGTATAAAGACGGCATTGCGGTATCCGGATGGAACGGTTGGCGCACTTATGAATCCGGCATTGCCGATGTTCCCGCATGATGCAACCGTCAAAGAAGCGATCAGTCAGGTAAGGAATTGGCGAACCAATATAGGTCACGTCTTTTTGTATCGAGACGAAAAGCGATTTCATGCAGCAGTGCCCGTATCCGCGTTGGTCAAGGTCCGAAGCGGAACAAGCCTAATGTCGATCGCTGAAAATGACGTAGCGCCCGTATTTAGCCATGCGGATGTTCGGTCCGTCTCACAAGAAGCTGATTGGGACAACTATCCCGTACGCCCTGTTGTGAGTGCCAGCAGGAGACTTCTTGGCGGTCTATCTCGTAGCGTGGTGCGGCTTCACCAGCAACATCCCTCCGCATGGCGTTCGAAAATTGGGCCAACAACATTGGCAGGCAATGTGTTCACCGCCTACGTCCAAAGCTGCAACACGCTTCTCGCTCTGATGGCAGGATTGCTTGGCAACGGATCAGCGGCCGCCGGGACGGAAAGAAGACATGATCGGAAACGCTGACCTTGCCGTAGATGCCCTGAATCGACGGTTTGTCGCGGACCATCCATCAGATGCGTCATTTCATCTGGAGACGATGCCCACCGATGAAGCGGCCGGGCTACTCATCGGACAGTCTGTAAGGACAATTCTGCCCGTTTGGCGTCTGCTTGCGCCGAACGCGGCCGCTGCCATTCTGGGGGTACTTCCGATACAGCAGGCAGTAGATATTCTCGTTGCTTTGTCGCCAAATGAGGCCCTGCAACTCCTGGGGCTTCTTGAAGAAGACAAGCGTGAAGAACTCGTTGGCCACTTGCCCTCTTCAGTTGCGCAGGAGCTTCGTGACTTGATGATTTATCCTGCTGATACAGCAGGGCGCATCATGGACACACGCTTCATGGCGTTCCGCGCATCGACAAGGGCGCGCGAGGCTCTGAGGGCCATGCGCAAGGCGCGAATTCCGATGCCCCATAGCTTGTTTCTGCTGGATGCCAACAACCACCTCGAGGGCGAGGTGACAATGGCTTGTTTGGCCCTCGCCGAAACCAACGCCACCCTCGGCAGTCTCGCCCGACCGGCGCCAGCCAGGATCGATCCTATGGCACCGCAGTCCGAGGTGGCCGAACTGCTTGAGCGATACAAGCTTCTGAATCTCCCCGTCACAACGGTCGACGGCATGCTCGTGGGAGTCATTCGCCAGAAGGCCCTTATCGATACGATGCAGGCAAGCGCTTTGTCAGACATGCAGGCGATGGTCGGCGCCAGTCGAGAGGAGCGCGCGCTGTCCAGTCCGTTCTTTACGGTTCGGAAGCGCATGCCATGGCTGCAAGTAAATCTCCTTACTGCCTTCTTGGCTGCGGGGGTTGTGGGCCTGTTCGAAAGTACCATCGCACAATTTACTGCTCTTGCCGTGCTTCTTCCTGTCGTCGCAGGCGAGTCAGGCAACGCCGGTGCACAAGCGTTGGCAGTTACAATGCGCGGCTTGGCGTTGCGCGAGATATCGACACGAGATTGGTCGAGAGTCGTCACGAAAGAAGTCGCGGCCGGCTTTATGAACGGCGTTGCCATTGCTGTAACTTGTGGCATTGGCGTCTACTTATGGAGTGGGTCCGCAGGACTTGTGATTGTTATTGTCGTGTCGATGATACTGGCAATGGTTATGGCTGGCTTCGCCGGCGCCCTTGTTCCCATCATTTTAACAAAGCTCGGGCAGGATCCCGCCCAGTCGTCGTCAATCGTGCTTACCACAATCACCGATGTAGCCGGCTTTATGTCCTTCTTAGGAATCGCAACGCTGCTCTCAGGAATGCTGTGACCTTTGCATAGGTATCAGCCCGGGCGGGGGTCCAATATGCCTGTTAGTATTTCGCTCGAGACCGCTGCGGACGCCGCCGAGTTTCAGCTGGCACCCACAAAGAGCGGCTTAGATCTCCTGTGACTGCAGCATCCAGAGATGCTTCTCGAGTCTTCCCGCAATGCCGATAAGCAGATCTTCACTGACCGGATCGTGAGATGCGACCGAGCCGATGCCTTCTCTAATCCCATCCACTGTGGAAGAAAGCCGATCGGAATAGATCGTCACGGTTGCGCTGGCAGTTTGGAGTCCCTCCGGAAAAGATTTCAATCGCGTGTGCTCACCGACAATTTTTGCGCGACCGTCAGGGGATACCCCGAGGGTTGCGATACGTTCCGCGACGTCGTCGGAAGCCTCACGAACAGATGCAATGATTTCGTCAAGCTCTAGATGCACGCTGCGAAACTGAGTGCCGACGACATTCCAGTGAGCTTGCTTTCCTTGCAGAGCGAGATCGATCAGGTCATAGAGGCAAGTCTGAAGGACCGCAACCGTGGCGTCACGATGATCCGTATGCAGAATTTCGCGCTTGAGTTCGAGCATCTTTTATCCCTTTCCAAGGTTGGCCATCTACTAACTTGATGGTGAAAAAGCGGTTGAGGTTGCTGACGCGATTGGTTTGGTCAGCCGCCACTTATGAATGGGGAGTTAGCAGCAGAGCTTGGACGTCATCCAGGCTGCTCTGCCACACCGACGCGAAACACCGTTGAGATTCAGGCATCTTCGTCGCCGGAAGCGATGTGGTTCGGCTAGAAATAGGCAACTAGCCCCAATCCTGCCAAGCCGATTAGTGCCAAGCTGACAGCAAGGACCCGGATGAGGCCGACGCGTTCGCCTTGCCGTGCGTTAGTTCCGTGTACGACTCTAGAGTTATTTCTCATGATAGGTACTCCTTTCGGCAAACGACGACGGGCCTTCTACCTTGTTACCGCGCTGAAGCAATTCAACGCCGCTCACGGAGCCGTGAGGGTAGTTGATCAAGTCCCCAAGATGGGCCTCGCCGCATAAAACTTTTGCCCAGGAAGGGACAGGTTGTCCGCACTTGTGCCCTCGGAATACTCCGCCGATGTTGACACAGATGTCGGATCAGTACCGCGCAAAGTCGCTGAACGACTAAGCCGGTGATCCGAGCTACTGAGGCGTTCGTTCCGTTGACCAGCTATCTAGCTGCACCGACGCGTATTCGGCGTCCGTGCACCAGATGTACGCGAGAATAATCTGGCCAAATCCTGGAGGCTCCGATGATTCAGTTCATGAAACGGCTTGTCAGAGCCTGTCGATTCACGGAGAGGCATCGCCGAAGCCCATACGCAGAAAATCTCTCATTTTTCGAGAGGGGCGGGCAGTGCCCACCCGCGACT
>JARFQY010000190.1 GCA_029287535.1 Filomicrobium sp.
TGGTCGAGTTCCAAGGGCAATAGATCGGGATCCGGGAAGTAGCGATAATCATGGGCTTCTTCCTTGGAGCGCATCGAACGCGTCTTGCCATTCTTTGGATCGAACAGGCGGGTCTCCTGATCGATCGTGCCGCCGTCTTCAATGATATCAATCTGACGGCGCGCCTCGTAGTCGACGGCCTGGCCGATAAAGCGGATCGAGTTGACGTTCTTGATTTCGCAACGTGTTCCGAATTCGTCGCCAGGCTTGCGTACCGACACGTTGACGTCGGCGCGCATATTGCCCTTTTCCATGTCGCCGTCGCAGGTGCCCAGATAGCGCAGGATCGTGCGGAGCTTGCTAACGTAGGCCTGCGCCTCCTTGGCAGAGCGCAAGTCGGGCTTCGAGACAATCTCCATCAGCGCGACGCCGGACCGGTTCAGGTCGACGTAGGAATAGTCGGGATGCTGGTCGTGAATCGACTTGCCGGCATCCTGCTCCAGGTGCAGACGCTCGATACCAACGGTCTTGGTTTCGCCTTCGACTTCGATCTCAATCTCGCCCTCGCCGACGATCGGCTGTTTATACTGCGAGATCTGATAGCCCTGCGGCAAGTCCGGATAGAAGTAGTTCTTGCGGTCGAATACGGACCGCAGATTGATTTCGGCCTGCAAGCCAAGACCGGTGCGAATAGCCTGGGCCACGCACTCGGAGTTAATCACGGGCAGCATGCCGGGCATGGCTGCGTCCACCAAGGAGACATGTGAATTTGGCGCGCCACCAAACTCCGTTGACGCCGCCGAGAACAGCTTGGCGTTAGAGTTGACCTGGGCATGAACCTCCAGGCCAATGACCACTTCCCAGTCGCCTGTGGCACCGGAGACAAGATCGTTATTATTGGTCGCTACTTGTTGCTTGTCCTGCATTCGTGACTTCCTTGCCCGTCGTGTACTGAGTAGTTAATGCAGGCGGCACGCAGCTGCAATGGCATTCACCGGCCATGCCCTGGAGCTAGCCGTCAACGGCCATCATCTCATAGGGCAGTAATGACCGTCACTTTTCATCCTGAGCGAGCTGCGGGGCCGACTGCTCCGGAGTCCAGGTCCGCAAGGGTAACTCGCGTTTTATCCAACCGGTGCCACGCGGCCCGCCAACGACCCCTTCCACAACATTGATCACGTTGGGAAAACCGGCTTTTGACAGCGGCCCGGCAAGAGCCGTCGAACGCGAACCGGTTCGGCAGATTACAGCGACCGGCAACTTGCTATCACCGCCAGCCGCCCTCAGCAGTGAAGACAAGAAGACCTGCCCGTCCTGATGCATGGTGATGGCATGTGCGGATGCGGGAACGCCGGTTTGTTTCCACTCTTCCGGCGTGCGGATATCGACAAGAAGAATTTCACCCTTGAGCGCCTTCTCGTGAGCCGTCGGCGCATCCATCTTGGTGACCTGCTGGGCGCCAAGCGGAGCGATGACCGCAAACGATGCACAAAACGCGGCAATCAAGATGAGAAGGGCGCGCCGGATTTGGTCATCGGCGTGCCGTGAGCACCAGATTTGCATATCGCCAACCTCCTTCTCGACCCGAGGGTCTAATTGGCAGATGGGCTCTTTGTGGGCCAAAAGCGATAGCCGAGCCAAGCCCAGACCAGTGCAAACAGGAACTGGAGGACAAAAACACCGGTCGGCGCGCCGAAACCCTGGACCGCAATGATCCTCACATAGGCCAAGGCGTAGATCAGCAGGAAGCCGGCACACGAGGCCGCGAATGCTGCAACTATCAATTTCTGCCACTGATCGGCATCGCGGCCCATCATGAACGCGACCGCAATCACGAGGGGATTGAACAGAGCGACGAGAACAACGGAAAGAGGATCAAACGGCTGTAGCGCGATCATTCAGGAACGCCTTTGGATTCATAAGTCTTCCAGGTGTCAATCTTGCGAGCCATCCTTGGCATCGCGCGGCGGTGAATGGGCCAGCTGTTCTTCTTCGTATTGGATGAACCAGCCGATCATCTGGCGCCAAAGTGCTTCGGCGAGTTCAGGCGGCAAACCGCGTTCGTCGGCACGATCTCTGACCTTATCGATCACCTGCTGGATGCGCCAGGGCACAACGGCGCCTTCGGGACCATGTTGTTTAATCTGCCAGGCCCGGTCGACGTAAGCGAAGCGCTTGGCCATAAGGTCAACAAGGTGCTTGTCGATATCGTCTATCGCTTCGCGCACATGGACCATTTCCGTGCAATCTTGCGGCTGTCGTGGGCTCATGTCTGACGTCTGCTCCTACTGCGTGAACAACCGGCTTGCCTGCAGGCGACTGTAATCACACCCACCAACGTTCCGGTATCGGAAAGCGGCCGGCGGCATTTTCGATCGTCTGTCCGGCGCGCAACAATGTGGCTTCGTCAAAGGGCTTGCCGATCAGCTGCAGACCGAGCGGCGTTCCCTCACCGGAAAGCCCTGCGGGAACCGAAAGTCCCGGAAGTCCCGCCATGTTGACGGTGACCGTGAAGATGTCCTCCAGGTACATCTGTACAGGATCGCCCGATTTTTCGCCGAAAGCAAAGGCAGGCGTCGGGGTCGTCGGTGTCAGGACAACGTCGACGGTATTCCAAGCGGCGTCGAAATCGCCCTTTATTAGCGTACGTACCTTCTGAGCCTTGAGGTAGTAGGCGTCGTAGTATCCCGCCGAAAGAACGTAGGTGCCGATGAGCACACGACGCTTGACCTCCGCACCAAACCCGGCGGCGCGGGTCTCCTCGTAGGTATCGATGAGATCCTTGCCGGGCACACGCAGGCCATAGCGAACGCCGTCGTAGCGGGCGAGATTCGAGGAGGCCTCGGCGGGTGCAATGATGTAGTAGGCCGGTAGGGCATACTTTGTGTGCGGCAGGGAAATTTCGTGAATGATCGCGCCCGCGTCCTTCAGCCAGGCAATGCCCTGCTCCCAGAGGCTGGCAACTTCTTCAGCCATGCCATCGATGCGGTATTCCTTCGGTACGCCGACGCGGAGCCCCTTGACACCTTCTTGTAGGCCGGCCTCGTAATCGGGAACGGCAACATCAACGCTGGTTGAATCCTTAGGATCATGCCCTGCAATGACCTTCAACATCAGCGCGCCATCGCGTACGGTTTTGGTGATTGGCCCGGCTTGATCGAGTGAAGAGGCAAAGGCGACGATGCCGTATCGTGAGCAACGCCCATATGTCGGCTTGACGCCAACGGTTCCTGTTAAGGAGGCAGGCTGGCGGATCGAGCCGCCAGTGTCGGTGGCGGTCGCGGCGAGGCAAAGCCCGGCGGCGACCGCCGCGGCTGAACCGCCAGAAGAGCCGCCCGGAACCAGCTTGTCCTGCGACCCCTTGCGCCGCCACGGGTTCACGACGGGACCAAAGGCACTATTTTCATTCGATGACCCCATGGCGAACTCATCGTTGTTGAGCTTGCCAAGCATCACCGCCCCGGCATCCCAGAGGTTTTGCGTCACGGTTGATTCATAGGTCGGTTTGAAGTCATCGAGGATCTTGGAACATGCGGTTGTCCGCACACCCCTCGTGCAAAACAGGTCCTTGATCCCCAGAGGAACGCCTTCAAGGACACCGGCGGTTCCCTTGCTGATGCGATCGTCGGAGGCTTTGGCCTGGGCAAGGGCAACGTCAGGCGTTGGCAGCACGTAGATGTTGAGATCGTCGTTGCCTGCCTCGATGGCCTTTAGATGCGCCTGCGTCAACTCGGTCGCCGAGAAGTCCTTGGCGACGAGGCCGTCGCGGGCTTCAGACAATGTCAACTTCGTCAGATCAGTCACGAGTCTTCTCTCTGCGGTTTGTCTTGCGCACTACCTATTCGGGTGTCTAGCGACCCGGTGGGTGACTACTCGACGACTTTGGGCACGACAAAGAAGTCGTCCCCGCTCATCGGCGCATTGGCGACAATCTCGTTGGGCTTTTCACCATCCTTCACGATGTCTTCGCGTTGCTTGAGTGAGATTGGAACAACGCGAGTCATTGGCTCGACGCTCTCGGTATCGACCTCACTGAGCTGTTCCACCCAGTCAAGGATGGCGGATAGCTCACTTTCGAGTCCCGCGGCCTCGTCGTCGGTGATTTTTATGCGCGCAAGATGCGCAATGCGCCGGACGGTTTTCTCGTCGACGTGCATGTTTCCCCTCGCGGTCTCGGATCGATGACTTCAAGGACTGGCTCAATAACCGCGCAGGGCCTTGCGTGCAACCGCAGCTTGCGTCGGGTGGGCCAAGGCAGACGTTGGCCCAGCGGGAGCGTTGAAGACTTCAGCTCGGGGGCAATCTAGGCATTACCCGCCTAAACATCCAGAGCTTCACCGATTTTCGGGACGACGACATCCTCGCCGCCCATCTCCTCGATAAACTCGTCAGGCGTCTGATCAATGATCGGGAAGGTGCCATAATGACATGGAATGACCAGTTCGAAGTCAAAGAACCGCTTGCATGCCATCGCCGCGGTCACAGCCCCCATCGTAAAGCGGTCGCCGATTGGAACGAGGCCGATATCAGGCTCGTAAATCTCATCGATCAGCTCCATATCCGAGAAGATGTCCGTATCGCCCATGTGCAAGACAACGGGCCCGTCCTCAGGCGATATGATGAAGCCATTGGCGGAGCCCAGTGGGAAACCGACATCCATCTCAACGAGACCTGCAGAATGGTCCGCGTGAACCAGAGACGCCTTGAAGTCACCCAGATCAATCGTACCGCCCGTATTCATTGGCTCGAAAGCGGTTACGCCCTGCTTTGCCAGCCACATGCAAAGATCGTGGTTGGTGACGACCTTGGCACCGGTCGATTTGGCAATATCGGTGGTATCGCCAACGTGGTCGCCGTGGCCGTGAGTGACGAGAATGTGGGTCACACCCGATATCACGGCATCCTTGGCTATACCCGAGGCCTCAAAGGTGGCATTGCCCGACAGGAACGGGTCAACGAGAACCACGCTCGACCCGAGTTCCAGTCGAAAGCAGGAATGCCCATACCAATTGATCTTCATAGCGGCCCCTCTCTTGTCGGCATCAAAGAATGCCGAATACGCTCCAGTGCGGCATTCGGCGGAGTATAAGCCGCTCGGCGCGCACAACAACGGGTGAAAAGCAGACAATGGCAAACGCGGGCGACGATAAAGGCTCCACGGGGCGAATTCTGGAGGACGCCGAGGCGTTCGGCGATCTGCTTCCCGCTGACCGGGCGCTTATCGGAATCGACGCGGGCACAAAGACGTTCGGACTGGCATTGTCCGATCTTAGCCGGACGATCGCCTCACCGCTTGAGACAATCCAACGCAGCAAGTTTTCGAAGGATTTGCTGCGCTTTGAGGAACTCGTCCGCCAGAATGACATCTGCGGCCTCGTGCTTGGACTGCCACGCAACCTTGATGGGAGCGAGGGGCCGCGCGCGCAATCGACACGGGCACTGGCGCGCAATTTGGCGCGGAGCTTGGAACTGCCCATCTTATTGTGGGACGAGCGCCTTACGACCAGTCAGGCTGAACGAATGTTGATTGAGGCCGACGCCAGTCGAAAACGGCGGCACGAGGTGATTGATAAACTTGCCGCGACGCTCATTCTGCAAGGCGCGCTTGATCGCCTGAAGTGTTAGGCTGCAATGTACGCACTGGGAGCGGACTGGGTTTAATTAAGATCGATTAATGTTGTTCTCTGCGGCAGACTGCACTCCATATTGATTACGAAGACCCGCAAGTTGCCCGGTTGGCGTCGTATCCACGCCAAACTAAGAAGCGATGTTTGTTTTGTTTTCAATTCGTGTGTGAAAGCGGTCCAGGATGGGACGCGGGAAGCCAATACCCAAGAGTTTGGAGCAACCGGCCGTCGTGCGCCGGGAGCAGGAGCATCGGCAGCCTCGTCCAAGGGTGGCGCGATTGCCGCCGTCGCTCGAGGCACAGGTCTCCCGTTTCAATGCTCCGGTGCGGCGAGAGTTGCGGCGGCTGATTAGAACATCACCGCGGTTTGCCGACCTGGTCGAGGTCTTTCCCGGCGCCGCCTTCGCAATCGCCAGCAGGCAGGTCTCGAGCCTGGCCCGCGCTCAGGTGCTCGAACAGATCCATGAAGGAGCACCGCTCAAGACAATAGCTCGCAAGCTCGAACTTCCAATGTGGTTGAGGAGGCTTCCGCCCGAGGCCTTTGAGCAGCCCCTGGCAAACGTGCCAGGCAGTGAGGCGTTCACACGCCGGATTGCAAGCCGGCTACCGGAGAATAACCGCCAAGCATCGTTCTGGCTGGAGAGCGTGACTTTTGGTGCCGAGGCGGCGCACGAGGATTTCGCAATCTGGATCGCGGATCAGCCCATCTACGCGGATCGCGGCGAACCGCACCGTATCCTCGCCGTGCTTGCCGCCTATGCCTGGTTTTCTTGCTGTAATGCAAAAGCGAATGAATACATCGTTGTGCCATGGCGGCCGGAGATTGCTTTCGATACCGCGATATGCGCTGCAAAGAGCTGGCTCAATCGGCTGCGACTCGTCATGCAACTAGAGGCTGGAGCCCTTGCTGACAGTTGGCTCGAAGCCGGTGAGGTGGAAGGGTACAGATTCGTGCCACTGATCGACCGGGAGGCGCTGCTGGTCGAAGCGCAGGCCATGCAGAATTGCGCAGATCAGTATGCGGATCGGCTCGCACGTGAAAAATGCCGGCTGTTCTCGATTCAAAAGAGTAATGCTCACGTGGCCACTTTAGAGATTGGCCCGCACGCGCGAGAAACAGGCGTCCTCACGATTACTCAGCTCAAGGCACGCCACAACATGCCCGCCTCGATCGAAATCTGGCAGGCGGCGTACGGCTGGATGGCACAGCAGAGCGGGCTCAAGCGACTGCCGCCGATGGTCGCCCCGGACAGGCCATTCAACGAGAAAATGTGGCGCTCAATGATGGGCCCTTACCGCAAGTCCAAGAACGGAGCGCCTTGGCTGCCGCAGCGGCTGTCTCAATCCTCATTCGCGAAGCTCGACATGGACATTTGCGATCTCGCGCGTCGGGCCGGCGTCACATCCTGGCTGTTTACATAAGCTCATCTGCGAAATCGCGATTGCTCCGTATGCGCCATACAAAAAGTGTGCGGCGGAATGCAATTCGCACTCGATTGTCCGACCTTCTTCCTGCAGTATACGTTGCATGGGTTGGGAGGAGAACTGAACGTACCGATTATTTTGCTCGCAGTAGCCAAGGCAATGCTCAACAATTCATCGATTTCGATCCTCCATCTATTACACCGTGCCGGCCAATGCGCGGACGAACTGTTTGCGGCCAACTTTGGTCAGGACTTGACGCCGCGACAATACGAGGTGCTCAGGGCCGTCCTGATAAGCGGATCCCCCAGCCAGACCCACCTTGTCGATCAAACCGGGATCGATCGCTCGACACTCGCCGACATTGTGCGACGGCTGGTTCAACGCGGCCTGCTGCACAGAAAGCGAACCAAACAAGATGCTCGCAAGTATGCCGTGAAACTTACCGAGGAAGGCCGAGCAACGCTGGCGTCGGCCGGACCTGCGGTCGAACGAATGAGTAGCCACCTCCTTGCCGGTCTGCCCAATGACGACCGTGAAACCTTGCTGGTCGCCCTTCAAAGGATTGTTGCGGCGGCGCGCAATTGAACCGTCGGCAACTGGCTAATATCGCTATTCGCTAGAGGTCGTCTGAATCTGCTTCACAGTTTCGGCGAAGCCCGTCGCAAGATTGATTGCGTGTCCGCCCAGTCGACGCCCTGACCATAGGTTTGCCGGTTCAGATTGCCCATTCGCGTGGCGATAAAGGCATCCGCGACGGCGGCGGGGGCGTGGTTCCTGAGAATGGTTCCGGCGGCTAGAACCGCGAGGCTTTCAACAAGCGACCGGGCGCGGCCATCGAGAAGTCGTGGCTCATGCAGAATGCTCGCCGTACGCGTATAGGCCGCCTTCAAATGAGGGTCGTCACCGACTGCTGCGGCCAGATCATCCACGACCACGCGAGCAACATCGGGCTCACGCTGCAGAACCCTCAGCACATCAAGAGCAAGTATGTTGCCGGGGCCCTCCCAAATCGCATTTACCGGAGCGTCGCGGAATAGGCGGGCAATAGGCATCTCTTCGACATAGGCATTCCCACCCATGCATTCCATCGCTTCGAAAATGAGCGGCGTCGCAATTTTCGCCGTCCAATACTTCGTGACCGGTGTCATAAAGCGCCGCCAGGCGAATGCATGCTCGTCTTCGCGACGATCGAAGGAGCGCGCGAGCCGAAACACCAAGGCGACGGCGGCTTCAACATCAAGCGCCATGTCGCTGAGCACTTGAATCATCAGCGGTTGCTCGATCAGTCTTTGCCCGAAGGCTTGACGATGCTCGGCATGATGGATTGCCTGGGCCAAGGCGCGGCGCATCAAGGCCACCGACGACACTGCACAATCAAGCCTTGTCTGCGTCAGCATCTCGCGCATGGCCTCGGCGCCCTGATCCGGGTCTCCGACCAGCCAACCTGAAGTGCTGTTAAGCTCAACCTCGGCGGTCGCGTTGGACCAGTTGCCAAGCTTTCTCTTTAGACGTTGGAGCGCGATTGAGTTGCGGGTTCCATCGGGAAGAAATGCGGGCACAAGGAAGCAACCGAGCCCTTCGGAGGTGCGCGCCTGCATCAAGAATGCGTCGGACATTGGCGCGGACAGAAACCATTTATGCCCGGTGAGAAGATACGGTGAACCGGCACCGGAGTGTTCGACCGGCTCGGCAGAGGTTGTGCAGGCGCCGAGGTCGCTGCCCCCCTGTTTCTCGGTCAATCCCATACCGATGGTGGCCGATCGCTTCAGTTCCAGCGGTTCGCGCCGGCCGTCGTAACTGCGGGAGATGATTTTTGGCAGCCACGTCTCGGCGAGATTGGGTTGCATGAGCAGCACTGGTACTGACGCGTGCGTCGTCGAAACCGGGCAGAGGTGACCTGCTTCCATCTGGCAGGCGAGGTACAAACCGGCCGCGCGGGCGACTTGCTGGTCGGGAACAGGGGCGCGGTTGGTGTTCAAAAGGTGCAGCCACGAGGCGCAATTCAGTCCCTCGGCACAGGAAATCTCCATCAGCTCATGATAGGCGGGATGGTAGTCGACGCTGTCTATGCGGCGCCCCTGGTGGTCATGCGTGACAAGCTGGGGCGGGTTCTCATTGGCGAGCCGCGCGCGCTCGTTGGCATCGGCGCTGCCGCAGACCAGCCCGAAGGCCACAAGACTGCGGGCCGCGTGGCCGCCGCCCTCGCGCACAACGGCCTCCTGCAAGGCCGCGTCCGAGGCATAGAGATTTACATCCTCAAACGGCGGGGGCTGATTTGTGATCTCGTGAGTCGAGAACGTTGTCATTTGTTTTTGGCAGGTTGCGTTTGGTTAAGTCACCGAAGGCGATTTCGAATGGGCACCCTGCTGGAAAGCGGGTTTCGCCTCAACTACCGATTCACGGAGCGCTTCTGGTGCCTAAACTTGGCGATCAGAGGGGCGAAGCTGTGGCAAAATTGTTTTTGGTCGTGATAGCGGTTGCGGTGTGCCGAGACTCTGCCTATTAGAAAGGCTTTGATGACCCATGCTGCTATTGTGCATCTTCCGGCCTTTCCTCATCGCCATCTGCTCTCTTGCGAGGGACTGACGGCGCCGGATGTAGATTTCCTTCTCGACCTGGCCGACAAGGCCGCTGATCAAAACCAGAAAATCGAGAAAAAACGCAACGTGCTCAACGGACGCACGGTCATAAACCTGTTCTTTGAGGCATCCACGCGGACACAGGCTTCATTCGAACTCGCCGGCAATCGGCTCGGTGCCGACGTGATGAACATGGTGGTGGCCAGTTCGTCGGTGCGCAAGGGTGAGACCCTGATCGATACGGCGGTGACCCTCAACGCCATGCGCCCCGATATCATCGTCGTGCGCCACTACGCCGCCGGCGCCGTCGAATTGCTGGCGCAGAAGGTGGACTGTTCGGTGGTGAATGCCGGTGACGGCGCCCATCAGCACCCGACCCAGGCTCTTTTGGACGCTCTCACCATTCGCCGCGCCAAGGGCCGTATCGCGGGGCTAACGGTGGCGATCTGCGGGGATATTCTGCATTCACGCGTGGCGCGCTCGAACATTGACCTTTTAAATGCAATGTCAGCCAGGGTCAGGATCGTGGCACCCTCGACTCTGCTGCCTTCAAATCCCGACCGTTTGGGCGCGGAGGTCTTCACCGACATGTGGCAAGGCCTCGCCGATGCCGACGTCGTCATGATGCTCCGGCTTCAACACGAGCGCATGGATGGCGACTATGTGCCCTCATCGCGCGAATACTTCCACTTCTTCGGTCTTGATCATGAGAAACTGGCGCGTGCTAAGCCGGACGCGCTGATCATGCATCCAGGCCCGATGAACCGTGGGGTGGAGATTGCATCAACTGTCGCCGACCACTCCCGAAGTGTCATTCGTGAGCAGGTCGAGATGGGTGTTGCCGTCCGGATGGCCGTCCTGGAAGCGCTGTCACAAAACTTGCCGCAGGCGTGACCCCCTGCAGGCCCTTTAATGCGGGAGCCCAATGAGCGTCTTCGTGAGCAAACCCCCGGGCGAAAAGCCGAAACCCGCGCGCGCGCCGCAAGTCTTTCTCAACGCACGGCTGATTGATCCGGAAAGCGGGCGCGATGAGCTCGGTGGCCTGTTGGTGCAAGACGGCCTCATTGCCGACCTTGGCCCGCATCTAAGGCGTAATGCGCCGGACGGTGCTGCAGTCATCGATTGTCAGGGGCATGTTCTTTGTCCCGGACTGGTTGACGCGCAAGTGTTCACAGGGGAACCCGGCCAGGAACATCGCGAAACGCTCAAGACCGCAAGCCGTGCGGCGGCGGCCGGCGGGGTCACGACCGTGGTGGTGATGCCGGACACGGACCCGGTTATCGACCAGGTGGCACTCGTCGACTTCATTCAGCGGCGTGCGCGCGACAACGCCATTGTTCACGTTCACACCATGGCTGCGATGACACGCGGTCTGGAAGGCGCGGAGATGACCGAAATCGGGCTCCTCAAGCGGGCCGGGGCGATCGGGTTCACAAACGGCAAGTCGAGCATCGCCAACACCCGGGTCATGCGCAACGTCTTGAACTATGCCAAGGACTTCGATGCCCTCGTCGCGCATCACTGTGAGGATCCCTACCTGTCGTCAAAGGCGGCGATGAACTCGGGCGAAGTCGCGACGCGGCTGGGATTGTCGGGGGTGCCCACGGTCGCAGAGACCATTGTGGTCGAACGTGATGTGCGGCTCGTGGAGAAAACCGGCGGCCGTTACCATGCAATGACGATCTCGTGCGCTGAAAGTCTTGAGGTGATCAAGGCTGCAAAAGCTCGCGGACTGAACGTCACTTGTGGCGTGTCGATCAATCATCTGACGCTGAACGAGAATGATGTCACCGGCTATCGCACGTTCTTCAAGGTGCGCCCGCCGCTGCGCCATGAGGATGATCGAAAGGCCATGGTCTCGGGTATCGCCAACGGCGGCATCGACATCATCGTCTCGAGTCACGACCCGCAGGACGCTGACGTGAAGCGACGGCCCTTCCAGGAGGCCGCTGACGGGGCCGCAGGCCTGGAGACGCTGCTGCCGACCGCACTCAGGCTCTACCATAACGGCGACGTTGATCTTGTGACCCTGCTCAAGGCGATGACGTTAAATCCTGCAAACTTACTCGGACTGCATTCCGGCCGGCTCAGCAAAGGGGCCATTGCCGATATCATCCTGGTTGACCTCAACGAGCCTTGGGTTGTGAACAAGGATATGCTGCGGTCCCGTTCGAAGAATTCACCGTTTGACGAAGCCAGGCTGCAAGGACGCGTTCTGCGCACGCTGGTTGCCGGTGAAACCGTCTATCAGTACGCTGGTCACGAGCCGGCGTTGGCCACCGACTGAACACGACTCTGCAACACGGGCGGAATGAGCCGGGCTCATGGGACCAGTACTGCTTGATTCCGCTTTGACGGCTCTCCTCGCGCTGCTGCTAGGCTATGTCCTGGGCTCCATCCCTTTCGGGCTCATTCTCACGCGTACGGCCGGGCTCGGCGACATCCGCTCGATCGGCTCCGGCAATATTGGTGCAACCAATGTTCTGCGGACAGGTAACAAGGGGCTTGCCGCCGCGACACTGCTGCTGGACCTCCTGAAGGGCACCGCGGCGGTATTGCTGGCTTGGGTGCTGGTCAACGCTCTGGCCGAGGATGGGAACCTCCAAGCCGTAACGTCGGCGCACACGGCGGCCACCTCTGCTGCACAATTCAATTGGGCGCAATTTATTGTTCAGTGTGCCGGAGTCGGCGCTTTTCTGGGTCACCTGTATCCGGTTTGGCTGGGTTTCAGGGGCGGCAAAGGCGTGGCCACCTACATCGGCGTTCTTGTCGGACTGGCTTGGAAAGTCGCTGCGGTCTTTTGCGCGATTTGGCTGGTGGTTGCCTTCACGACCCGGTATTCCTCATTATCCGCACTCGTCGCATCCGTGGTAGCTCCGGTGGCCGCGCTGCTGTTGGGCGGTTGGCAGCTCGCTGCCGCAACGGCGCTGATGAGCGGCCTGTTGATTTACAAGCACGAAGCCAACATTCGTCGGCTCTTGGCTGGTGAGGAAACGAAAATTGGGGGCAAATCAAAGGGATGAGACAGCCGATTTGTTTACCCCGGCACCGTTGCCGGTAGCTGAGCTCGACGATACGCAACGGCTGGCTTGTCTGCGCCTCATCCGGTCTGAGAACGTCGGGCCCACAACGTTTCGCGAACTCATCAATCATTGTGGGGGGGCGCAAGCCGCTATCGATGCACTGCCTCATCTGAGCCGCAAGGCAGGGCGCGGCAAACCGGTCCACATTTGTCCCGTTGAAAAGGCTCTGGACGAGCTGGAGACCGCCGCGCGCCATGGCGCCCAGCCGATTTTCACGATCGAGCCCGGCTATCCGCAGCGGCTTGCCCAAATCGATTTTCCGCCTCCGTTGATTTATGTCAGAGGCAACACTGAGCTGCTTAGCGCACCGAGCGTCGGTATTGTCGGGGCGCGGCAGGCGTCCGCGGCAGGAACCAAGCTCGCGTCGATATTTGGACGAGGACTTGGCAGGGCCGGACTAATCGTGGTTTCCGGTCTGGCGCGGGGTATCGACAGTGCCGCGCACGAAGCCTCGCTTGAAACGGGGACTGTCGCGGTGCTGGCGGGCGGCCTTGATATCGTTTATCCGCCCGAAAACGCCGGGCTGCACGAACAGATCGCGGAAACAGGCTGTCTGGTTTCGGAAATGCCGTGCGGTTTCCAGCCGCGAGGACGGGATTTTCCAAGGCGCAACCGGCTGATATCGGGAATCTCGCTGGGTATTCTGGTGGTGGAAGCAGCGCGCCGGTCGGGCACTCTAACGACGGCGCGACAGGCGGCCGAGCAAAATCGTTCGCTGTTCGCAATTCCGGGAAATCCGCTGGACCCGCGCGCGGAGGGGACCAATTTCCTGTTGAAGAATGGTGCGACATTGGTGACCGAACCAAGCGACATCCTGGAGTCATTGGCGCCGATGACCGGCTCGCCCGGGGAGTTTCGAGAGGTTGTCATGGAGGACGCGGTCTTCGACAGCCCGGCCATTCACCCCGTGACCGACCCAGATTCGGGGGACAGGGCCAGCGTCATGGCGATGCTGGGTCCGGCACCTGTAGCCATAGACGACATCGTACGTGCGACCGGACTGGACATCCGTACCATCCGTAGTGTCCTGATCGAACTTGATCTTGCCGGCCTTACCGAGCGCCACGGGGCACAGCTTGTATCTCTGTCGACACGCCCCCACTCATGATGACGCCATGTCACCGTCAATCGCCGGTGAAGGATATGTGCATCGACATCAGCTGTTCTGCGATTGAGGCATGCCCCGCCTGTGCGGCCATTCGCGCCAGCTGCAGCATCATATCGGCAATATACTCGTCAAATTCCTCTTCTGAGCACATCGTGCTTGAATCCATCTTCAGCGGCACCGGGCGGCGCAGGCTGGCGTCACGTTTACTTCGGCGTTCGTGCACTTGAGTGTCCCCAGACAAGTGAAAATCCGCACCCCGCCTAACCTTAGCTAAATCAATTAAAAGTTGCAATATTCTGTGTCACCCTTTTTTGGTGTATCAACCAGTCGCGTTTGACAGCGCAACACCGATCCACCATCTTCCGGCGGCCAGACTGAAGCACTGATCCCTTGAGGCCAACTTTCTGAAATGGGGGGACGGGGTGCGGTCTGAATGCGGGTAGAGCACGTAGCTTCCCACCGAAATTTCCTTTTTGATCCGGGCATAGCCGCGGGCTTGCCCAGTCGTGAAAGTCGCTCATGAACGTCGTAATCGTTGAGTCAGCCGCGAAAGCGAAGACGATCAATAAGTACCTGGGGTCGAG